>JAKDMV010000106.1 GCA_030452125.1 Micrococcaceae bacterium
AGAGCGTCACGTTTACACCGTGAATGTCATCGGTTCGATCCCGGTAGGGCCCACCCCATGAATCCCCGTCATCCTTCAGGCACCGCCGAAAGGACGACGGGGATTTTTCATTCCCACCGCGGTTCCGCGAGGCGCGGGGGCGCCATTGTATGGTGCGCCACCGCCGTGTGGATGCCGCCTAATCCGACACGATCTAGGCTGTCCCCATGCAGATGCGACTTGCCGCCGACTGGACACCGTGGCGAAGCGAATCCCCGCTGGGTGGAAAACGGCCCACGAAGACGGACGTGGCCCACGCGGCGCACTCGGGCCTGGGGCGCGAAGACGTCCTGCCCTACCCAGCGGACCGGTTATCGGCTGGAATGCTCCGATTGCTGATCGTCGGGATCAACCCCAGTCCCTGGACGGCAGCGGTCAATGCGCCTTTCGCCCGGCCGGGAAACAGGTTCTGGACGTCCCTGGCCCTGGCGGGAGTCCTCGACCGGAAAGTCGATGCCTCACGAGGACTCGCCGCGGTGGACGAACGGATGCTGGCGGAGCGCGGCCTGGGGATCACCAACATGGTTGAGCGCACGTCGGCACGGGCAGACGAACTGACGACCGAGGAACTGCGGGCCGGCGGGGCCCGACTCGTGGAGCGGGTACGCATCCTGCGGCCCCGGGCAGTGGGCGTCTTGGGGGTGACAGCGTACCGGGTGGCCTTCAGCCAACCCCGGGCCACGCTGGGCTTGCAGACCGACACGCCACCGGAAGGGTGGCCGGAGGACGTGCAACTGTGGGTCCTTCCCAACCCCAGCGGGCTCAATGCCCATGAAACGGCCGGGTCGTTGGCCCTGAAGTGGGAGGATGTCTGGCACGCCAGCGCCTGAGCCGGAACCGCCGGCGGGCCGGGGGTAAGGATGGTCCCCGGGTGGAACCTACTCCGCGGAGGGCCGGCGGCGCTGCTGTTTGACGTCGGATCGTTGCTTCTTCGCGGCCCGGTGACGGCGTTTGGAGCCCCGGGTCGGTTTCGTCGGACGCCGCTTGGGTCCCGCCGGGGCCAGGGCCTCGCGGATGAGTTGGGCCAGTTTCTCCAGGGCCCTCTCGCGATTTCGGCGTTGTGAGCGTTGTTCGGAGGAGGTGACGGTGAGGGTCCCTGCGACCAGCCGCGGACCCAGACGGTCCAACAGCAGTTCACGGTCCTCTTCACCCAGGGTGGGGGAGACGGCGATGTTCCAGAACAGTTCCACCCGGCTATCGGTGGTGTTCACGTGTTGCCCGCCGGGACCGGAGGCCCGCGAAAAACGCCAGCCGAGCTCCGAAGCCGGGATCGTCAGCACCGGGGATACCTGCAAGTCCATGTCCTGATCGTCCCACGACGCAGGATTCCCTGGAGCCCCGCCGTCGTACTGGCCCCTGTGGGCGGGACGCCGGAACCTTGTGCGCAGCCGCCGGGTGATCCGAAGCCAGGGCAGATCGTGGGGCCAATGCAGGAACACCGTATGGAACCCGCGGCGCAGGCGCAGGACCGCCCCGCCATCGTGGAAGGGGCGCATCGAGATGCCGGTGCGCAGGGTCGGTACGAAACGGAGCACATGCTTGACGCCCAAATGGAACGAGAGATCGAAGTCGTCGTGGACCAGCCAACGATCGGTGTGGAGGTGATCGCTGACCTCGTGCCAGGCTCGACGTCTGAAGGCCATGTTGGAGCCGAAGAGCGGCACATGCCCCAAGGCCAGGGAAGAGAGCGCAAAGTAGGGCAGGAGGTAGGCCCACAGGGCCGGTCGGCGCAGGGCGGAGGGGCCGTCATTGAAGTGGGCTGGGCCGGTGATCGCATCCACGCCGGCATCGGCATGGAAGGACGCGACGATCGTGGCGATCCAGTCCGGGGCCGGCACCGAATCGGCGTCCAGCCGGGCCAGGATGTCTCCACGCGCCCGGTGGTAGCCGGCAGCACTGGCGACGCCGATTCCGGGGCGGGGTTCGAAGAGGACCTGTGCCCCGTTGCCTCGGGCCACGCCCGCGCTGTCGTCGCTGGAGCCGTTGTCCACGACGATGATTTCGAGGGGGGCCACCTGCTGCCCGGCCAGCGCCTCCAGGCAATGCCGCAGTTTTTCGGCGTCGTCCTTGACCGGGATCACCACACTGACCGTCGGGCGGTTCATGGCAGCTCCCGGGGGCCATGCGGCGAGGCTGCCTGCCCGGGGGAGCATGGCGGGGCGGCAGGTTCCGGGGGATCAGCCGTCAGGGAGGGAAGGAGGAATCCCCCGATCAGGGCCCCCAGGCCGTCGGCCGCCAGATCGCCCATGGTGTCCTGGTAGCCCACGTGTACCCCCGGGTCGATGAGGGTGTGTCCGGCCCACTCCAACAGCTCCCAGACTGCTCCGGTGGCCAAGCCGAGAACGAGGGTGGCCACGACCAATGCGCCGGGCCGCTGAATGGTCGGCGGCAGGATGCCCGCCCGCTGGGCGATCACCACTGACAAGACGGCAATCAGTCCGCCCAATACTGCGTGCATGAACTTATCCCACCCCGGCAGGAGCACATACAGGTCGAAGACGTTGCTCCAGGCGGCTGCCAGCGAGGCGATGCCGACGCAAAGGTCCAGGCTGGCCCGTAGTCCCAGCGCGCGAGGGATCAAGGTCGCCAATACGGCGAGCATGAAGACAGCTACCTGGATCCAGCCCCACCCCACCCCGGCGACCACGACGCTGATGAGCATGGCTGCCCGCACGACGTCGGCCAGGAGCACCACCCGGTTCACGGGAGGCCGGAAGAGGGCGTGTCTCACCGCTTCCATGACGGGCCCCCTTCGGGGTGGGCCGAATGCTTCGGGCCGAGGTTCAGCACTGCGTGGACGGGTTCGTGGTCTGAGACGGCGGCTCCGCCCAGGCGCAGTGCATTCACTCCCGCCGACTCGACCTGAAGGCCGGGGGAGACGAGGATCCAATCCAACCGGGGGCCGGTGCTGGTGGGGCTGCCATACCGGGTGAACGTCGAACAGTCGGCGCCGACCTGTCGCGTTGACACCTCCAGGGCATCGGCCAGGACCCGACCGTCGACCAGGTGACGGTGGGCCGGGGAGCCGGTGCCTGCGTTGAAGTCCCCCAGCAGGATGACCGGATCGGGAAGATCCGCCACCACGCGGTGCAGTAGTTGGGCCGAGGCCCGGCGCGACGGGGCGGAAAACGGATCCAGATGCGTGACCAGGACATGGAAGCGTGCACCGGTGCCCCGATCGCTGAAGTGTCCCTGGACGACGAAGCGGGGTAGTGGGTTGCCGAAGGAACGCGAACCGGGACGTTCCGGGTGCTCCGAAAGCCACCAGAACCGGGAATCAAGCAGGTGAAGTCGGCGGCGGTCGTAGTGCAGTTCGCAGCGTTCCCCGCGGCCACCGGCGGACCGCCCGGTCCCCACGGAGGCGTAGGCAGCGCCGAGCATGTCCCGGATCTGCCGGGATGGGCCCGGCATCACTTCCTGCAAGGCCAGCACGGTGGGTTGCTCGGCGGCCAGCAGTTGCTGCAGCAGGGGACGGCGGCGGGCCCATCGATCCGCCGCCGGAAACCAGAACGGTGGCATGCGCCGCCGGATGTTCAGTGTCATGACGTGCAGCAGGGGAAGTGCTAAGGGGCCGATGAGGGGTGTCGGAGGAGAATGGGCGGGAAAAGAGCGCAATGCGGTGTCCCCATCGTTCGTCGGCCAGCCCATATCGTCACGCTACCAGCGAGCCCCGGCGCAGAACTCCCTTCGCAACAATACCGTGTCTTTGTATGTTTCTATACAAACTCTCCAGTTGGTGAATCGTTGACTTGTTACTGTCGGCAGCAGGCAACAGCTTGATCGGCTTTCCGCCGAGGGGCGGGCGAACTAGACTGGGAACCAGTCACGGAGCCGTGTCCGGCACCGTAGTGTGCCGGGGCACCAGCTCGTCTTGTTTCCAATGGATGGAGTCCTGATGAAGGCACAAATCGGCGTCACCGGCCTAGCGGTCATGGGCGCGAACCTCGCCCGCAATTTCGCCCGCAACGGCTACACGGTGGCCCTGCACAACCGATCGATCGAGAAGACCGACGCCTTGCTCAAGGAACACGGCGATGAGGGCGAGTTCATCCGCACCGACACCATGGAGGAGCTCGTCGAGTCGCTGGAGACCCCGCGCCGCGTGCTGCTCATGGTCAAGGCAGGCGCCCCGGTCGATTCGGTCATCGACAAGCTCGTTCCGCTGCTCGAAGCCGGTGACATCGTCATCGACGGCGGCAACTCGAACTTCCAGGACACCCGCCGCCGTGAAGCAGCCCTGGCGAAAAAGGACCTGCACTTCGTGGGCATCGGCGTCTCCGGCGGCGAGGAAGGCGCCCTCTTGGGCCCGTCCATCATGCCCGGCGGCTCCGAGGAGTCCTACAGGGCCCTGGGCCCGATGCTCGAGAAGATCTCGGCGCACGTCGACGGGGATCCGTGCTGCGCCTGGATCGGCACCGACGGCGCCGGCCACTTCGTGAAGATGGTCCACAACGGCATCGAATACGCCGACATGCAGGTCATCGGCGAGGCCTTCGACCTGCTGCGCTCCGGCGCCGGAATCGAACCGGCCGACCAGGCCACGATCTTCACGGAATGGAATAAGGGCGAACTGGCCTCCTTCCTCATCGAAATCACCGCAGAGGTCCTGGCCCACCAGGACGCCAAGACCGGCAAACCGCTCGTGGACGTCATCGTGGACTCGGCAGGCCAGAAGGGTACCGGCCGCTGGACCGTGCAATCGGCCCTGGATCTGGGATCGCCCACCTCGGCCATCGCCGAATCGGTCTTCGCCCGCGGGCTGTCCTCCCAGCGCGACCAGCGCGCCATCGCCCAGGACGTGTTGGCCGGACACGAGCAGGACGTCACTCTCGGCGACGACTTCGTCGAGGACGTCCGCCAGGCGCTCTTCGCCTCCAAGCTCGTCTCCTACGCCCAGGGCCTGGACATGCTCACCGCGGCAGCCACCGAGTACGACTGGGATCTGAAGCTCGACGAGATCGCCTCGCTTTGGCGCGGTGGCTGCATCATCCGCGCCGAACTGCTGGCCGACATCATGAAGGCCTACTCCTCGGACGACAAGCCGGCCAACCTGCTGTTCACCCCATCCTTCTCCGAGGCCATTGCCGGGGCCGTCCCGGCCTGGCGCCGCGTGGTCTCGACGGCGGTTTCCCTGGGCATCCCCGTCCCGGTCTTCTCCTCCTCGCTGGCCTACTACGACGGCCTGCGCCGCAAGCGCCTGCCGGCAGCCCTGACCCAGGGTCTGCGCGACCTCTTCGGCGCCCACACCTACAACCGGATGGACGCCGAAGGAACCTTCCACACCCAGTGGAGCGGAGACAAGACCGAGATCGAAGCAGTCTCCACGCACTAGCGACCACACCGGCGGGGCCACCCCCTGCCGACACGCTCCTGCGGGCACGACGGCGGAACCATTCCGGGTTCCGCCGTCGTGCCCTGTTTTGACTCAGGCCCGCGGGCATAGGCTGAGGGCATGGATTATAGATTTCTCGGGGCCTCGGGGCTCAAAATTTCCGAAATCACCTACGGCAACTGGCTGACGCACGGCTCCCAGGTGGAAAACGACGTCGCCACCGAATGCGTCCAGGCCGCCCTGGAGGCGGGAATCACCACCTTCGACACGGCGGACGTCTACGCCAACGGCGCGGCCGAAGAGGTCCTGGGCGGCGCGCTGAAGGGCCAACGCCGTGAATCGTTGGAGGTCTTCACCAAGGTCTTCGGGCTGGTGGGGCCCAAGGGGCCCAACGACTGCGGGCTCTCGCGCAAACACATCATGGAAGGCATCAACGGTTCGCTGAGCCGGTTGGGGATGGACTACGTCGATCTGTATCAGGCGCACCGCTACGACCACCAGACGCCGTTGGAGGAGACCATCCAGGCCTTCGCCGACGTCGTACGGGCCGGCAAGGCCCTCTACATCGGGGTCTCCGAATGGAGTGCATCCCAGCTGCGCGAGGGTCAGGCGTTGGCCAAACAGGCCGGTTTCTCGCTGGTGTCGAACCAGCCGCAGTACTCCGCGCTCTGGCGGGTCATCGAGGCCGAGGTCGTCCCGGCCTCGAAGGAACTGGGTATGTCCCAGGTCGTCTGGTCGCCCATGGCCCAGGGCGTGCTCTCCGGCAAATACCGCCCGGGGCAACCGGCGCCGGAAGGCAGCCGGGCCACGGATGAGAAGGGCGGGAAGAAGACCATCTCGGGCTTCATGACCGATGACGTGCTCGGCCGGGTGCAGCAGCTGGAACCGATCGCCGATGAACTGGGGTTGAAGATGTCCCAGCTGGCGATTGCCTGGGTGTTGCAGAACGAGAACGTGGCCACCGCCCTGGTCGGGGCCTCACGCCCCGAGCAGGTCGCCGAGAACGTGAAGGCCTCGGGGGTGGAGATCCCCACGGAATTGATGACCCGCATCGATGAGGCGTTGGGGGATGTGGTCGAGCGAGATCCGGCCAAGACGGTCAGTCCCGAACAGCGCCCCGCCTAGCACGGACGCACACGAACGGTCCGGGACCGGCAGCAAAGAACTGCCGGTCCCGGACCGTTCGTCGTGGGAGGCCTTGGCCGCCGGTCAGATCCACATCGCCGGGTCGATGTATTCGGCTGGATCCACGGCCGGCTGGTGCTCCTGGGGTCGGCGTGGCCGGTTGGTCGCCGGGATGCCGGTGATGATCGAATCCACCGGGGCATCCTTGACCACCACGGCATTGGCCCCGATCGCCGAATCGGCACCGATGACGATCGGCCCCAGGACCTTCGCCCCGGCACCGATGACCACCCGGTCCCCGATGGTCGGGTGGCGCTTGACCTTCGCCAAGGACCGGCCCCCGAGGGTCACCCCGTGGTAGATCATCACGTCGTCGCCGATCTCGGCGGTCTCGCCGATGACGACGCCCATGCCGTGGTCGATGAAGAACCGGCGGCCCAGGGTCGCCCCCGGGTGGATCTCGATCCCCGTGGTGAAGCGCGCCAACTGCGAAATCAGCCGCGCCGGAAGGCGCAGCGCCGGGGTCTGCCAGAGCCGGTGGGTCAGCCGGTGGGCCCAGATGGCATGCAGGCCCGAATAGGCCAGCGCGTTCTCGGCGTTGCCGCGTGCCGCCGGGTCATGGGCGCGGGCCCCTTCGAGATCCTCTTTCAGGCGGGATAGGAACGTCACACGAAACCTTTGCTGGTGGTTGTCCTTCAGGTGCTGCCGCTATCCGCGGATGTCGTCGTACAACAGGGTGGAGATGTAGCGTTCGCCGAAGTCGGGGACCACGGCGACGATGAGCTTGCCGGCGTTCTCTGGACGGGCGGCGACCTGCAGGGCACCCCATACGGCGGCACCGGCGGAGATGCCCCCGAGGATGCCTTCCTTGGTTCCCAGGTCACGGGCGACCCGCACGGAATCCTCGATCGTGGCGTCCAGGACCTCGTTGTAGATTTCGGTGTCCAGGACCTCGGGAACGAAGTTCGCGCCCAGGCCCTGGATCTTATGCGGGCCGGGGGCGCCACCGTTGAGGATGGCCGAATCCTTCGGCTCCACCGCGACGATCTGCACCTCGGACTTCTTCCCGCGCAGCAGCTGGCCGGCCCCGGTGATGGTGCCGCCGGTGCCGATGCCGGCGACCAGGACGTCCACCGCCCCGTCCGTGTCGTCCCAGATCTCCTGGCCCGTGGTGGTGCGGTGGATCTCGGGGTTGGCCTGGTTGGCGAACTGCTGGGCCCAGATGGCGTTCTCGGTATGGGCGACGATTTCCTTGGCCTTCTCCACGGCGCCGCGCATGCCCTCGGACCCGGGGGTCAGCACGATCTCGGCACCGAAGGCGCGCAGCATGACCCGGCGTTCGGTCGACATGGTCTCGGGCATGGTGAGGATGACCCGGTAACCGCGGGCGGCCCCGACCATGGCCAGGGCGATCCCGGTGTTGCCGGAGGTCCCCTCCACGATGGTCCCACCGGCTGTCAGCGCGCCGGCCTTCTCGGCGGCGTCGACGATCGCCACCCCGATGCGGTCCTTGACGCTATTGGCGGGGTTGGCGAATTCGAGTTTGACCGCGACCTGCGCCGGCAGGCCCTCGGCCAAGCGGTTCAGGCGGACCAGGGGAGTGCGTCCGACCAGTTCGGTCACGTCGTTGTAGATCTGTGCCATCAGCGGCCTGCTTTCGGAAGAGTTTGTGGGGTTGATCGGTGGTCCAGCTTATCGAGGTGCCGAATCACGGTTTATTCGGCCAGCCACCGGGAGTAATATTTCCTGGCTTTGGCCAACTTGGGGTTGATGATGACCTGGCAGTAGCCCTCGTAGGGGTTCGCGGCGTAGAAATCCTGGTGGATCGGTTCGGCCTCGTGGAAGTACGGGGCGGGGACG
>JAKDMV010000019.1 GCA_030452125.1 Micrococcaceae bacterium
TCTCCGGGCACCAGGAACCCCCGCCCCGGCCGCCGGCAGATAATCGTGAGACATATCTACCAGTCGACAAGTCCACCTTGATTGCTGGTTCCGGGCTGCTCCCCCAGAGGCGACCGCCTCGGCACGCCGCCCGGGGCCGGTGTCCACCAGTTCGACCGGGGGGACCCAGGCGTGCTTCCCGTCCCAGTCAGAGGATGACAATGGCCGGCATCCCGCGAGGGATGCCGGCCATTGGGCGGATCAAACGATCAGCTGGTGACTACCGGAAATCGTTTCCGAGGTCGTAGTCATCCATCGGGATGGCGTGGAACTCGGGGCTCATGCCCGGCTCCACTCCTTCGTAATCGAAGCCGGTGAAGGCGCTCGGTCCCGTGAAGAGGTTGGCCTTGGCTTCCTCCGTCGGTTCCACCGAGACCTGCGTGTAGCGCTCCAAGCCGGTGCCGGCCGGGATCAGCTTACCGATGATCACGTTCTCCTTCAGGCCCAGCAGCGGGTCGCTCTTGCCTTCCATCGCCGCCTGCGTCAGGACACGCGTGGTCTCCTGGAAGGATGCCGCCGAGAGCCATGAATCCGTGGCCAACGACGCCTTGGTGATGCCCATGAGCTCGTCACGTCCCGAAGCCGGCGTCTTCCCCTCGGAAACCGCCTTGCGGTTTTCGCTGGTGAAGCGGGCCCGGTCAGCCAGTTCGCCCGGCAGGAGCCCGGTGTCGCCGGATTCGATGACCGTGATGCGGCGAAGCATCTGGCGGACAATGACTTCCACGTGCTTGTCGTGGATGCCCACACCCTGGGACTGGTAGACCTCCTGGACTTCGCGGACCAGGAACTTCTGGGCCTCGCGGGGTCCGAGGACACGCAGCACCTGCTTCGGGTCGATGGCACCGGCGACCAACTGCTGGCCCACCGCCACCGAATCGCCGTCGGCGACGAGCATCCGTGAACGCCGGAGCACCGGGTAGGCGCTCTCCTCGGAACCGTCATCGGGGGTGATGACGATGCGCAGCTGCTTCTCCGCATCCTCGATGGTGACGCGTCCGGCCACTTCGGCGATCGGCGCGACACCCTTGGGGGTACGTGCTTCGAAGAGCTCCTGAATACGGGGCAGACCCTGCGTGATGTCATCCGCGGAGGCGACACCACCGGTGTGGAAGGTACGCATGGTCAGCTGGGTACCCGGCTCACCAATCGACTGGGCGGCGATGATGCCCACCGCTTCGCCGATGTCCACCGTCTTGCCGGTGGCCAGCGACCGTCCGTAGCACAGGGCACAGGTGCCGACGGCGGACTCGCAGGTCAGGACCGAACGGACCTTGATCTCCTGGATGCCTGCCGCAAAGAGCTCGTCGATGAGGACGTCGCCCACATCCGAACCGGCAGCCGCCAGGACCTTGCCGGCGTCGTCGACGACGTCGACGGCCATGGTGCGGGTGTAGGCCGAGTTCTCCACGGTCTCGTGCTTGCGCACGGTCCCGATCTCGTCGACGTAGGCGATCGGCACGTTCAGGCCGCGCTCGGTTCCGCAGTCGGCTTCGCGGACGATAACATCCTGCGAGACGTCCACCAGACGACGGGTCAGGTAACCCGAGTTGGCGGTCTTCAACGCGGTATCCGCCAGGCCCTTACGGGCACCGTGCGTCGCGATGAAGTACTCGAGAACCGACAGTCCCTCACGGTAGGAGGACTTGATCGGCCGCGGGATGATCTCACCCTTCGGGTTCGACACCAGGCCACGAATACCCGCGATCTGGCGCAGCTGCAGCCAGTTACCACGAGCCTTCGACGTCACCATCCGGTTGATGGTGTTCAACTCCTCCATGCCGGCCTGCATGGCCTCGGCGACCTCGTCGGTGGCCTTGCCCCAGACGTCGATCAGTTCCGAACGACGCTCGTCATCGGAGATCAGGCCCTTGTCGTACTGCGACTGGACCTTCAGCGCCTGCTCCTCGTACGGAGCGAGGATGGCCTTCTTGTCCATGTTGGAGGTGATGTCCGAGATGGCCACGGTGATGCCCGAGCGCGTCGCCCAGTTGAAGCCGGAGTCCTTGAGGTTGTCCAGGGTCTCGGCCGTGACGTTCTTCGGGTAGCGCTCCGCCAGGTCGTTGACGATCTCCGAGAGCACGTCCTTGCCGGTGACCTGGGCGACCCAGGGGTAGTCGGCCGGGAGCGTCTCGTTGAACAGGACCTGCCCGAGGGAGGTCTCGATCAGCGCCGGGGTGCCTTCTTCCCATCCTTCCGGGGCAGCCTGCTCGTCGGAGGGCACGAAGCCGTCCACGCGCATCTTCACCAGGGAGTTCAGGTGCAGGTCGCCACGGTCCATGGCCATGATCGCTTCGGCGACCGAGGAGAAGGCATGGCCTTCGCCGGCTTCCCCCGGACGCTTGGTGGTCAGGTGGTGCAGCCCGATGATCATGTCCTGCGACGGCAGTGCCACGGGGCGTCCGTCGGAGGGCTTGAGGATGTTGTTGCTGGAGAGCATCAGGATGCGCGCCTCGGCCTGGGCTTCGGGGCTCAGCGGCAGGTGGACTGCCATCTGGTCACCGTCGAAGTCAGCGTTGAACGCCGAGCAGACGAGCGGGTGCAGCTGGATGGCCTTGCCCTCGATGAGCTGCGGTTCGAACGCCTGGATGCCCAGACGGTGCAGGGTCGGTGCACGGTTGAGCAGCACCGGGTGTTCGGTGATGATCTCCTCGAGCACATCCCAGACCTGTGGACGGTACCGCTCGACCATGCGCTTGGCGCTCTTGATGTTCTGGGCGTGGTTCAGATCCACCAGACGCTTCATGACGAACGGCTTGAACAGCTCCAGGGCCATCTGCTTGGGCAGACCACACTGGTGCAGCTTCAGCTGCGGGCCCACCACGATGACCGAACGGCCCGAGTAGTCCACGCGCTTGCCGAGCAGGTTCTGGCGGAAACGCCCCTGCTTGCCCTTGAGCATGTCGGAGAGCGACTTCAGCGGGCGGTTGCCCGGCCCGGTGACCGGACGGCCGCGACGGCCGTTGTCGAACAGCGAGTCAACGGCTTCCTGGAGCATGCGCTTTTCGTTGTTCACGATGATCTCGGGAGCCCCGAGATCGAGCAGGCGCTTCAGGCGGTTGTTGCGGTTGATCACGCGACGGTAGAGGTCGTTCAGGTCGGAGGTCGCGAAACGGCCACCGTCCAGCTGGACCATCGGGCGCAGCTCCGGCGGGATCACCGGAACGGCGTCCAGCACCATGCCCATGGGGCTGTTGGTGGTGGTCAGGAACGCGTTGACGACCTTCAGCCGCTTCAGGGCACGGGTCTTGCGCTGGCCCTTGCCGTTCTTGATGACATCGCGCAGCAGCTCGGCTTCGGCATCCATGTCGAAGGAGGCCAGACGCTTCTGGATCGCCTCGGCGCCCATGCAGCCTTCGAAGAACAATCCGTACTTCTCGCGCAGGACGCGGAAGAGTCCTTCATCACCTTCGAGGTCGGCGACCTTCAGGTTCTTGAAGCGGTCCCAGACCTGTTCCAGACGCTCGATCTCGGCGTCGGCGCGCTTACGCACCTGGGCCATCGTCTTGTCGGCGAGGTCGCGGACCTTCTTCTTCTCGGCGGCCTTGGCCCCCTCCGTCTCGAGACGGGCGAGGTCGTTCTCCAGATCCCGGGCGATGGCCGCGATGTCGGAGTCACGGTTGTCGACGAGCTGCTTGCGCTCGACGTCGTGCTGGGCCTGCAGGTTCGGCAGCTCCGCGTGGCGGCGCTCCTCGTCGACCGAGGTGATCATGTAGGCAGCGAAGTAGATGATCTTCTCGAGATCCTTCGGTGCCAGGTCCAACAGGTAGCCCAGGCGTGAGGGCACGCCCTTGAAGTACCAGATGTGGGTGACCGGGGCGGCGAGCCCGATGTGGCCCATCCGTTCACGGCGCACCTTGGCACGCGTGACTTCGACGCCGCAGCGTTCACAGATGATGCCCTTGAAACGCACACGCTTGTACTTGCCGCACGAGCATTCCCAGTCGCGGGAAGGACCGAAGATCTTTTCGCAGAAAAGACCGTCCTTTTCCGGCTTCAGGGTGCGGTAGTTGATGGTTTCCGGCTTCTTGACCTCGCCGTAGCTCCAATCGCGGATCTCTTCCGCGGTGGCCAGGCCAATGCGCATATTTCCGAATGAGGATTCGCTGGACATATGGTCCCTGTCTCTCTCTTGTTCTGAAGAAGTCTAATGTTCTGCGGCGGGCACCAGGCCCGCTGGGGTGGGGAAAAGGAACGTGTACGACGGCGGACGCCCGGCAGGGGTGCCGGGCCTCCGCCCGCCGTGCTATACCTCGTCGACGGAGCTTGGCTCGGCCCGGGAAAGGTCGATGCCCAGCTCTTCCGCAGCCCGGAACACTTCTTCGTCCGAGTCCCGCATCTCAATGGGATTGCCATCGGTGGAGAGGACCTCCACGTTGAGGCAGAGTGACTGCATTTCCTTGATGAGCACCTTGAAGGACTCCGGAACACCCGGTTCCGGGATGTTCTCGCCCTTCACGATGGCCTCGTAGACCTTCACGCGGCCATGGATGTCATCGGATTTGATGGTCAGCAGTTCCTGCAGCGTGTACGCCGCGCCGTAGGCCTCGAGGGCCCAGACTTCCATCTCACCGAAGCGCTGGCCACCGAACTGCGCCTTACCACCCAGCGGCTGCTGCGTGATCATGGAGTACGGTCCGGTCGAACGGGCGTGGATCTTGTCGTCGACCAGGTGGTGCAGCTTCAGGATGTACATGTAGCCCACGGACACCTGGTCCGGGAAGGGCTGTCCGGAACGGCCATCGAACAGATGGGCCTTGCCGGAGTTGCCGATCAGGCGATTGCCGTCCCGGGTGGCGTTGGTGTGATCCAGCAATCCGCGGATCTCGTCCTCCTCGGCACCGTCGAACACCGGGGTGGCGACGGTCGTGGGACCGGATTCACGGGGCAGGTTGGGCAGTTCCTTCACCCAGTCCGGTTCGCCCTCGATCTTCCAGCCTTGCTTCGCGGCCCAGCCGAGGTGGATTTCCAACACCTGTCCGACGTTCATGCGGCCGGGGACACCCAACGGGTTCAAGACGATGTCGACCGGGGTGCCGTCCTCCATGAACGGCATGTCCTCGACCGGCAGGATCTTGGAGATGACGCCCTTGTTGCCGTGGCGTCCGGCCAGCTTGTCACCGTCGGCGATCTTGCGCTTCTGGGCCACGTAGACGCGGACCAGCTGGTTCACGCCCGGGGGCAGCTCGTCGTCGTTGTCGCGTTCGAAGATCCG
This sequence comes from Micrococcaceae bacterium, assembly GCA_030452125.1. GTDB lineage: Bacteria > Actinomycetota > Actinomycetes > Actinomycetales > Micrococcaceae > Arthrobacter_H. The sequence goes on from JAKDMV010000019.1 coordinate 5,252, forward strand.
GACACCGATGACGGTGCCTGATTCACCGTGGGGAACCTTCAGGGAGGTGTCACGCACTTCGCGGGACTTCTCGCCGAAGATGGCCCGCAGCAAACGCTCCTCCGGGGTCAGTTCCGTTTCGCCCTTGGGGGTGACACGGCCGACCAGGATGTCGCCGGCCTCGACCTCGGCACCGATGTGGATGATGCCGCGTTCGTCGAGCTGGCCCAGGATCTCCTCGGAGACGTTCGGGATATCGCGCGTGACTTCCTCGGCACCAAGCTTGGTGTCGCGGGCATCGACCTCGTGCTCCTCGATGTGGATGGAGGTCATCACGTCTTCGGAAACCATGCGCTGGGACATGATGATGGCGTCCTCGAAGTTATGTCCTTCCCAGGACATGAAGGCCACCAGCAGGTTCTTGCCCAAGGCCAGCTCACCGTTGTCGGTGGACGGCCCGTCGGCAATGATCGACTGGTATTCCAGACGCTCACCCTCGGAGACCCGCACCCGCTGGTTGTAGGCGTTGCCGTGGTTTGACCGGGCGAACTTCATGATCGGGTAGGCCGAGTCGGTGCCGTCGTCGTTCATGACGGTGACCAGATCCGCGGACACCTCGGTGACCACACCCGGCTTGGCAGCGGTGATGGAGTCGCCGGCGTCGACCGCCACGTACTTCTCCATGCCGGTACCGACCAACGGGGCTTCCGAAGCCAGCAGCGGCACGGCCTGGCGCTGCATGTTCGCGCCCATGAGGGCACGGTTGGCGTCGTCGTGCTCCAGGAACGGGATCAGCGCGGTGGCCGCGGAGACCATCTGGCGCGGAGAAACGTCCATGTAGTCGATTTCGGCCGGCTCCACGAGCACGGGCTCGCCGCCGCCGCCACGCTCACGGCAGAGGACCAGGTCCTCGGCGAAGCGCAGGTCATCGGTCATCGGGGCATTCGCCTGCGCGATGATGCTTTCGAGTTCCTCGTCGGCGGTCAGGTAGTCGACCTGATCGGTGACCTGGCCGTTGACGACCTTGCGGTACGGGGACTCGATGAAACCGAAGTTGTTGATGCGGGCGTACGTCGCCAGCGAACCGATGAGGCCGATGTTCGGGCCTTCAGGGGTTTCGATGGGGCACATGCGGCCGTAGTGCGAGGGGTGGACGTCACGGACTTCCATGCCGGCACGGTCACGGGACAGACCACCCGGGCCCAGCGCGGACAGGCGACGCTTGTGCGTCAGTCCGGCGAGCGGGTTGTTCTGGTCCATGAACTGCGAGAGCTGGGAGGTTCCGAAGAACTCCTTGATCGCTGCGACCACGGGCCGGATGTTGATCAGCGTCTGCGGCGTGATGGCCTCGACGTCCTGCGTGGTCATCCGTTCACGGACGACGCGCTCCATGCGGGAGAGCCCGGTGCGGACCTGGTTCTCGATGAGCTCACCGACGGCGCGGATACGACGGTTGCCGAAGTGGTCGATGTCATCGACCTCGACGCGGACGTCGACGTTGGCACCCTTGCGAACGCCCGGGACGGTCGCTTCACCGGCGTGCAGCGCAACGAGGAACTTGATCATCGCGACGATGTCATCGTTGTTCAGCACCGATGCGTCGGGGGCGTCCAGCGGGGTCTCGACTCCGAGCTTGTGGTTGATCTTGTAGCGGCCGACCTTGGCCAGATCGTAGCGCTTGGAGTTGAAGTAGAGGTTGTCGAGCAGCGCTTCGGCGGCATCGACCGTCGGCGGCTCGCCCGGGCGCAGCTTGCGGTAGATGTCCAGCAGCGCCTCCTCCTTGGTTTCCGTCGCGTCCTTCTCCAGGGTCGTGCGGATGGAGTCGTACTGGCCGAACTCCTCGAGGATGCGCCCTTCGGTCCAGCCGAGGGCCTTGAGCAGCACGGTCACGGACTGCTTGCGCTTGCGGTCCAGCCGGACGCCGACCTGGTCGCGCTTGTCGATTTCGAGCTCGAACCAGGCACCACGGGACGGGATGATCTTCGCCGTGAAGATGTCCTTGTCACTGGTCTTGTCCGGGGTGCGCTCGAAGTAGGCGCCCGGGGAACGAACCAGCTGGGAGACCACGACACGCTCGGTGCCGTTGATGATGAAGGTGCCCTTGCCGGTCATCAGCGGGAAGTCGCCCATGAACACGGTCTGCTGCTTGATCTCACCCGTGTTGTTGTTCATGAACTCGGCCTTGACGTACAGCGGCGCGGCGAACGTGGCATCGCGGTCCTTGCACTCGGCTTCGGTGTACTTCGGGTCCGCGAACTCCGGCTCCGAGAAACTCAGGGACATGGTGCCCTGGAAGTCCTCGATCGGGGAGATTTCTTCGAAGATCTCTGCCAGGCCCGACGTGTCGGCGACACTGGTGATGCCTTCGGCACGCGCCGTCTCCAGACGGGTCTTCCAGTTGTCGTTGCCGACGAGCCAATCAAAGCTCTCCACCTGCAATGCCAGCAGGTTCGGCACATCCAGTGGTTCGTGGATCTTTGCGAATGAAATTCGGCCGGCCGCTTCCGCGGTACGGGCCGAACTAGCGGTTTGATGATTTGAGGTGCTCGAGGCGACCAAGAGGGATCCTTCCACAGACCGTCAGGTTTCCGGCGCCAACCCCGCCCGGGATGAGGAACCCGGAACACCACCGAACATCGGGCCCACCGCTATATGAAGGCCGATTGGAAAGAGGGAAGACGCAAAGATCCACAGTACACGCCCACGGAGAATCTGTCTACCATACTAGATGCGCGGAGAAAATGCCCGTAGGCGGGAAAAAAATTTCCCTTCCCCCGCCACCGACGTTCGAGCCCTCCGGCCCCGTGGACCGGCACGGCCCGCTTTGGTCTTTATGCTCCACGTCACGATAATTGAACATGAAGTAGTCCCCCAGCGAAAGCGAGCACCACCATGTCCGATCCCCGTGAGGCCGTCCTCGTTTCAGGAGCACGGACCCCCTTTGCCCGGCTCAAGGGCCAGCTTGCGGGCTTCACTGCCGTGGAGCTTGGTGCCGCCGCCATCACCGGAGCCCTGGAGAAGGCCGGCGTCCCGGCCGCCGATGTGCAGTCGGTGATCATGGGACATGTCGTCCAGGCCGGCTGTGGACAGAACCCTGCGCGCCAGTCCTCGATCAAGGCGGGTATCGGCTGGGATGTTCCGACCGTGACCATCAACAAGGTCTGCCTTTCGGGCCTGGCCGCCATCACCGATGCCGCCCGCCTGGTGCGTCTGGGCGAAGCCGACGTCGTCATCGCCGGCGGGCAGGAATCGATGACCAATGCCCCGCACATCCTGCCGGGCAGCCGCAAGGGATGGAATTACGGCAGTTTCACAGCCATCGACTCCGTCGACCACGACGGCCTGACCGATGCCTTCGACGGGCAGTCCATGGGGGTGAGTACCGAAACCAGGAACGGCGAACTCGGGATCGACCGCGCCTCACAGGACGAGGTCGCTGCCGCCTCACACACCCGGGCGGCAGCGGCACGCGAGGCCGGGGTCTTCGATGAGGAGATCCTGTCGCTCTCCGTACCGCAGCGCAAGGGCGATCCACTGACGGTCGATGCCGATGAGGGAATTCGCCCGGACACCACGGCCCAGAAGCTCGGGGGCCTGCGCTCCGCGTTCGCGAAGGAGGGCACCATCACCGCAGGGAACTCCTCCCCGCTCTCCGACGGGGCCGCGGCCGTCGTCGTGACTTCGCGCGAATACGCCCAAAGCCACGGGCTGCAGGTCCTGGCGGTCATCGGCGCGCCGGGGCAGGTGGCAGGTCCCGACACCTCACTGCATTCGCAGCCGTCGAATGCCATCAAGTCCGCACTGGGCACGGCAGGCTGGGCGGTATCGGATCTGGACTTCATTGAAATCAACGAGGCCTTCGGTTCGGTCGCCTGCCAGTCGCTGAAGGACCTGGACTACCCCTTGGAGAAGACCAACCTCCACGGTGGCGCCATCGCCCTGGGCCATCCCATCGGCGCTTCGGGGGCCCGTCTGGCCTTGCATGCGGCCCTGGAGCTGCAACGTCGGGGCTCCGGCAAGGCTGCGGTCAGCCTCTGTGGCGGCGGGGGCCAGGGCGAGGCCCTCCTGCTCTTCCGCGAGGGCTGATCCGGCAGGGGCACCGCCCGAACGAGGCGGAAGTGAGCGGTCCGCGGCTGGTTGCCGCGGGCCGCTCCTTGGTTTCCGCCCACTGCCCCGACGTGGCCCGCCGCCGGCCGGATCATGGCGCACGGCCCCGGCGGCTAGAGTCCCCGGGTGATGCCTCCCTGGTTATGGGGAACCGCCCGGGCGGCCGGCCGCCTGCGGTCATCGACTCGACTGACGCGTTCGGCGAACCCGCGGCCCCTCCGCCCTAGGGAGGTCAAGGTATCGACCCCGCTGGTGACCGCCCGACCGAGGCGGCGGCCCAGGGTCTGCTCGACGAAGCGGTAGACCAGGTAGGCGCCGGCCGCGGCGGCGCCGATGGCGATCATCAGCACCACGGGCCGGGGCAGGTGGCCGCTGAGCTGGTCGATGATCCACCACCCCCAGATCTCATGGAGGAGGTAGATCGGATAGGTCAGCGCCCCGGCCAACGCAAGGCCCGGAAGGTTGACCCTGCTCAAGGGCGTGAGGGTCAGCAAGGCAATCACGACGAAGATTCCGACGACAATGCCCCAATAGGCCTGTTCCGGGATGGCGTAACCGACCAGGCTGGTGGCTTCCTCGGTCCCCTTCTTCCCGGTCCATGCAGCGGCCTGGACCACGTTCAGCCCCAGGGCCGCCCACCGCCACGGGGTATGCCCGAAACGGTAGATCAGGAACAGGCAGATGCCGCCGGCGAAGAGGGCAGCGTGTTCGGGGATCAGTGCCTGCCGGACGAAGTTGCTGGGAATCAGTGGCGCCAAAAACCCGAGTAGCGGCCAGACGACGGCGAAGGCCAGGATCCGCCGGCAGGTCACCCACCCCAGCATCATCAATAGCAGGACCAGCCCATAGAAGCGCATCTCGGCCCAGAGCGTCCAATAGACGCCGTCGACGTAGGGGACGTTGAAGCCGCGCTGCATCATCGTCAGGTTCACGGCCCAGTCGGAGAACGTCAGTCGCTTGCCCATCACGGGCCAGATGAAGAAGATCAACACCCCGGTGGCAAGCACGGCCACCCAGTAGGCAGGAAAGAGCCGGCCGACGCGTGAACCGATGAATTGTGCCGGTCGCTTGCCGTAGGCGGAGAGCAGGATGACGAAACCGCTGATGACGAAGAACAGCTGGACGCCCATGTTCCCGAACACCGTGAGGCGGGACAGGTATGGCCAGGCGGCTTTGGCCGGTTCGACGCCCCAGTACCCGTGGTGCCATGCGGTGTAGTGGTAGAGGATGACCCCCACCGCGGCAACCAGGCGCAACCCGTCCAGCAGGGCCATGCGCCCTTTTCCGCGCGGAGGGCGGGATGGGGTGGCCGTGGAAGCGGAGGTCCCGGACGCCGTGGTGTCCGTCCCCGCAGGGGCAGGCTGCTGGAGTGTCGTCGTGCCGTGTTCCATGCCATGCACTCCCGTCATCGCTTGCCTGCGTTATCAAGTCGTTACCTGACACGCTAGCAAAGCGAGGACTTTCGCATTCAAGAATGTGATCGGCATCACAGTGGTGGCCCGTCGTGCCCACCGGTTAAACAGCGCGGCCCCGCCCACCTGATCGGTGGACGGGGCCGCGCCCGTGTTGCCTGTCTGCTACTTGAGCGTGACGGCAGCGCCGGCGGCCTCGAGGGCCTCCTTGGCCTTGTCGGCAACATCCTTGGATGCGCCTTCCAGGACGGCCTTCGGGGCGCCGTCGACGAGGTCCTTGGCTTCCTTCAGACCCAGTGAGGTCAGTGCGCGGACCTCCTTGATGACTGCGATCTTCTTGTCGCCGGGGCCTTCGAGGATGACGTCGAATTCGGTCTGCTCCTCGGCAGCCTCTTCGGCACCGCCGGCCGGACCGGCAACGGCAACGGCCGCGGCGGTGACGTCGAAGGTCTCTTCGAAGGTCTTAACGAACTCGGAGAGCTCGACGATGGTCATTTCCTTGAAGGCCTCAAGGAGCTCTTCAGTGCTGAGCTTCGCCATGATGTGGCGTCCTTTCAGTGGGGCGGCACGCTGGGGTGCCACGAGATTTTCGGTGGTTTGAAGGGCCCTTAGGCTTCTTCGGTGGCAGCGTCGGCAGCAGGTGCTTCCTCGGCCTCGGCGGCAGGAGCTTCGGCCGGAGCCGAGGCTGCACCACCTTCTTCATGCTTGGCGCGCAGGGCGTCGATGGTGCGGACTGCGGCCGAAGCCGGCGCCTGCAGGACACCGGCGATGCGGGCCAGCTGGTGTTCGCGGGACTGGAGCGCACCGAATGCGACCACCTGGGCCGCGTCCATGGACGCACCTTCGAAGTAGCCGGACTTGACGACCAGCTTCTCGTTGGACTTCGCGAAATCCGTCAGACTCTTGGTCGCGGCCACTGCATCGCCCTTGATGAAGGCGATGGCGGTCGGGCCGGCAAGCTGGCCATCGAACGAATCGATGCCTGCTTCCTTGGCTGCGATGCCCGTCAGGGTGTTCTTCACAACCGAGAACTTGGTGTCTTCACCAAGCGCACGGCGCAACTCCTGGAGCTGTGCAACGCTGAGCCCACGGTATTCGGTCAGGACAGCGGCACTCGACTCCTTGAAGTCGTTGATGATTTCCTGAACAGCTGAAATCTTGATTTGCGTTGCCATAACCCTCCTTCCGGGGATTGTTTACGAGTCGGTCTGACCGGTCCACGAGCCCGGAAGGGCTGGCATAAAAAACGCCCCGCGCAGATGCACGGGGCTTCAACTTCCTGACGACGGGTCGAGCGGGAAGGAAAGTCTTCGTTCACCTGCGTAGGCCGCCCATTAGCTGGGACTTTCGGATGGTTTCCCATGCTGGCACGGGGCACCACCGACCGACGGTCTTTGGTTCCCTTAGTTTATCCGCAGACGGGCCGCAGTTCCAAATCGACTCCGGGGACGCCTTCGAGATCACGAAGGCGCCCCCGGAGGGATCAGCGCAGCAGACTGATGAGGATTCCGCCGACGGCCACGATGCCGGCGATGACCACGAAGACGTTGGAGGCCCTCCCCCGGAACCGGGCCAGGGCCGGAACCCTATGAATTGCATACATCGGCATCAGGTAGAGCACCGCGGCGATCACGGGGCCGGCCAACGACTCGATCAATGCCAGAATGCTCGGATTGAGGATTCCCGCCACCCAGGTGGTCACGATGAGGAAGACACTCACCCCGATCTTCAGGGTCCGGTCACTGAGGCGTTTCTCGGCCGGGTCCACCATGGTCCTCACGATCGCGGTGGCCCCTTCCGCGGCGCCCAGCCAGTGCCCGAAGAAGGAGGAGGCGATGGCGGCAATGGCCACTGCGGGGCCCAGCCAGGCAATGATGGGCATGTCCATGACATTGGCCAGGTGCGAGAGCACGGGCAGGTTCGCGTCCTTGGCGTCCTGCAGCCCCTCGGGGCCCAGCGCCAGGACGCAGGACCAGACGAAGCCCATCGTGAAGACGACCAGGAGGGTGGCGACCACGCGGAGGATCGATGAGGCCTTGTCCACCGACCCCGCCCCGTAGCGCTCCCGCAGCGAGACGGAGAACTGTGAGATCGCCGGGGAATGGTTGAACGAGAAGACCAGGACCGGGATCATCAGCCACAGCGACATGGCGAAGTCGCCGGCTGCGGGGAAGGCACCGAATCCTTCGAAGGACCAGGAGGGAATGAGCAGGAGGGTGACCACCAACAGCACGGCGATCAACGGATAGACCAGCCACTGGGTGACGACCAGCATGACCTTCTTCCCGGCCACCATGACCGAGGACATCAACAGGATCAGCACCCCGGCCAGGACCCAGCGGGGCCACGGCTCCAGGCCGAGTTGATGGACCATCAGGCTTTCCACCGTATTGGTGATGCCCACCCCGTAGATCAGCACGATGGGATAGATCGCCAGGAAGTACAGGATCGTCACCACGCGCCCGGCGTTCTCTCCGAAGTAGTTCCGCACCACCCCGGTGATGTCCTGGCCGGGGTTCGGTGAGGCGCAGACGATGCGTGAGAGCGCCCGGTGGGAGAAGTAGGTCATCGGCCAGATCAACAACGTGGCGATGAGCAGCGGCCACAGCCCTCCCAGACCTGCGTTCATCGGCAGGAAGAGGATCCCGGCACCCACTGCCGTGCCGAAGAGTCCGAGGGTCCAGCTGGTGTCGAACCGGTTCCACGCCGGGAGGGCCCCCTGTCTGGTGGAGGTCGATTCCCCGGATGGCAGGGGTGGTTGGCTCGATGGCATGGCAGGCTCCTCCATTGGGGCTCTTCGGCGTCTGGCTTGGAGCCCCGGGGACCAGCAGTCCCCGTGCCGCACGGTCACCAGGGGTGTTGGTCAAGGAACTCCGCCCAGGGGCCAGGGGGTTTTCCCCATCCGGCGCCGTGGGACTACGGGACCCCGACGATGCTGCTGTGCTGATCCACCGAGGACTCCGATTCCATCATCCCCCAGGGCGGGTCCCGAGCGCCATTCGGTCGTTCGGCCATGCCGGGTCCCCGGTCCTGGCCCATTCGCCTTCCATCATGGACGGCGAGAACCCCAGGGCCTCGTTGACCCGGAGCATGTAGGAATTCTCCGCGGCGTTCCAGGTGTAGATGCGGTCGACCCGCGGCAGGGCCTGCAGCAGCCGCCGGTGGTTGGATGCCTTGATCCGCAGGCCGAGCCGGTGGCCCCGATGCTCCGGAAGCACCAGCGTCCCCTCCTGGAAAGCGAGGTGGTCCTGGCCGTTGAACACCACCAGTTCGGTATAGGCGACCAGGTGTCCACTGGCGAGTTCACGGGCCACGGTGACCACCGAGGTGGTCCCCTGGTTCCGTCGCCGGGCCTCCATGGTGCGCAGTCGCGGGCCATCCCACCGTGAGGGTTCGAAGCTCAGCCCGCCGGCCGGAGGGTCGGTATCCATACGCTCGATGATCCGGCAGTAGTCGGCCACGTCGTCGTCCGGCACCGGCCCCGTCCACGATTCGAGGACATAGCCGGTCCCGGAGGCGGAGGCCCGCTCCTCCAGGGACGCCAGGGCCGCGTCATCATCGATTCCGATCCCGGCCCTGCTGCCACGGTCCACCAGTCCCAGGGTGAAGCCGTGTCGATGGGCGAAGGCGGGCCCGGGCGCGTCCAGGCTGATCCATCCGGCCCCGGAGTCAGGTCGCAGCACCCCCTCCACGGGCCGATCCGCTGCTTCTTCACCACCATGGTCCAGCGAGACGCCGGTATAGAGGTTCAGTACGGTGCGCCCCCGTTCCAGACACCGGTCGGCCACCCGACGGAGCAGCCGGCTGCCCACCCCTTGGCGCCGCCACCGCGTGGCCACGACCAGGTCGACGTCGGCCGACTGGCGGTTTTCGGCCGAGGGCAGGAAGACCACGGCCGCGCCGATGATCTCCGCTTCCGGGCCCTGCCCCCGGCGGGCCACCTGAATCAGGTGCCGGCCGTAGGCACTGGGTTGGATCCGGGCGATTTCCACGGAATCGCCGGTCACGAGGTCATCATGTCCGAGCTCTTCGATCCCGGCCTGCCGAAAGAGCCCCCGGATGGTGGAGAACGCCGCCCCGCCGGGGCCGTCCAGGGTGGTCGGGATGGCTAGTTCCTGCAGCGTGGTTGGTTCTGGCATGGCGGCCTTCCGCTGGCGCTCCGTGTGGCAGACACCTGCGTCGAACCACTGATTGGTACTTGTCAATCAATAGTCTAGCCATCCATGGTCCCCCGGGTAAAGACAAGGAACCCCCGCACCCTTCGGTGCGGGGGTTCCTTGTTTCCCCTGCAGGGGAGGCCTCTGCCGTTTAGGCGTCGGCGATGACCTTGGTCACGTTCGGGTCCACCGGGATGCCGGGGCCGAAGGTGGTGGCCACGGTCGCCTTCGAGATGTACCGGCCCTTGGAAGCCGAGGGCTTCAGGCGCAGGACCTCATCGAGGGCTGCTGCGTAGTTCTCCGCCAGCTTCTCGGCGTCGAAGGACACCTTGCCGATGATGAAGTGCAGGTTGGAGTGCTTGTCGACGCGGAAGTCGATCTTGCCGCCCTTGATGTCGGTGACGGCCTTGGCGACATCCATGGTCACGGTGCCGGTCTTCGGGTTCGGCATCAGGTTACGCGGGCCCAGGACCTTGCCCAGACGTCCGACCTTGCCCATCAGGTCAGGGGTTGCCACGGCGGCATCGAAGTCGGTCCAACCGCCCTGGATCTTTTCGATCAGGTCGTCGGAGCCCACGAAGTCGGCGCCGGCGGCAATGGCTGCTTCAGCCTTGTCGCCGTTGGCGAAGACCAGCACGCGGGCGGTCTTGCCGGTGCCGTGCGGCAGGTTGACGGTGCCGCGGACCATCTGGTCGGCCTTGCGGGGATCGACGCCCAGGCGGAAGGCGACCTCCACGGTCGAGTCCGTCTTGGGTGAGCCGGTCTCCTTGGCCAGGGCGATGGCCTCGATCGGGGAGTACAGGTTGTCGCCATCGATCTTGGCGGCGGCCGCCTGGAATGCTTTGCTGCGCTTTGCCATCTGCTTGTTCTCCTTATGCAGTCGTGGTCATTCGTGGATCGCGCTGGACCCTGCCACTACGACGCCGGTGGCTGCCACCGGAGGGGGCTTCCGACGTCGTTCTTTGATGTTTGGTGGGTGTTGCCGCCGGGAGGCGGAAACGGTCGGGCGGTCTTAGCCCTCGACGGTGATGCCCATGGAGCGGGCGGTTCCGGCGACGATCTTGGCGGCGGCCTGAATGTTGTTGGCGTTCAGGTCCTCCATCTTGGTGTTGGCGATCTCGTCGACCTGTGCGGCGGAGAGCTTGCCCACCTTGTCGATGTGCGGGGTGGACGAGCCCTTGGCGACGCCCGCAGCCTTCTTGATGAGCTCGGCAGCCGGCGGCGTCTTGGTGATGAAGGTGAAGGAACGGTCTTCATAGACCGTGATCTCCACCGGGATGACGTTGCCGCGCTGGGATTCCGTGGCGGCGTTGTACGCCTTGCAGAACTCCATGATGTTCACGCCGTGCTGACCAAGTGCCGGACCGATCGGCGGGGCCGGGTTGGCGGCACCTGCCTGGATCTGCAGCTTGATGAGGCCGGAAACCTTTTTCTTCTTCGGGGCCATATCGGGACCTTCTTCTCATTGCGTTTCCCGCGGAACACAGGAGCGTGTCCCGGGGTGGTGGCCGCCGTGGCGCGGCGGCCTGGTCGTTTCCAGCGGCGGAAAGCGGCCGCACTGGGAACGAAGTCTTCGGTGATCCCTACTGGATCTTGGTGACCTGGCTGAACGACAGCGTCACCGGGGTCTCGCGTTCGAAGATCGACACGAGGACCACGAGTTGCTGGGACTCGAGCTTGATCTCGCTGATCGTCGCCGGCAGGGTCTCGAACGGCCCGTCGTTGACGGTCACCGACTCCCCGACGGTGAAATCGACGTTGACCTCGGTGAACGGGGCGCGTCCCGGCTTCGAGGAGCCGCCTTCCTGGGCAGGTTCCTCGCTCACGATGGTGTGCTCGAGCATCGAGAACACCTCGTCCAGGCTCAACGGCGTCGGATCATGGGCGTTGCCCACGAAACCGGTGACGCCGGGGGTGTGGCGCACGGTGCCCCACGATTCGTCGGTCAGTTCCATGCGCACCAGCACGTAGCCGGGGATGCGCACGCGGCGGACGATCTTGCGGGTCGTGTTCTTGATCTCCACGACTTCTTCCATGGGGACCTGGATCTCGTAGATGAAATCCTCCATGCCCAGGGTCTGGGCGCGGGTCTCCAGGTTCACCTTCACGCGGTTCTCGTAGCCGGCGTAGGAATGGATGACATACCAGTCACCGGGCTGGCGGCGCAGCTTGGTCCGGTACTCCTCCTTGGCGGCCGCGACGGCCTCCTCGGGGGTCAACTCGGGAGCCTCGGCTTCCGCCTCGTCCTCGTCCGGGGTGGTGGCTTCGTCGGCGGTGGAGGCGTCGTCCGCGGTTTCCTCGGACGCCTCGGCGGCCGGGGTCTGTTCCGAAACGACGGAATCGACCGGCGCCTCTACGGCGTCGGCCTCGGTTGCCTGCTCAACGGCGTCGTCGTTGGCCTGCGGTTCGAGTTCCTGCTCGGACACTGCGGTTCCTGCTTTCTTTGACTGGTAAACCAGAACATTTCATCGTGGCTGGGCCGAGGGATGCCGACGTCGCCCTTATTCAAGGATGTCGGCAGCCGCTACTGCTCCGGTGGGTTGGTGAAGACCAGGATCGCGCCGTTTCCGAACAACAGGTCCAGCCCGCTGACGATCAGCATCACCAGGATCACGAAGCCCAGAACGGTCAGCGTGTAGTTCACCAACTCGCTACGGGTCGGGGTGACGACCTTCTTCAGCTCGGAAATGACCTGGCGGAAGAACAAGGCGATACGCGCAAAGAAACCGCCCTTGGCGGGCTTGCCGCCTCGGGGGGAGCCCGTGGAGCGTCCCGTTGTTGCTTCGGTCACTGTGCCTCGATTCGAGTTCTTCGCATCTTGAAACGATCACGGTGCACCGCGGCCTGTCGGCCGCAACACACCGTGACGTGGATTTCGCCGAGCCCCCACATGAACCATGTGGGTTGCCACTGCGCAGGGCAGACAGGACTCGAACCTGCAACCTGCGGTTTTGGAGACCGCTGCGCTACCAATTGCGCCACTACCCTTCGGATTGGTCGTCCGTCCCGCCGTGGTGGCCCTTCAAGCACACCGCGTCGAGGCGTATTCCAACACCGAGGGAACAGTCTACGCATTCACCACCCACAAGTCGAACCGGATTTGTGCCGCGGACCCGCCGGATTGGCCTGCTTCCGTAGGCCTGCCGACGCATTCTGTGCTGCCCGGCGGAGCGCGGCTAAGCTGGAATCAGCTAGGCCCCACGCCCCCGACCCCAGGAAGCGAACCCATGTCACGCATTTCCCGACGCATCGGATCGATTGCCGAATCAGCCACGCTCGCCGTGGACGCCAAGGCCAAGGCGCTCAAGGCCGCCGGACGTCCCGTGATCGGATTCGGTGCCGGCGAACCCGACTTCCCGACCCCCGACTATGTCGTGGAGGCCGCGGTCACCGCCGCACGCAACCCACGATTCCACCGCTACTCCCCCGCTTCGGGACTGCCCGAGTTGAAGTCCGCCATCGCCGCGAAGACCCTGCGGGATTCCGGCTACGCCGTGGAGGACTCCCAGGTGCTGGTCACCAATGGCGGCAAGCAGGCGGTCTACAACACCTTCGCGACCCTGCTGGATCCGGGGGACGAGGTCATCGTCCCCACCCCCTATTGGACGACCTACCCCGAAGCGATCCGCCTGGCCGGCGGCGTTCCGGTGGAGGTCTTCGCCGGCCCCGAGCAGGGCTACCTGGTCACGACAGAGCAGCTCGAGGCCGCCGTGACCGAACGCACCAAGATCCTGGTGTTCGTCTCCCCCTCCAACCCGACCGGTGCCGTCTACCCGCCGGAAATGGTCGCCGAGATCGGCCGGTGGGCCGCCGAGAAGGGCCTGTGGGTCGTCACCGACGAGATCTACGAACATCTGACCTACGACGATGCGAAGTTCACCTCGATCGCCACGGCGGCCCCGGAACTAGGCGACCGGGTCGTCATCCTCAACGGCGTGGCCAAGACCTACGCGATGACCGGCTGGCGGGTCGGCTGGATGATCGGCCCGACGGACGTCATCAAGGCGGCCACCAACCTGCAGTCCCATGCGACGTCGAATGTCGCCAACGTCCCGCAGATGGCCGCCCTGGCTGCCGTATCCGGCCCGTTGGACGCCGTCGACGAGATGCGCACCGCCTTCGACCGTCGACGCAAGGCCATCGTCGCGGGGCTCAATGCCATCGACGGGGTGGAATGCCCCACCCCGAAGGGCGCCTTCTACGTCTACGCCGACGTCCGTGCCCTCCTGGGCCGGGAGATCGACGGGGTCCGCCCGCAGACGTCGGCCGAACTCGCGGCACTGATCCTGGAAAAGGCAGAAGTGGCGGTGGTCCCCGGTGAGGCCTTCGGACCTTCGGGCTTCCTGCGTCTGTCCTACGCGCTCGGTGATGAGGACCTCGCCGAAGGCATCGGCCGGATCGCCGAGCTGCTGGGCCGGGCTTCCTAGAAGCCGTGACCACCCGGTGGGGCGCCGGGCCGTGGGTCAGAGGATCCGGCGGTCCACGGCCCATCGGGTGAGTTCATGCCGGTTGGACAGCTGCAGCTTGCGCAGGACCTTGGAGACATGGGTTTCAACGGTCTTCACCGAGATGAACAGCTCCTTGGCCACTTCCTTATAGGTGTAGCCGCGGGCGATGAGGCGCATGACCTCCAATTCCCGGGCGGACAGCAGGTCCAGCTCGTCCTCGGCGCTGACCCCGGCCTGGGTCCCGAAGGCGTCCAGGACGAAACCCGCCAGCCGCGGGGAGAACACCGCGTCCCCTGCCGACACCCGGATCACGGCATCGGAGATCTCGGCCCCCGAAATGGATTTGGTCACGTAGCCGCGCGCCCCGGCCCGGATGACGGTCACCACGTCCTCGGCCGCATCCGAGACGCTCAGCGCCAGGAAGCGCACGTCGGCCAATAATGCGGTGCATCCGGCCAACACCTCGGCACCGCCGCCGCCACGGCCTCCGGGCAGGTGCACATCAAGCAGGACGACGTCGGGGCGTTGTGCGGTGACGATCCTGATGGCTTCTTCCACGGTGGCGGCCTCCCCGACCACCTGGAGCCGATCGTCCAGATCGGATTTCAGTCCGGAACGGAAGATTGCGTGGTCATCGACCACCACGACCCTGGTCCGCCGCGCTGCCGCGGCCGGTTCGAGCGTATTCACCGGTTCGACTCCTCGTTTGGTTCATGCTTCATGGACAGGTGCACCTCGGTGCCCCCGGTATTGCTGGAAATGGTGGCGGTCCCGCCGTTGCGCTGCATGCGCCCGATGATCGATTCGCGGACCCCCAGGCGGTCCTGCTCCAGGGCCTCCGGATCAAACCCCGTTCCGCGATCGCGGATGAAGACATCGATTCCTTCCGGGGAGGCTTCCACGTAGACGGCCACGGTCCCGCCGGCATGCTTGGCCGCATTGAGCATGGCTTCACGGGCGGCCTGCACCACGGCGTCGTGCCCTTCAAGGCCCTCGAGGTCCCCGACGGCGACCACCTCGATCACCGCGTCATGGGACTCCTCAAGCCGGGCCGCTTCAGCCCGGATGTCCGCGCAGATGCCCCCTGCCGCCGCCGGGGCCTCCCGGTAGAGCCATTGACGTAGTTCCCGTTCCTGGGCCCTGGCCAGGCGAAGCACCTGGGCCTCGTCACCGGCGCGCATCTGGATCAGGGCCAGGGTCTGCAGGACCGAATCGTGCAGGTGCGCGGCGATCTCTGCCCGTTCCCCCACCCGAACCCTATTCGCCCGCTCGGATTCGTAGTCCCGCCAGAACCTGAGCCCCCACGGGGCGAGGACCAGCAGGATCCCGGCCAGGACGATGACGGCGACGAAAACCCCGTTCCACAGCGACTCAAGACTCACCGCCCCCGAGACCAGGAAGATCAGCCCCAGGACGACCAGTGCGACGCCTCCCACCAGACGCACCATTCCGGCGGCGCGTTCGGCCCCGGCGGCCTTGCGCAGCCCACGCCGCCGGCCCGCGTCGAGCTGCAACCAGGCCAGGACGGCACCGGCGATGATCAGCACGGCCGGCCAGATCAGCCCCCAGGCCACGGCCAGGCCCTGCATCTGGGCGAAGAGCAACACGCTCAGCAGCAGCAGGCCCGCGCCGGCGAGGACCTGGCGCCCTGCCAGGCCCCCCAGCCGCAGGGACCACCGGCCCCCCGCCCCCGAGGTCGAGGCGGCGCCCGGAGCCGCGGGCCCCTGCCGCTGCGTTCCGGGGACAGCCCCGGCATCGGCGGCCAGGGCGATGGGGCCTCCGGCGCGGGAACGCTCGGCCTCCTCCAGGGCGTCTTCACGGGACGGGACCATGACCCACAGCCAGCCGTACAGCACGATCCCGGCCCCGGCGAACACGGTCAGCAGGACCATCCCGATGCGGATGTTGCGCACGGGGTGGTTCAGGTGGACCGCCAATCCGGCGCAGACTCCTCCCAGGACGCGCGGTTCGGCACGCACCAGGGGTGGGCGGCTGCGCGTTTCGGTCATGACCCCATACAAACATGCCCGGACCCGTTCACCACTCCCGCTCAGGGGAATGGGGGGAAGGATCAGGGGGCGTTCAGGGCAGACCCCGATGGTGGCGGGAGCCCCGACGGGCAAGGATGGAAGCATGAATCACGCACCTGTAGAAAATTCCTTCTTCCGCTGGCTCCGGGGGCTGGGCGTCGAGCGCGGTGAACACCACTGGATCGGTGGTGTCTCCTCCGGGCTGGGACGACGCTTCGGCATCGACCCCGCACTGTCCCGCGGCCTGTTGTTGATCGTCGTCGTCTTCTCCGGCGTCGGGCTCCTGCTCTACGGGCTGGCCTGGGCCCTGCTGCCCGACTCCGAGGGGCGCATCCACCTCCAGCAGGCAGGACGCGGCCACTGGAGCAGCGGGATGACCGGGTCGCTGATCTTCGTGGTCATCGGGGTCGTCAACGGGCCCTCCTTCCTGGGCGGCTGGCGATTCGACCCCGGCAACTCCTGGTGGAGCAGCCTCATCTGGACCGCCATCTGGGTGGGCGCCATCATCTGGTTCTTCTCCACCCGGTCCACCCGTCGGGAGAACCGCCTCAACCGGCAAGGCCCCCCGGCCGGCCACGGGCCGGAGGGGACCACCCTTGACCCGGAAGCCCCGCGGGCTTCCTCCATGCCTCCCGCAGGCCCGGACACCCCGGGTTCTGCCGCCCCGTCAATGGCTGCGGGTCCCGCCCAGCCCGGAAAGGCTCCCATGACCACCACACCCCCACCCCGCCCGGTCCGGGCCCGCCCGGCCCTTCCCGGCCACACCGTCGCGATCCTGCTGGGCGTGGCCGTGCTGGTCGCCGGGTCCGTCATCCTCACCGCGATGAACGGGATCCTGGACTACGGGGGGCGCGAGGTCACCGTGGCCCTGGCCGCCGCATTGACCGTGTTGGGCGCCGGCCTGGTTGGCGCCGCCCTGCGCTCGCTACGCGGAGGGGCGCTGACCGGATTCACGATCGCGTTGCTCGTCCCCACCCTGCTGGTCAGCGGACTCGGGGCCCAATATGCTCCGAGCGTCAACTGGCCCGGGCCGGTCGTGCAACGGTCGGGCCAGGAGTACACCTACGTCTTCAACAACGGGACCCTTGACCTGACTCCGTACGGGAACGACATGAAGGAGGACACCAAGCTGTCGGTGACCAACGTCTTCAGCAACCTGAAGATCGTCATCCCGGAGGACGTCCCGGTGAAGATCACCGCCGACTCGGCCTTCTATTCGCTCCAGGTGCCCGACGACGACGGCGTGCGCAAATACTCGGGCATCGCCAGCGGGGACACCATCAACCTCAACGCCGACGCCGATGGTCCGGTCCTGCACCTAGACATCGACGGGGCCTTCAATTCCATCGACATCACCTCCAAGGAGGTCACACCATGAGCACCCCCCACCCCGAACACCAGCCCGACCAGGGTCCGGACGAAACGCAGCCCGACCAGCCGAGCGGGCCCATCGAACCCTCCGGGGACCCGACGACGCCGATCGGCACCACCGGGCCCGGCGGCAGCCCCCGGTGAAGAGGCTCCGCTGGTGGCCGAGGAACCCCAGGGGATGCCGTTGGGGACCTTCGTCTTCGGCCTCGTGGTCCTGGCCGTGGGACTACTGATCCTGGTTTCGGTCCTCTACGGCATCACCTTGTCCGGGAGCACGGTGGCCATCATCCTGTTCCTCGGGGCCGGACTCGTGTTGGTCGTCGGTGGTCTCGTGGCGGCACGCCGGGCCTCCCGGACGCACCCCTCCCGGTCCTGATAGCGTCACTGTCCAGCAGCACACCACGAAAGGAATCCCCATGGAATCCGTCTACAAGTCCCTGCGGGCCATCCCGTTCCGCCGCGGTCCGCAGCGTTTGGCCGGCGGCATCGCCGGGGGAATCGCCCGGGCCACCGGCTGGGATGTGACCATCGTCCGGATCGCCATCCTGCTCAGTTTCGTGCTCCCGTTCATCGGCGTGCCGCTGTATCTGGTGCTCTGGCTCCTCCTGCCCTTCCACGACGACACCCTCCCCCTGGAGCGCATCATCAAGACCGCCCGCCAGTAGTGGCACCGACGGTCCGGCCCCGGACGGGGCCGGGCCGTGTGACGTGTTCAGGTGTCGCTGTGGTGGCCGTCTCATGGGCCAGTTGCTAGCATCGACGTGTTGAGCTCAACGTCGCGCTCCGATCAAGGTCCCTCACCGGGACGAGAACCCGACGAAAGCACACACATCACCATGCGCATCGGAATCCTGACCAGCGGCGGAGACTGCCCGGGACTGAACGCCGTCATCCGCGGGGCGGTCCTGAACGGCATCAAGAGCCACAACCACGAATTCGTGGGCTTCCTCGACGGCTGGCGCGGAGTCGTCGAAGGCGATGTCGTCGATCTTCCCCGCGAACGCGTCCGCGGCATCTCCAAGCAGGGCGGCACCATCCTGGGCACCTCCCGCACCAACCCCTTCGACGGGGACCACGGTGGGCCGGAAAAGATCCAGCAGACCCTGGACCGGTTGGGCGTCGACGCCGTCATCGCCATCGGAGGCGAAGGAACACTGGCCGGGGCCAAACGGCTGACCGACGCCGGGGTGAACATCGTGGGGGTCCCCAAGACCATCGACAACGACCTCGACGCCACCGACTACACCTTCGGCTTCGATACCGCAGTCGCCATCGCCACGGAGGCCATCGACCGGCTGCGGACCACCGGTGAATCCCACCACCGTTGCATGGTGGCCGAGGTCATGGGCCGCCATGTCGGTTGGATCGCCCTGCACTGCGGCATGGCCGCCGGGGCCCACGCGATCCTCATCCCCGAGCAGCACACGACCATGGAACAGATCAACGCCTGGGTCCTCGAAGCCCGGGACCGCGGACGCGCCCCCCTGGTCGTCGTCGCCGAGGGGTTCGTCCCCGAAGGTGCGCAGGAAGCGTATTCGGATCGTGGCCATGATTCCGTCGGCCGCCCCCGGCTGGGCGGGATCGGGGACCAGCTGGCCTACCGCATCGAGGCCGATACCGGCATCGAAACCCGGGCCACCGTACTCGGACACATCCAGCGC
Organism: Micrococcaceae bacterium; assembly: GCA_030452125.1. Classification (GTDB taxonomy): domain Bacteria; phylum Actinomycetota; class Actinomycetes; order Actinomycetales; family Micrococcaceae; genus Arthrobacter_H. The sequence goes on from JAKDMV010000019.1 coordinate 24,417, forward strand.
GGCGGCGTTCCCAGCGCCTTCGACCGGGTGCTGGCCACCCGGCTGGGCATGGCCTCCGTGGACGCCGTGGAGGAAAAGGCCTGGGGCAACATGGTCGCCCTGCGCGGCACCAACATCCACCGGGTGCCGTTCCAGGCGGCGCTGAACAACCTCAAGCGTGTTCCCCAGCACCGGTACGACGAGGCCTCGCTGCTCTTCGGCTAGCTCCGACGGGCCTTGCGGGCCGGCGATCAGTAGTGTGGTGAGCATGGAACTGGAGACCGGAACGCTGGCCATCATCGCCTTGGCGTGGGCCCGACGATTGAACATGGAGGACTCCGCCCTCGCCTCGGTGGCGATGGGCGGGGACACCCCGCTGCGGATCAACCATTGCGATGAGGACACCTCGACGGTGACGTTCCTGCGCTTCGGTGCCGGATCGGTGCTCTGCGGCCCCGCCTGGCTGCTGCAGGCCGCCGCCGATACCGCCGATGAGGAACTGGCGGCCGAAGCGGTTCTGCTGGGCCTGCTGCGCGACCACGGCGACGGATCGGCCCGGGGGCTGGGCGAATCCCTGCTCTACCACGCCGACCAGCCTCCGGAGATCGTGGAATCGAGTACGACCCTGGTCTCCGATGAGGCCTCGACCGCCGTCGAACTCGAGGAATTGTGTCCCCGCGACGATCTGGCCGGGGTCCGGCTCTCCGCCCAGGACCGGGCCTTCACCCTCGTCGCCGAAGAGGGCCGGGCCGCACTGGCGGGAGCCGGGTATTCGGTCTGGGAAGGGCTCATCGCCGATCTGAAGGTCCTCACGGCACCGGCGCTGCGGCGGCATGGACTCGGGACCTACATCGCCGCGGTGGCCGCCGACGACGCCCTCAGTGAAGGGTTCGTGGCCCAGTTTGCCGCCGATGTGAACCATAAGGGCGCCCAGCGTCTGGCCGATGCCCTGGGGCTCGTGCTCTCCGGATCCCTCACCCGGGCCAGCCTGGGCGGGGAATAAGGCACACGCCCACGGCACGGCCCGGGGGGCCGGCCTAGCGGCGCGGGCGGAGGAACCCGGTGGCCCGGCCCACGACCTGGCCGGCGTCCGGAGTCACGATCGTTTCCTGGTTCACCGGGTACTCCTCGTCACCATCCACCACGGTCAAGGCCGCCTCGGGATCGGTGTTGCGTCGCACGACGGCCAGCGCGATCGGCCCGGCTTCGTAATGCCAGGCGACGGAGGTGACCCTGCCGACGGTCTTCTCCCCCAGTTTCACTTCGCTGCCGGCGGCCGGATGGGAGTGCATGCTGCCATCCAGATGCAGGAAGACCACCCGACGCGGCGGACGGCCCAGGTTGTGGACCCGGGCGATCGTCTCCTGGCCCTTATAGCAGCCCTTGTCCATGTGGACGGAAGTGCGCAGCAGATCCAGTTCGTGGGGAATGGTCTTTTCATCGGCATCCACGGCCACCCGTGGACGCCATGCGGCCACGCGAAGCGCCTCGGCTGCCATGGTCCCCGCCAGCGGCAGTTGCCCGATGGCGGATTCCAGTTCGGCCCGCGGAACCAGGTATTCGATCCAGACCCGGCCCGTGCCAGCGTGCTCGGGGGCCGAATAGGCGTAGCCTCCGGTGCTGATGCCCGGCCACGGATCCCGCCAGGCGGTGAATCCGGCCAGTACTTCGAGCGGGGCTCCGGCGCCGACCACGGCCCAGTCGGCCGTGGCGTCGTGGACCTCGACACGCAGCGTGAAGCGCATGGCGTCGAGCCAGGAGGCCAGCGGGGCCGCGTCGGCGGCCTCCACGATCAGCCAGGTCGTCTCGCCATCGTCGATGACGCGGCAGGCATATTCGATGCGTCCCTGCACGGTCAGCAGCAGTGTTTCGCTGCTTTCCCCCGGAGCCAGGCCGAGCAACAGCTGGCTGGAGAGGGTGTTCAGCCAGGAGAGCCGGTCGACACCGCTGACGGTGACGACTCCCCGATGCGACAGGTCCACGACGGCTTCCCCGGCGTCGAGTCGGCGTTGTTCGGGCAGCGGCTCACCGTAATGGGCGGGGACACCGGCATCGATGCCGGTGCCTTCGATGGCCCCGTCGCGTCCGAGCAGTGGTGATTTCCACGTCATGTCATGCCTCCTTCGTCAAGGCGGCCGAAGCATGGGCCGCCAAGGCAGCGCCGCCGGCGGCGACATCCCAACGCCAGAAGAGCTGGCCGTTGACCAATCCATACATCCGCGTGGCCGCGGAGAAATCCCGGGAGTTGGACCCACGGACGACCATGTCCGTGGCCAGCTCGATGCGCGGACCGTTGATGTTGCCGTAGTAGAGCTCGCACACCCCTCGCGGGTGGGCGATGTTCACCACGATGTTGAATCCGCCTTCGGGGGCCCGCAACGCCTCGACGTCGTCGGCCGTGCGCAGGGCGGGGACGATGTCGCCGGGGATCAGGCCGGGTCCTCCATCGGCGTCCTCCAGGGGACGGTCCAGTCCCCAATAGCCCTGCTCGGTGGCCAGCGGGCGCAACTTATTGCCCTCTTCGTCACTGAGCCAGCTCTCGGCCCGGTAGGACAAGTAGGGAGTGGAGTCGTGGGTGAACTCCACCCGCTGCACGAAGTGGGCGTCGTCGCCCTCTCCTTCGCCCAGCCGTCCGGCACCTTCCCAGGTGCCGATGAGCCAGGAGAGCGGGACGAGTTCGGGGGTCAGGTCGGTGGGTAGCTCAATGGGCATGCAGTACGGTCCTGCTACTTCTGGCCCTTGAACAGGCGAGTGACGACCAGACCGGCGAAGCCGGCCATCCCCAGCCCGGCAACGACCAGCAGGGTGATGAAGAAGATCTCTAGTGCCATGTAATTCGATTCCATGGTTCCATCCTAACGCCGTGCCGCCGTGAAAGGGATTCGGTGTCCGGCAGGCGGGATCGGGCTCAGTGCAGGAGCATTCGTTCCACGTAGTAGACCAGCGCCCCCGAGGCGATCACGCAGGCCACACCGACGGCAATGGCGCCCCGGATCCCCAGCACCCCGGCGTCCTTGCCCGCGACCGTGCCCTGCTCCGCCGACGGGGAAGCCGCGATCCCGAGGACGTCGTCCCGGGGTCCGGCCGTGGCCCCGGGAGCGCCCGGTGCCACGGTGGAGAAGGATCCGCCCCGCAGCACCTGTGCCTCCGAGACCACCAGGACGTGGAAGCAGACGACGACCGACCCCACCACGGCCCCCACCACGACGGCCGGGATCACGGAGACATCGACGACCAGGACGCTGGCGACCCCACCCACCAGGATGGCGGCGAGCCAGCCCAGCGGGGCCGTCAGGCGTTCGGGCCAGGGGATGGCGCTGACCAGGACGGCGGCGGCGATGCTCAGTCCCGACAGCAGCATCATCGACCCGTTGCCGGCGTTGGGGGCCAGCCGGTCGGCGGCGACCCACCCGCTGCCGAACACCACGACCAGCACGCCGGCGCACCCACCCAGGGTCGATTCGAGTCGTTGCCGCTGGCCGGTCCCGCGCAGCAGTTGGGTCACGAAGACCAGGATCACTCCCAGGGCACCGAAGGCGCCCATCCACTGCAGCGGGGACGGCATCGGGGCCACGGTCGCCGCCGTCGACGCCCCGAGGCCGGCGAGCGCGATCACCGCGCTGAGGGGCCAGGGGGCGGGCAGGCCCACCAGGCGGGGGTAGCCCCAGGCAAACACCAGGACGCTGACGCAGACCACCGCCCAGATGGCCCAGCTTCCGGCTTCTGCCGGACCGACGTAACTTGCGGCGACGAGTGCGGCGACCGCCACGAGCGAGGCCGTGGCAAAGGTTTTGGTTCTCACGCCTTACATCCTGCCTCATCGGCCCGGTCGAGGGCAGCACGGGGACCCTGTCCATCGGGCGACTTCGGAGCACGACGCGCCCCGACGGGGAGTCGCGGACTGCACAAGCGGGCCCACCGGGGATAGGTTGGGTGCATGAGCGCGACCCAGAACACCGATTGGACCATCACCCTTGCCAACGGCAGGCCGGATCAGGACCTATTGCGTCGGATCACCCACCTGTCGGCGGAGGCCGAGGACAGTGACGGCAACCCGCCGCTGAGCGACCAGACCATCGTGGAACTGCGTACCGGGGAGGCCTCCGAGGGCCTCATGGTCGTCACCGCCTGGCTCTGCGACGACGACGGGGCGGTCTCCGGCGAGCTGGTCGGGGTCGCCGTGGCGGTCTCCACTGCCGACTCCGCCTCCGGGACCCTCGAACTGGTCGTCCACCCCGAATACCGCAACGACGGGATCGGCGCCGCCCTGCTGGCCGCTCTCGATGCCAGATCCCCGCTGGAGGCGATGCAGGCGTGGTCCCACGGCAACCATGCCGCGGCGTCCCGGTTGGCCCAACGCCACGGGTTCGTGCCCGTCCGCGAACTATGGCGCATGCGTTTGATGCACGATGCCGGTCTTCCCGCCGCCGAGATGCCTGCCGGATATCGGCTGCGCCGTTTCGTCCCCGGGCAGGACGAGGACGCCTGGCTGGCCGCCAATGCCGCCGCGTTCGTCGACCATGCCGAGCAGGGGTCGATGACCAAGGCCGATCTGTTGGCCCGGATGGAGGAGGACTGGTTCGATCCCGAGGGCTTCCTGATCGCCGAGGCCGGGGACGGTTCGATCGCCGGTTTCCATTGGACGAAGGTCCACCCACCGCTGAAGGACAGTGCCACCGGTGCCCATCAGAGCCTCGGGGAGGTCTACGTGGTCGGGGTGGTCCCCGCGGCCCAGGGCACGGGACTGGGCCGGGCCCTGACCATTGCCGGCATCGAGCATCTGCGCTCCCGCGGGCTGCAGGCCGTCATGCTTTATGTCGACGCCGACAACACCGCCGCCGTCGGGCTCTACAACAAGCTCGGTTTCACCCGCTGGGACGTGGACGTGATGTACGCGCACGGTACGGCGGCCGCCGGGTAAAGTAAGGCAGGCATGCACCGTCGCCCCCGCGCCGGAATCGTGGGCGCCACGGAGCATGCCCCACTGCACAGATTTGTACGTTAGGACAGACCCGATGGACAGCACCTCCGTAGCCGCAGCAAGCTTTGGCGACGGTGATGTGCCATCGGCCAGGGCCACCCAGGACCGGATCGAGCTGCCTTTGTTCGACCCGCCGCTGGGCCCGGACGGGGATTTCACCCTCGATCGTTTCCTGGACCGCGAGGTCAGCTGGCTGGACTTCAATGCCCGCGTGCTCGAGCTCGCGGAGGACCCCGATCTGTACCTGTTGGAGCGCATCAGCTTCCTGTCGATCTTCGCCTCCAACCTCGACGAGTTCTTCATGGTCCGCGTCGCCGGGCTCAAACGGCGCATCGCCACCGGTCTGGCCGTCCCCTCGGCCGCCGGGGTCAGCCCCATCGACCAGCTGGAGGAGATCCTGGTCATGGCCAAGGAACTGCAGCTGCGTCACGCCCACGTCTTCGCCGAGACGCTGCGCCCGGCCCTGGCCACCGAACAGATCGTGATCACCCGCTGGGAGCAGCTGGACCAGGCGGCGCAGGAGGAGATGCGGCGCTGGTTCGTCGCCCAGGTCTTCCCGATCCTGACGCCCCTGGCCGTGGATCCGGCCCACCCCTTCCCCTATATCTCGGGGCTGTCGCTGAACCTGGCGGTGATCGTGCGCAACCCGGTCAGCAGCAAGGAGCTCTTCGCCCGGTTGAAGGTCCCGGACATGCTCCCGCGGCTGATCTCGGTGGATGGGCCCCGCGCCGGGAACACCGCAGGGCGGCTGGCCCGGTTCATCCCGCTGGAGGATGTGATCGCCCAACACCTGGAGTACCTGTTCCCGGGGATGGAGGTCGTCGAGCACCACACGTTCCGGGTGACCCGCAACGAGGACCTCGAGGTCGAGGAGGACGACGCCGAAAACCTGCTCCAGGCCCTGGAGAAGGAACTGCTGCGCCGTCGGTTCGGCCCGCCGGTCCGCCTGGAGGTCGCCAGCGACATCAACCCCACGATCCGGGACCTGCTCGTCCGTGAGCTCGGGGTCGAGGAGGACGAGGTCTTCGCGGTGCCGGCCCCCTTGGACCTGCGCGGGCTCTCGGTCATCGCCAACATCGATCGGGCCGATCTGCACTATCCCAAGCAGCTGGCCCACACCAGCCGGGACCTGAACCCCTCGGAGACCTCCAAGGCGGCCAATGTGTTCGCCGCGATGCGCCGTCGGGACATCCTGCTGCACCACCCCTACGATTCGTTCTCGACCTCGGTGCAGGCCTTCCTGGAGCAGGCGGCCGCCGACCCGAAGGTCCAGGCGATCAAGCAGACCCTGTACCGCACCTCGGGCGACTCCCCCATCGTCGATGCCCTGATCGATGCCGCCGAGGCGGGCAAGCAGGTGCTGGCCCTGGTGGAGATCAAGGCCAGGTTCGACGAGCAGGCCAATATCTCCTGGGCCCGCAAGCTCGAGGAGGCCGGCGTCCATGTGGTCTACGGGATCGTGGGGCTGAAGACCCATTCCAAGCTCTCCCTGGTCATCCGCCGTGAGGGGGACCGGCTGCGTCGGTACTGCCATATCGGCACCGGCAACTACCACCCGCGCACGGCCAGGTACTACGAGGACCTGGGCTTGCTGACCACCGATGAGCAGGTCGGGGAGGACCTGTCCCGGCTGTTCAACCAGCTCTCCGGCTATGCACCGCGTTCGACGTTCAAACGCCTGCTGGTGGCTCCGCGCTCGCTGCGCTCCGGACTGATCGACCGCATCGACCAGGAGATCCACCACCGCGAGGCAGGACGCGAAGCCCGGGTGGTCATCAAGGTCAACTCCATGGTCGACGAGGCCATCATCGATGCCCTGTACCGGGCCAGCCAGGCCCAGGTGAAGGTCGATGTCATCGTCCGCGGGATCTGTTCGCTGCGCCCGGGGGTACCCGGGTTGAGCGAGAACATCAGGGTCCGGTCGATCCTGGGCCGTTTCCTGGAGCATTCCCGGGTCTTCGCCTTCCACAACGACGCGGACCCCGTGATCTACATCGGCTCGGCCGATATGATGCACCGCAACCTGGACCGCAGGGTCGAGGCCCTGGTCAGGATCTCCAATAAGGAGGACGTGGCCGAACTGCAGCGCATCCTGGACCGCTACCTCGACGAGGGCACGGCCAGCTGGCATCTGGACTCGGACGGCGATTGGACCCGCCATCACCTCGGCCCGGACGGGGAGCCCCTCTCCGACGTGCAGTCGTGGCTGTTGGAATCCCGCCAGCGGTGGGCGGCCCGCCGCTGATGTCACTGGTACTGCGCTCTTCCGATGACCCACTGGTCACCGGCGGGACCGTCAAGGTGCTCGCGGGTGGGGCGATTCCCTGGCGGATCTCCGACGGCGAGCTGGAGGTCCTGCTGATCCATCGCGGGAAATATGATGACTGGTCCTGGCCCAAGGGCAAGCTCGACGACGGCGAAACCCTCCCGCAGTGCGCCGTGCGGGAGGTCCGGGAGGAAGTGGGGCTGGACATCACCCTGGGCATCCCGTTACCGGCCATCCGCTATCCGGTGAAGGCCGGACCGAAGGTCGTGTATTACTGGGCGGCCCGGGTCTCCGGCGAGCGCATCGAACCCGATGGCCACGAAGTCGATGCGGCCCGGTGGGTCTCCCCCTCCGAGGCCCGGCGTCAGTTGACGAACCCTTCGGATATCGACCCGCTCGACACCCTCGAGGGCGCCTACATCAACGGGCGTCTGGCCACGGTGCCGTTCATCGTGGTCCGCCACGCCAAGGCGAAGCCCCGGTCGAGCTGGACCAAGGAGGAGGGCAAACGTCCGCTGGCCGCCACCGGTAAGCGCCAGGCGCTGGAGGTGGATGCGCTCCTGTCGGCCTGGCGTCCCGAACGGGTGGCCAGCAGCCCGTGGACGCGCTGCATCCAGACGGTCTCCCCGTATCTGAAGCGCCACGACCTGGGTGTGAAGCTGGTTCCGGCCTTGACCGAGCATGAGGCCAAGCGCCGCCCGTCCACCGCACGCAAGGCGGTGTTGAAGCTGTTGAACAAGGGCGTGCCCCAGGCCGTGTGCACCCACCGGCCGGTCCTGCCCCTGGTGTTCGACGCGATGGCCGAGCGGCTCCCCGGGCCCTTGGCCCGTTTCCTACCGGCGACGGACCCCTACCTGCGCCCCGGCGCCATGGTCGTGCTGCATCTGCCGGTGACGAAGCTGCGCAAACCGGTGTCGGTGGAGGTCTTCGAGACCTTTGACGACTGAGACCACGCCGTCGGGCAGGTAGTGCCCGGGCGGTGCGCCGAGTAGGGTCGGAGCACAGCTATCCGTCGTTCCAGGAGGTAATGTGACCGCCGACCACGAGCCACAGGCAGTACCGGGCTGGCGTCCGGAAAAGATCGTCCACGAGGGTCTGCGACTGGAGCATGACGACGACCGTGGCCGGTATGCGCTCTGGCAGCACGACGAATTCATCGGCTTCCTCGGGTACAGCACCGATCCGCAGAGCGGGATCGTGACCCTGCAGCACACCATCATCGATGAAGCCCATGGACGCCATGGCTATGCCCGGGCCCTGGTCACCCTGGTGCTTGACGAATTGCGTGCCGAACAGCGCCGGATCCTCGTCGAATGCAGCTACATCCAGGACTATCTGGACCGCTACCCCGAATACCAGGACCTGGTCGTCGAATAGGCCGGGACACGACGTCGGGAAGCGTGGCCGGTCGGCAGCCCGGGAACCACTAGCATCGAGGCCATGACGATGACGATCACCGAGAACGTCCTGGCCCGCGGTCGAGGCCCGATCTGGCTGACCTACCTGGTGGGGCTGGCGATCCTGGTCGGGACCCAGCTGTACGGCTTGGGTCTGTATGCGGGGCTGCCCGAGACGATCCCGACCCATTGGGGGCCCTCCGGCGCCCCGGATGCCTTTGCGGATAAATCCCCCGGCACCGTCTTCGGCATGTTGTGGGTCGGCGCGGGCATGATCGTCCTGCTGGCGTTCATCGCCGCTGTGGTTCCGGCGATGTCCCCGGCCCGCAGAAAGCGCTCCGAATACGGCCTGGTCCGCCGCGAGGGGATGATTCGCGGAACCATCGGCGCCCTGGGGTCGACCTCGATCGCCCTGGCTGCCGTGTTCGCGGGCCTGGCGCTCGAAGGCTGGCTCAGGCCGGAGCACGTGGGAGGTTGGTTCGCCGTCTTCCTGGCGCCGATCCTGCTGGTTCCCATCGGTTGGGCCATGTGGCGGGGTTCGCGCTGGGGCCGGCGCCGCGTCGTCGAACTGGGCCTGCACCCCGATGAGGACGAAGCCGCCGAGGAACGCCGGTGGGTCGCCGGCGGGCTGTTCTACAACGACCCGGCCGATCCGCAGATCCTAGTTCCCAAACGGGAGGGGACGGGGATGGGGTTGACCATCAACATCGGCAACCCGAAGGGCAAATGGGCCATCGTCATCCTTCTGCTCCTGATCGTCGGCCTGCCCATCGCCATGTCGCTGGGCATCGCAGCAGGGACCGGCTAGGCACCGGAGGGCCGGTAGACTTTGGCCATGGCTATTCCCACCCCCTACGAGGATCTGCTCCGTGATGTGCTGGACAACGGCACCCCGTCCCCGGATCGGACCGGAACCGGCACCCGCAGTGTCTTCGGACGGCAATTGCGTTTCGACCTGGACGCCGGGTTCCCGCTGATCACCACCAAGCGCGTGCACTTCAAATCGGTGGCCGCCGAGCTGCTGTGGTTCCTGCGCGGGGAATCCAACGTCTCCTGGCTGCAGGAGCAGGGGGTGCGAATCTGGAACGAATGGGCCGATGAGAACGGCGATCTCGGGCCGGTGTACGGGGTGCAGTGGCGGTCCTGGCCCACCCCTGGTGGTGGACATATCGACCAGATCACCCAGGTGGTCGACGCCTTGAAGACCAATCCGCATTCACGGCGCCATCTCGTTTCGGCCTGGAACGTGGCCGAACTGGAGAACATGGCCCTACCGCCGTGCCATGTCTTCTTCCAGTTCCATGTCTCCGACGGCAAGCTCTCCTGCCAGCTCTACCAGCGCAGCGCGGACACGTTCCTCGGGGTCCCCTTCAACATCGCCTCCTACGCCCTGCTCACCCATATGGTCGCCCAGCAGGTCGGCCTCGGGGTCGGGGAGTTCATCTGGACCGGCGGGGACGTGCATATCTACGACAACCACCTCGACCAGGTCAACGAACAGCTCGGGCGGGAGCCCTACCCCGCTCCCCGGCTGCGCCTGACCCGCACCCCGGAATCCATCCTGGACTACCGGCTCGAGGACTTCGAGATCCTCGATTACCAACACCACCCGACCATCAAGGCCCCGGTGGCCGTATGAGCCGCCACTCCGCCGACGCGGTGACGCACGCGGCCCCGACGGACCAGACCGGGGCGGGCCCGCGCATCGGCATGATCTGGGCCCAGACGGTGGACGGGGTCATCGGCCAGGGGGGCACCATGCCCTGGCACCTGCCCGAGGACATGAAGCATTTCAAGCACACCACCCTGGGCCATCCGGTCATCATGGGTCGGCGGACCTGGGCCTCGATCCCCGCGAAGTTCCGCCCCTTCGCGGGCCGGACCACCATCGTGCTGACCTCCGAAGACCGGACGGCCGCCGAGGCCACCGAGGCCGGCGCCACGGTGGCCGGGTCCCCGCAGGAGGCCTTGGACGCGGCGGCCACCGCCGAGGGCTCGGCGGAGATCTGGATCTGCGGTGGAGGCGAGGTCTACACCGCCTACGAGCCGCTGGCGGACACGGCAGTGGTCACCGTCATCAACATCGAGGCCGAAGGCGACACCCGGGCCCCCCGGCTGTCGCCGGCCTGGACGCTGACCTTGTCCGAACCCGCCCAGGGGTGGCTGACCGCCGCCAACGGGACCGAATACCGCCACGAACTCTGGGAGCGCCGCTAGGTGAAGGAAGCCTTCAAGGAACTGACGACCAAGCCGGAACCGCTTTTCGCGATCGGTTTCATGCTCTTCCCCCTGCTGGCGCTCATCTGCGCCGCACTGGGGCTCTGGATGATCATCACCGGCCAGGTCATCGGCGGGATCATCGTGCTGTTCACGATCACCCAGGCCTTCGCCCTCGGCGCGTTCTGGGCCATCAACCGCCGGGCCCGGCTGCTCTCCGACCAATAGGTCCCCGGCCCGCCGGAAGGCTCTGGATCCGGCCCCGAAGCCCGGCATGGGCGGCCGGGCGAAGTAACCCGACTGGGGTTCGACCCCCTGCCCGCCGTACGATGGTTGAATGACTTCTACCGTTGGATTCATTGGATACCGAGGCATGGTTGGCTCCGTGCTCATGCAACGCATGCTCGACGAAGGGGACTTCGAGGGCATCGACCCCGTCTTCTTCTCGACCTCAAACCCGGGTGGCCCGGCCCCCTCGTTCGCCGTGGGTGCGGGCGTCCTGCAGGATGCGTACGACGTCGACCAGCTCGCCAAGCTGCCGATCATCGTCACCGCCCAGGGCGGTGACTACACCCAGCGCGTGCACCCCGAACTACGGGCCCGCGGCTGGAAGGGCCTGTGGATCGACGCCGCGTCGACGCTGCGCATGAACGACGATTCGATCGTCGTGCTGGACCCGGTCAACCGCAACGTCATCGACGCCGGCCTGGCCGGAGGCACCCTGGACTTCGTCGGCGGCAACTGCACCGTCTCGTGCATGCTCATGGGCCTGGGCGGACTGTTCCGCAACGGGCTGGTCGAATGGGGCACGGCCATGACCTACCAGGCGGCCTCCGGAGGCGGGGCCCGCCACATGCGTGAACTGCTCACCCAGTTCGGGGGGATCCAGTCCGCCGTGGACACCGAGCTGGCCGATCCCTCCTCCGCCATCCTGGACATCGACCGCAAGGTCCTCGAGGCCCAGCGCGCGAACCTGGACGCCTCCGAGTTCGGGGTCCCGCTGGCCGGCTCGCTCATCCCGTGGATCGACGCCGATCTGGGCAACGGCCAGTCCAAGGAGGAGTGGAAGGCCGGAGCCGAGACGAATAAGATCCTCGGGACCACCGCGGACAACCACATCATGCTCGACGGCCTCTGCGTCCGCGTCGGCGCCATGCGCTCGCATTCGCAGGCACTGACCCTGAAGCTGACCGAGGACCTGCCGCTGGCGGAGATCGAACGCCTCCTCGACGAGGACAACGAGTGGGCCACGGTGGTCCCCAACTCCAAGGAGGCCACCATGGAGCAGCTGACTCCGGTCTCCGCCTCGGGAACGCTGGACATCCCGGTCGGCCGGCTGCGCAAGATGGAGATGGGCCCGAAGTACCTCTCGGCCTTCACCGTGGGTGACCAGCTGCTCTGGGGCGCGGCAGAACCGCTGCGCCGCATGCTGGCCATCGCCCTGGGTCGCCTCTAGTCCCCGGACCTTCCACGACGACGGGGGGCCCCCCGGCAGCCCCCGGCGCGGGTTTAGGCCCCCCCCACCCCCCCCGCGGCCGGGGCCGCGGGCCGGGGCGA
>JAKDMV010000107.1 GCA_030452125.1 Micrococcaceae bacterium
GACCCCCCCCGCGCCCGCACCCACCCCGCCCCCGGAACCCCGCGATGGAGTTCCCCCCGTGGTCAACACCGACGCCGGTCTGCTCCGTGCCGCCCGCGCCCTGGCGGCCGGTAGCGGGCCGGTGGCCGTGGACGCCGAGCGGGCCTCGGGGTTCCGCTACGGCCAACGCGCCTTCCTGGTCCAGCTCCGCCGCCGCGGCGCGGGGACCTGGCTGATCGACCCGGTTCCCTTCAACGACCTACTCCCCGTGAACGAGGCCCTGCAGGGGGTGGAATGGATCCTGCATGCGGCCACCCAGGACCTTCCCTGCCTGGGGGAACTCGGGATGCACCCGGACGCGCTCTTCGATACCGAGTTGGCCGGGCGCCTCGCCGGCCTGCCGCGCGTCGGCCTCGGCCCGGTCGTGGAGTCCCTGCTGGGCCTGCGGCTGGCCAAGGAACACTCCGCCGCCGACTGGTCCACCCGCCCGCTTCCCGATTCCTGGCTCAGATACGCCGCCCTGGATGTCGAGGTCCTCGACGAGCTGCGGATCGCCCTGGCCGAGCTGCTGGAGGAATCCGGCAAGCTGGGGTTCGCGGCCGAGGAATTCGAGGCCATCCGCACCGCCCCGGCCCCGGCCCCGCGCGTTGATCCGTGGCGCCGGACCTCGGGCCTGCACCAATTGCGCGACCGTCGCCAGCTCGCTGCCGTCCGGGCCCTGTGGCTCGAACGGGAGTCGTTGGCGGAGAACCGCGACGTCGCCCCCGGCCGCCTCATTCCCGATGCCGCACTGATCGCGGCGGCCAAGGCCATGCCCACCACCGTCCCGCAGATGCTCAAGACCCCCGGTTTCCATGGTCGGGCGGCCAGCAAGGAAGCCCCGCGCTGGTTGCGCTGCCTGCAGTCGGCCCGGCATGCCGACGAGCTGCCACCCATGCACATCCCCACCTCGGCCCCACCGCCGGCCCGCACCTGGCCGGATAAGGACGAGGCCGCGGCCCGCCGCCTGGGCACCGCCAAACCCCGGGTCGCCCGGCGGGCCGAGCAGTTGGAGATGCCCACAGAGAACCTGCTGACCCCCGACACCCTGCGTCGGCTGGCCTGGCGACCACCGGAGGAGGTCACCCCGGAAGCCATCGCCGCCGCCCTGGCCGAACTGGGAGCCCGTGACTGGCAGATCCACGAAACCGCTCCGATCATCACCGTCGCCTTCCTGGATCCCGATCCCCTGCCGAAGAAGCACGCTTCCAAGGCCGAATGACCGGCCCCGCCCACCTGCTGCGGGGGTCTTGCGGCCCACCGGTGACACGGCGGGTCCCGCACGCCTTGCGCCTCTAGTTACTCACCGGTAACATATGGACTGGATCACATTCATTCCACGCAAGGAGTCACCCCCAGTGAGCCCAACATCCGCACGCGCGCTGCCGCGCAACCGGCAGGTCCGCGACGTCGTGTTCGTCGACGGCGTCCGCACCCCCTTCGGCAAGGCCGGAGACAAGGGCATCTACCACGGCACCCGCGCCGATGACCTGGTGGTCAAGTGCATCCGCGATCTGCTGCGCCGCAACCCCGAGGTCCCGGCGGAGCGCATCGACGAGGTCGCCATCGCCGCGACCACCCAGACCGGTGACCAGGGCCTGACCATCGGCCGTACGGCGGCCTTGCTGGCCGGACTGCCCCAGTCCGTTCCAGGCTTCGCCATCGACCGGATGTGTGCCGGAGCGATGACCGCGGTGACCACCACCGCCTCCTCCATCGCCTTCGGCGCCTACGACGTCGTCGTGGCCGGCGGTGTCGAGCACATGGGCAACCACCCCATGGGCGCCGATGCCGATCCGAACCCGCGCTTTGTCTCCGAACGCCTCGTGGACCCGGCGGCCCTGAACATGGGCAACACCGCCGAGAACCTGCACGACCGTTTCCCGGCCATCACCAAGGAACGGGCCGACCGTTACGCCCTGGCCAGCCAGAAGAAGCTGGCCGCCGCCTATGAGGCCGGCGACATCCAGCCCGACCTGGTTCCCGTCGCGGCGCGCCGCCCGGGTGAGGGATGGGCCCTCAACACCACCGACGAACCGCCCCGGCCCGGGACCACGCTCGAGGACCTGGAGTCCCTGCGCACCCCCTTCCGCGCCCACGGCCATGTCACCGCCGGCAATGCCGCCGGACTGAACGACGGCGCCACCGCGGCCCTACTGACCTCCTCCGAGACGGCCGAGGAGCTCGGGCTGGCCCCGAAGATGCGCCTGGTCGGCTACGCCTTCGCCGGCGTCGAACCACAGGTCATGGGCATCGGCCCGGTCCCCGCCACCCAGAAGGCCCTGGCCCAGGCCGGCCTGACCATCGAGGACATCGGGCTCTTCGAGATCAACGAGGCCTTCGCCGTGCAGGTCCTGTCGTTCCTGGACCACTACGAGATCGCCGACGACGACCCGCGGGTGAACCGCTATGGTGGGGCCATCGCCGTCGGGCACCCGTTGGCCTCCTCGGGCGTGCGGCTGATGAACCAGCTCGCCCGGCAGTTCGAAGCCGACCCCTCCGTGCGCTACGGCCTGACCACCATGTGCGTCGGCCTGGGCATGGGCGGCACCGTCATCTGGGAAAACCCCCACCACGCCGACTACGGGAAGGACGCCTGAGACATGGCCACCAAGGATTTTGACCGCTTCGAGGCACTCGCCGAGCAGGTCCCCGACGAAATCATCACCCACACCCTGGTTTCCGACGTCACGCTGGCCTCCGGGGCGACGCTGGCGTTGCTGACCCTGGACAACGGGCTGGACCACAGCAAGCCGACCACCCTGGGCCCGGGAACCCTCATCGAATTCGGGCGGGAACTCAACCGCCAGCACGAGAGGGCGGCTGCCGGGCAGATCCAGGCCCTGGCCGTCACCGGAAAACCCCACTTCCTCGTCGCCGGGGCGGACCTGACGACGGTGAAGACGCTGAAGAAATCCGCCAGCGGGGCACTGATGGCCGATCTCGGTCATGCCGCCTACGATCTGCTGGCCGATCTCGGGGTCCCCACCTTCGCGTTCATCAACGGCGTTGCCCTCGGCGGAGGGCTGGAGGTCGCGCTGGCCGCGAACTACCGCACCGTCTCCTCCGGGGCCAACGGCCTCGGTCTCCCGGAGGCGTTCATCGGCCTGGTCCCCGGATGGGGCGGCGTCTACCGCCTGCCGCGCCTGATCGGCCCCGAAGCCGCCACGACGGTGATGATCGAGAACCCGTTGAACAACAACCGCTCGTTGGCCGGCCCGGCCGCCTACAAGCTGGGCATCGCCGATGCCCTGTTCGAACCCGCCGACTTCCTCGAGCAGTCCCTGGCTTGGGCGGATACCGTCCTGTCGGGGGCCGAGGTGGCCCGGCCGAACGCCGTGGATCCGGCCGCCGATCCGGCTGTGGCCGAACGGTGGGATGCCGCCGTCGCCAAGGGCCGGGCCTTCGTCGAGGCGAAGACCGCCGGCGCCGCTCCGGCCCCGGGCAAGGTCCTGGATGTGTTCGAGGCCGGCAAGACGATCAGCCAGGGGGAATCGGCGCGGCTCGAATGCGCCGCCCTGGTCGAACTGATGCAGACCCCGCAATTCCACGACACCGTCTACTCCTTCCTGGATCTGGTGCAGAAGCGGGCCAAGCGCCCGGCCGGGGCCCCGGACCGCAAGCTCGCCCGCCCGGTCACCAAGATCGGTGTCGTCGGGGCCGGGCTGATGGCCGGACAGTTCGCCCTGCTCTTCGCCAGGTTGTTGAAGGTCCCGGTGGTCATCACCGATATCGATCAGGGCCGGGTGGACAAGGGCCTGTCCTACATCCATGGCGAGGTCGATAAGCTGCTGGCCAAGAAGCGGATCTCCGCGGACGCGGCCAACCGCACGAAGGCGCTGGTCACCGGTTCGGTCTCCAAGGAGTCCTTCGCCGACGCCGATCTGGTCATCGAGGCCGTCTTCGAGGAACTCCAGGTCAAGAAGCAGGTCTTCGCCGAGGTGGAGGCCGTGGTCTCCCCCGAATGCATCCTGGCCACCAACACCTCCTCCTTGTCGGTCACCGAGATGGCCGCCGATCTGTTACACCCCGAGCGGGTGGTCGGTTTCCACTTCTTCAACCCGGTGGCCGCCATGCCGCTCATCGAGATCGTGCGGGCCCCCAAGACGGACGACGCCGTCCTGGCCACCGCCTTCGCCGTGGCCAAGGACCTGCGCAAGACGGCGGTCCTGGTCAAGGATGCGGCGGCCTTCGTGGTCAACCGTGTCCTGCTGCGCCTGATGGGCGAGGTGTCCAACGCCTTCGACGACGGCACCCCCGCCGAGATCGCCGACAACGCGTTGCGCCCGATGGGTCTGCCGATGAGCCCGTTCACGCTCCTGGCCATGGTCGGGGTCCCGGTCGCCCAGCACGTCACGGAATCCCTCCATGAGGCCTTCGGCGACCGTTTCCGAGTCTCGGCGAACCAGCAGGCACTGATCGACCACGGCGTGAAGTCCCTCTGGGTCCAGCACGACGACGGCACCCGGTCCATCCCGGACTCCACCCTCGAGCTGCTCAGCTTCGGTTCGACGCCGAGCACGTCCGAGGAGTTGCTGGTCCGCACCCAGGAGGCCCTGGCCGAAGAGATCGGCCTCATGCTCGACGAGGGGGTCGTCGCCGGTCCCGAGGACATCGACCTGTGCATGATCCTCGGCGCCGGATGGCCGATGCACCTGGGCGGCATCACGCCGTACCTGGACCGCGTCGGTGCCTCCGAACGCATCCGGGGGGCCCGCTTCCACGCGGAGTGACCCACCGGATCCTGTGAGTTGTCCGACATGACGGCGATGCCCCGCTGACGGGGCATCGCCGTCATGCGTGGTCATGAAAGGATCAGGGCATGAACACCTCAGCACAACCGTGCCGCCGTCTGGTTCTGGGTTCCACGCTCGCCCTCGGCGCGGGCACGACGCTCGCCGCCTGCGGCGATGGTTCCTCCGCGGCGCCGCAGAACACTTCCCAGCCCGTGCCGGAACCGGCCGGGAACCCCTTGACCGTCGCCCCCGTGGCCGATCTCCCCGTGGGGTCCATGGTCAACGTCGACGCCGAGGCCACCGGCGAGACGTACCTGCTCTACCGCAAGGACGAGGAAACGGTCCTGGCCTATACGGCCGTCTGCACGCATGCGGGCTGCCGGGTGGGCCCGGGCGAGGAGGACTTCATCTGCCCCTGCCACGAATCGCATTTCGACCCCGCCGACGGCACGGCCACCGGTGGCCCCGCCCGTGAGGCCCTGACCCGCTTCGCGGCGGAAATCGCCGATGGGCAGATCCTGCTCTACCCCTGAGCCCCCCGTGGTGTTCCACGCTGGTTCCCCCCGGGATGCCACAATGGCAGCATGGAACACTTCACAGCACACACCACGGGACGACGGGCCGTTCTGGGCGGATCATTGGTCCTGGGGGCCGGGGCGGCGTTGGCGGCCTGCGGTAGCGGATCCTCGGTCGATGAGATCCCCGAACCCAGCGGCGAGGCCACGAAGGCAACCACCACCGACGAATTGGCGGTGGGCCAGAGCGCCTCGGTGGCCGTTGACGGTGACACCTACCTGCTCTGGCGCCAGGACGAGGACACCGTCCTGGCGTATACGGCGGTCTGCACCCATCAGGGCTGCACGGTGGGTGTGACCAAGAAGGATTTCAAATGTCCGTGCCACGGTTCCGAGTTCTCCCATGAAGACGGCTCGGCCGTGGTCGGGCCGGCGTCGAAGCCCCTGGCGCGTTTTGCCGCGGAGATCAAGGGCAAGGACGTCCTGATCTACCTCTAGGCGGTCCCGCGTCCCGGGATCAGGGGCGGGCTCCGTGGAGCAGGAAGCGGGCCGTTGAATCCTGCAGCCCGGCAATGGTTTCCCAGGCCGCGGAGCCGGCGTCGTCTCCGACGCGCACGGAATACGCCCCGGCCCATTCGCTGGCCAGGATCTCCCCGTCGACGACCCAATGGCTGGCCCCGCGCTGGTCGTCGTCGAAACGGTCGAAGCGCAGCACCGGTCCCCCGTCGAGGGACGGGGCCACGTAGGCAGGGGGGTGGGGATCCTCGACCGCCACCAGGCGGGTCTGCTGGACCTGTCCGTCGTCGTCGTGGATGCTGCTCCAGGCCGCTTCGGCCCGTCCGCGACCCACCAGGTTGCGCACCACGAGGAATTCCCCGTAGCCCGGCACCGTTCCCGCCGGGGCCTGCCGGCTCACCCCCGTGGGGAGTTCGCGCCCATCAGGGGTGATCAACGATTCGGCGCTGACGACGGGCAGGCTGCCGGTGTGGGTCCAGTTGGCCGGATTATGCAGCAGGACCGGTTGGTCCATGCCGCTGGAATGGAACCAACTCAGATCCCAGTCGGGTCCAGGCACGAAGCGGATGCGTGACTCGGCCAGGTAGTCCCCCGATTCGTCCTCGATGGCGATGCGGGTCAACAGCACCGAATATTGCCAGATGCGGTGCAGGGCACCAACACGTTGGCCACCCACCCAGAACGTTTCCCAGCGTTCGAAGTCCGGCAGCGTGTTCAGGTCCTCCACGGGTTCGGCCATGAGGTCCCTTCCTAGAAGAGGGCGACTTTCGGTTCACGAGGAAAGATCCGGTCCAGTTCCGCCAGGTCCTCGGCGTCGGGCTTCCACTGGGCGGCGGCGGCATTCTGGTGGATCTGCTCCACCCGGGTGGCTCCGGCGATGACGCTGGACACCGGGTCCTGGGCCGCCAACCAGGAGAAGGCCACCTGCACCGGTGTCAGTTCCCGTGCCGAGGCGAAATCGGACAGTTCGGACAACTGGTCGAAGTCGACCTTGTCCAGCAGGTTCTGCCGCGAGTGGCTCAGCCGGCTGCCGCCGGGCGCCTGCCGTGACGTGTATTTGCCGGTCAGCAAGCCATTGGCCAGCGGGAAGTAGGGCAGCACGCCCAACCCGTAGGCATTCGAGGCCGGGAGAACTTCGAGTTCGGCCCGGCGGTCGAGCAGGTTGTAGTGGTTCTGGCTTGAGATGAACCGGGTGTAGCCTCCACTGCGGGCGGTGAATTCGGCATCGGCGATCTGCCAGCCGGCCCGGTTCGAATGCCCGATGTAGCGGACCTTGCCGGAGGCCACGAGGTCATCGAGGGCGGCCAGCGTCTCATCGATGGGGGTCAGGTCGTCGGGGGTGTGGAACTGGTAGAGGTCGATGTAATCGGTCCCCAGCCGGCCCAGGGACGCCTCCACGGACTGCATGATGTACTTGCGGGACCCTCGGGCCCCGAAGTCCCGGCCGTTGGCTCCCCCGGCGTCCATGCCGAATTTCGTGGCCACCACGACCTCGTCCCGCCGCGTGCCCAGGGCCTTGCCCAGGCGGGTCTCCGCCAGTCCTGGTTCGCGCCCATAGGTGTCGGCGGTGTCGAACAGGGTGATGCCGGAGTCCAGGGCCGCGTGCACGATCGCGTTGGTGCCCTCCTGCGATTCGGTGGCGGTGCCGCTGCGGCCGAGGTTGTTGCACCCCAGGCCCACGACGGAGACACTCAGCCCCGAGCGGCCCAGCCGACGGTATTCCATCTCGGGGTGTGGCTGGGCGGTGGCGGCGCGGGTCGAATTGCTGGAGGAGCTCATGGGATGCGTCCTTTCGGAAGGAGGGGCTGGACGGGAACGGATCAGGCCACGGAGAACGGGGTCTTGGCCGGCATCGGGTACTTCTGTTTGGCTGCCTCCGGGGTGTCGTAGGGCGCCACCCCGATGGAGAGCTTGGTGAAGTCGAGCTTGGCCTGCCGGATGCACGTGGTGATGGCGGTGACCGCCTTGCCGGGCTCGGGGGAAAGTACGCGGATATTGAGTTTCCGGGGGGCGAAGTCGCTGGACTCCACCGTCCCCAGGCCACGCCACGCCAGATGTCCACGCAGCGCTTCCATCGCCTTATCACGCAGATATTCGTCGCGCTGGGTCCCTTCGGTGGTCTTCAACGCGTATTGGACGATCACCCACGACTGGTCGGCCCCGGTCAGTTCGGCGAATCCGTCCCAGGCGCATTGGTCGGCGAAGGCCCCCATGAGCCCCGCCCCGCGTTCGCCATCGACATCGACGGCTTCCTTGGTGGTGGACAGGTTCCCGACGGTGCCGTGGTTGACCACGAACTGGCCGGTCTCCCCGCCCTCGGTCTGCTCGAACCAGGCCTCACGGAATTGCAGGACCCCGTCGTCGTCGCGGCGGTAGGTGCGCTGGATCGGCATGCGATTCTCCTCGGTTC
>JAKDMV010000108.1 GCA_030452125.1 Micrococcaceae bacterium
GTATCTTGCGG
Organism: Micrococcaceae bacterium; assembly: GCA_030452125.1. GTDB lineage: Bacteria > Actinomycetota > Actinomycetes > Actinomycetales > Micrococcaceae > Arthrobacter_H. The sequence goes on from JAKDMV010000108.1 coordinate 12, forward strand.
CCCCCCCTCGGCGGCTGTGCCCCCCAACCCCCCCCGGGGGGCCGTTTGGCCTCCCCACGCCCCACCGCGGGATCAGTGATTCGGCCAGGGTCTACTTCTCGTAGACCTCCGCGGCCTCATCGAGCATTTCTTGTGGAATCTCCACTCCAGCCTTCTCCGCCGCGGCCGTGTTCACGTACAGATCAACGTCCTCGAGGGTCTCCACGGGCATTTCGGCCGGGTCATCGCCGTCCTGGAGGATCCTCACGGCCATCTCGGCGGTCTGCACACCGAGCTTCTCGTAGTCGATGCCGTAGGCGACGGTGGCTCCTCGCTTGACCGAAGCACCATCGGCAGTGACCACGGGGACCTTCTTGGACTGGGCTGCTTGCAGCAAGCCCTCCAACGCCGAAACCACGGCATTGTCGTTGGGCACATAAAACGCATCGACATCGAGCGAAGCGGCGGCCTGTTGGACCTCGGAAGAGGCGGAAATGGAGGATTCCTTCACCTTGAGGTCGAGTTCGGCAGCGGCCTCCTTCACCCATTCCACCTGGATCGTCGAGTTGACCTCACCGGAGGAATAGACGATCCCCACCGTTTCGGCTTCCGGGTCCAGCTTCTTGAGGAGTTCGAGTTGTTCCTTGATGGGGCCCCTGTTCGAGGTACCTGTGACGTTGGCGCCCGGGGCTTCGTTGCTCGACACAAGTTTGGCTTCCTCAGCATCGGTGACCGCTGAGAAGAGTATCGGAACATCATTGATGGCCTGGGCAGCAGCCTGCGCCGTGGGCGTCGCGACAGCCAGCACCAGGTCCAAATCGTCACCGGCGAACTGGTTCATGATCGCGGTATTGGTGGACTGGTCCCCTTGTGGGTTCTGGAAGTCGTAGCTGACCTTGTCCCCCGTATAGCCGGCGTCTTCCATGCCCTTCTTGAAGCCCTTGACGACGGCATCCAACGACGGATGCGATTGGATCTGGGACATGCCGATCTTCACGGGCTCAATCTCACCGTCGGCTCCCCCGGCGCCCTCATCACCTGTCGATCCGCAAGCGGTAGCGAGCAGGGCGGTGGCCATCAGACCTGCGGCGAGCTTGCCGGCGCGATGGATTCTCATACTGTGTTCCTCTCCCGGGTCACGAGTCGATGACTGGTCAACATCGGCCTGACGCCGCTCAGGGCCAGTCATCCGCTGCAGGTCATTCGACATCTTCTTGACTCTTTGGCGACTCAAGATCACCTGACCCTACCTGTGAACCAGCTCACAGCACCTATGTGACTTCTGCACTCATGGACGCCACCCCGCGTTCTGTCATCCACTGAAGACGAAGCATGCCCCAAGCCACCACCAGTGACGGAAGTGTCCGCGGGAAAGGCTGGCCCGGGTTGTTTGATGGCCGGCAACGACGCTAAGCTGAACGGCGTTCAAATGAACGTCGTTCAAGTTTGTGGGGCCGGGTCTCCGGCCCGAGAGGGAGCCCATGAAACCCCGTCGTCTCGAGGCCACCGATCTGGCCCGTATCGCCGTCTTCACCGCCATCGTCGCCGTGTTGGGCCTGCCGGGCGGACTCTCCGTCTTCGGCTCCGTCCCGATCACCGCCCAGACCCTGGGGGTGATGCTCGCCGGGGCCGTCCTGGGCCCCTGGCGCGGAGCCCTGTCAATGGTGGTCCTGCTCATCCTGGTGGCCATCGGGCTGCCATTGCTCTCGGGGGGCCGCGGCGGGCTGGGGGTCTTCGTGGGACCCTCCGCCGGGTACCTATTGGGTTGGGTCGTCGGGGCCTTCGTGATCGGGCTGATCGTCCATGGCGGGCCACGGCTGACCCGGTGGCGCACGATCCTCGGGGTGCTCGTGGGCGGCATCGTGGTCATCTATGCCTTCGGAATCCCCATCCAGTCGCTGGTCACCCGTCTGCCCCTGGGCCCGACGGCGCTGCAAAGTCTCGTCTTCCTGCCGGGAGACCTCCTGAAGGCGGCCATCGCCGCAGCCATCACCATGACCTTGGCCCGGGCCTACCCACGGGCCTTCCGCCGGCAGGAGGCCGGTAGCCAGATCCCCGTCACCGCCTCCGCCCAGGTTACTTCGGACGGCGAGCGCCCCGCCGAGAGCATCCGGTGACGTTCCGGCCGCCGATCGCCGCCATCGCCCCTGCAGCGGTGGTGCTTTTCGAGGTCTGGCGATGAATTCCATCTCGTTGGACCAGGTGGGCGTGCGCCTGGGCGAAACGACTGCGCTTGAAGGAATCTCGTTGAATTTGGGGGCCCGCAGGATCGCCATCATCGGGGAGAACGGTTCGGGTAAATCGACCCTCGCCCGGGTCATCGGTGGGCTGGTGGCCCCGTCCTCGGGGTCCCTGCGCGTCCACGGTGTGGACCCGGTGAGGCAGAAACGTGAGTTGCGGCGGCTGGTGGCCTTTGTCTTCAGCAACCCCGATGCCCAGATCATCATGCCTACCGTCGGTGAGGATGTGGCGTTTTCGCTGCGTTCCGAGAAGCTTTCCCGGCCGGAAGAAGAGGCGCGGGTGAGCGGGGCACTCGCCGCATTTGGTCTATCCGAGTTGGCTGGACGTTCCGCCCATGAACTCTCCGGCGGCCAGAAACAGCTCCTGGCCCTGTGTGGGGCCTTCGTGCGACGCCCCGATCTGGTCATTGCCGATGAGCCCACGGCACTGCTGGATACCCGTAACTCCCGCACGGTGGCGGATCACTTGTTCCTCGGCGGTGACCACCAACTGGTGCTGGTCACCCATGATCCACGATTGGCCCTGCGCTGCGATACGGCCGTCCTGGTGGGCTCGGGCCGGATCCATGCCGTCGGGGATCCCGTCGAGGTGCTGGCCACCTATGAACGGTCCCTGGCATGCTGAGCCTCTACCGTCCGGGCCACGGCCTGCTGCACCGCCTGCCCACCGGACGCAAGGCCCTGTTGCTGATGCTGGTGGTGCTGGGATTGTCCTTCCTGCCGTCGACGTACTGGGCCGCCGGGCTGGCCTGGGTCGTGGCCGTACTCGGCTACCTCCTCGGAGGTCTGGGACTGTCCGAACTCTGGCGCCAACTGATCGCCGTGCGCTGGCTGATCGGCATCACGCTGCTCGCCCAGCTGATCTTCATGCCCCTTGAGGCAGCGGCCGCCAATTCCTCTCGCGTCGTCGCCGCCATCCTCCTGGCGGGGTTGCTGGTGCTGACCACCCGGCTGACCGACCTGTTGGCCGCCGTCGAACGGGGCCTGGCCCCGTTGGCCCGGCTGGGGATCGACCCCGAACGGATGGCCCTGCTGCTGGCAGTGACGATCACGACGGTCCCGGTATTGGCCCGTCTGGGCGCCGGGGTGCGCGAGGCCCAACGGGCCCGTGGCGCCCGCGGCGGCCTGGCCACCTTCGTGGTCCCGTTCCTGGTGGTCTCGCTCAAGCATGCCGATGAACTCGGCGAGGCGCTCTCGGCCCGGGGTGTGCAATGACCCGGCCCCGGGTTCTCGGCCACGTCATCGACGCACAAACCCGCTGCACGCACTACTCAACCGTCCTGGATGTGATCGCCATCCGGTTCTACTGCTGCGGGGAGTACTACCCGTGCCACCTCTGCCATGACCAGGTCCCCGCCCAACACAAGGCACGGCGTTGGCCGGTCGCCGAACACGACGCGCGGGCCGTGATGTGTGGGGTGTGTGATCACCAACTGGGCATCATCGAGTACCTGGCCCGGGCCGACTGCCCCTGCTGCGGCGCACGGTTCAACCCGGGCTGCAAGCTCCACTCCGACCTCTACTTCGTTCCTGCGCCCTGAGTTTCCGCCGCCGGAGGGCCACTGCCCTCGAATTACCGGCCGGCGGATGGCATCATCGGGACATGGATCGCCCCTTCAGAATCATCTGCCTGCTGTTCCCCCGGGTCACCCAACTTGATCTCACGGGTCCCGTCCAGGTGTTCTCACTCGCTCCGGACGTCGCCATCGATCTGGTCTGGCGCGACATGGAACCAGTACCCACCGATTCGGGGTTCTCCATCCTGCCCACCAGGACCTTTGCCGACGCCCCGCCGGCGGATCTGTTGATGGTCCCGGGTGGGAACGGGGCCTTCGACCTGATGGACGACGAAGCGGCCCTGGCCTTCATCCGCGACCAGGCACGGTACGCCCGCTATGTGAGCAGCGTCTGCACGGGTGCCTTCGTCCTGGGGGCCGCCGGTTTCCTGGTCGGTAAACGAGCCACCACGCATTGGGCCTCCCGGCCGTTGCTTGAACGTTTCGGTGCCATCCCCCGGGAGGGACGGGTGGTCTGGGACGGAGCACTGGTCACCGGAGGAGGGGTGACCAGCGGCATCGACTTCGGGCTGGAGATCATCGCCACGCTATGGGACGAGGCAACGGCCAGACGGGCCCAACTGATGATCGAGTACGACCCCCATCCACCCTTCGATGCCGGGGCGCCCGGGCGGCCGGGCACGGATCCGGCGGTCGTCGACCAGATCATGGAAAGCAATCAGCGCATCCGGGGGCCGTTGGTCGACGCTGCGGCCGCGCGGCTTCGGGGGCACGACGCCGGCTGATCCCACCGGCCAGACTCCGGTCCCCTGCTCATCGGCCCCGACTCGACATCTGTTGGATCGCCCACCCGTTCCCGTCCGGGTCCGAGAGGAAGATCATTGCGACGTTATCGAGGGGATCTGCGGCCTCCTCTGGGTTCTCCCCCAGGACCTGCACTCCGCTGGTTTCGACCTGGCGTTCCGTGAGGATCCGGTGCGCTCGTTCGATATCGGAGACCACCAGTTGCAGACCCTTCACCGAGCCGGGCGGCATCTCGGGGACCACTCCACCGGTACCGAGCACAATCGAGCAGCCCGACCCCGGAGGCGTCAGTTGAATCACGCGCCGGCCTTCGCCCAGGTCGTAGTCGTGGTCCAGGTGGAACCCGAATTGGTCGCGGTAGAATGCCAAGGACCTGTCGAGGTCGGAAACCGGAAGCACCACCACCTCGAGGGTCCAGTCCATCTCGTTTTGGCTCTCCATGGCCAGAACCTACCAATGCGGTTGCCTCCTGCCAAGGGATGGCCCTCCCCTGTTCCGACGCTCGCAGGCGGAGCAACCGGAGCCGACGACCTCACCGGGAAGCGCCAGGGGGCCCGGAAACGGAGAGCTCCCCGGGCCCGTGGATCACCCGGCCGTCCTTGACGACTGCGGCAATATCGCGGAGGTGCCGCGGTTCGATGTCACCACTCCTCGTCTCCAGCAAGGTGAGGTCTGCAACCATTCCGGGTTCCACGGTCCCCAGACTCGTGTCTCCGAATGCTGCGGCTGGTTCCGTGGTCAAGGAGGCAAGGATCTCCGGTGCGCCCAAGCCGCAGCGATGCAAAGCCTCGAACTCTCCGGCAGTGTCGTACTCGTCCATGTAGCCGACATCGGTGCCAAACAGGATTCGTCCTCCGGACTCCCAGAAAGTCCTCAAGGCCTGGTCAATGGGATCCGTGTAGGTCGGGGACTTCGTGACGGTGTGGGCGAACATGTGAAGGGTGGGGACCAGCCGCTTGCCCTGGGCGGCACAAGCCAGCAACAACGATTCGGTGCCCTCGGTTTCATCGGGGACGTGGGCGATGACGTCCACCCCGGCGTCCAGCGCCACCTTCAGCCCTTCCCGGTTGGAGGGGTGGGCAAACACCAGAACCCCTTGCTGATGTGCTTCCCCTACCGCGGCGTCCGCCACCTTGGATGTCATGGCCTTGATCCGGTCGGGTTCGACATAGGAACCGGTGAACAGCTTGATGACATGAGCTCCACGGCGAAGCCCCCGCCGGGCCGCTCGGCGAGCCCCGGCGGGGGTCCGTGGAGCCGGCAAGGCCCATCGCAAGAACCACGGCACCGATTCCCTGGTATAGAACGGGACCCCGCGGGCAGGATGGATCGGTTCCGTCGCGGTATGAATGGTGGGACCGGTCAGTTCCCCTGCCTCGATACGAGCGATCAGCGGCAGCGTGTTTCGCGAATTGGACCCCAGATCGACCACGCTGGTGAATCCCCGGCTGACCAGCATGTCATCGAGTGCCCGTTGCAATGCCCCCGTCTCACTCCGTCTCGCTCGGGACCAGACGCCGTCGATGAAATGTACGTGGCAGTTCCAGAAACCCGCAGCAAGCACCCGCCCATCGGCGTCAAGAACCGGCCCCTCGACCGGCTCGGGATTCTCTGCTCTCGGCCGCACCGCATGGATCCGCCCGGAACGCTCCACGACGTCGCAGCCCTGGATCATAGCCGCCCCGGGATGCGCCCCCACCGTGACGTTCGTGATGAGCAGGTCAGCGCCCGCCGTGCCTCGTGCCATCCCAACCATCCCTCTCGTCCCCCTCGGACTTTCCGGACTCGTCATCGGTCAAGACAGCCCCGGGAACGCCAGGGGTCTTCGATCCGACGCCGCTCCCCCGACCTCGCCCACCCCACACGCTATAAGCCCTCCGGACTATTCCACATTCCAGCGCAGGCATGGGGCTTCCGCCCACGCATTCCCCCGACATTCCCGGTGGTTAGGGGGACGGGCCGCCGGATTGGAAGGTGTTGCCTGTGGCCCCTACGGTAAGGGGTCAATGGACGGCGCCGGGCAGTCATCCAAGACCCCCGCATGCGCAGGCCTCAGGTGAAAAGGAGAAGATCATGGGGATCAGGAAGAAACCGGTCTGGGTACTGGTGGTCGTTGCTGTGCTGTTGTTGGCATTGGGCGGTGTCGGAGGATTCCTGGCCCGTGGAAACAGTGCAACGCCAGACCCCACTGGCGAATCCTGGCGGCTCGATTATGCCTGCCCGATGGCCGAGCACCTCGAAAAGACGAAAGGCTCGGTTGAGGATTGGGAGGGGCCGGGTCTTGTGGATCCGGACCTTGATCGCGTCGCCGTCGTCGGGGCTGCCGTCGGCGGAATGACCGGAGGAGCCTCCACCGGGAACGAGGACCTGAAGCCCGTGGGTGCCAACCTCGTCAGGGGTATTTCCACGCTGCAACACGAGAAGATCGTGGAGGGACTCGACCAAGTGACGTCGTTATGCGCCAAGCGGTAATGATTTCTCGTGCCCGCGGCGAGGAGTCCCCTCGAACATGCGGGGAACTCGAGGGGCAGGGGCCGCGAACCTGACTGCCCCGGCGCACGGATACCCATCCCGGCTTACGTTCGAAAAGGTCGGGTTCCCGGGGCTCGACAGGCCCGCGAGCTGCTGGAAGAGTCGCGGGCGTGGAGATATTCAGTGCAACCGTCTGACTACCAGTCAGCGACCTGTCGGGCGCCGTGCAGTGGTATCAGCGGGTTTTCGAGCTCCAGGAGCCGGATCTTGAACCCGCGGATGGTGTCGTGGAGTTCAGGGTCGGACCTGTCCGGCTACAGCTTGGTGAGGAAACCACCACGCGCTCCGGGGCCGAGGTGGTGACACGCGTCGGCGTCGACAGCGCGGGCCGCGAACATGACCGGCTGGCATCATCGGGCGTGGACGTGGGGGTGCTGGAACACGCCGCGGTATCTCACCTCGGTGATCCCGGAGTCTCCCAGGGACGGTGTTTTCGACGCACCATCGGCCACCAACCCGGCCCGTTCGTAGAACCTGCGCCCCCGGTCATTGGCCTCGAGAACCCACAGGGTCACGCTGTCGTGCCCGGAGGCCCCCAGTTGATCGAGAGCGGTTGACCACAGCCGCCAGCCGATCCCCTGTCCTACATATTCGGGCAGCAGATAGATCGAGGTGACCTCCCCCGTGGTTGCCGAGGCGTCCACGTCACGGCTCGTCCCGGCATGGACCAGGCCCACGGCCTCGCTTCCCCAAAAGGCCAGATACGGTGCGGGGATGGCTTCATCGTCGAGCAGCCTCTGCCAGGCCAGCGCGCGCCGGTGAACGCTCAGCGAATCCAGATATCCATCCGGCAGCAGACCCCGGTAGGCCCACCGCCAGGCCCTGACATGCACCGTGGCCAACTGCTGGACGTCACCGGCCGAGACCGCCGGTCCGATCCTCAGGGTGGGCATCTGCCCAGCCTTGCACATCCCTCGGTCACCGCGTTCTCCCAGCACCCGTCGATGGGGCCCTGCTTTGGTGGTGCCCCGCCCTACTGCAGCATGGTGCGGTCGTCGAGCT
>JAKDMV010000109.1 GCA_030452125.1 Micrococcaceae bacterium
CCCGGACATGAGAAGACCCCGGACTCATGAGTCCGGGGTCTTCAGCGGTCCTGGCCGGGACCGTGGGTGGCAGATACTGGATTCGAACCAGTGAAAGCGATGCTAGCTGATTTACAGTCAGCCCCCTTTGGCCACTCGGGAAATCTGCCCGAAGTTCCGTAACGGAACGAGAAGAAACTTTACCGAAGTTCCTGCCAAGAATCGAATCGGGCCCCAAACCGGGCCCCGCCGGCCGGGCGGGCCCGCCCCCGGGGCCCGACAGGGTGCCCCGGATGGCCCCTGCCGATAGGCTGGAGGCCAATGCAGGGAAACCAACTTGAGGAGGACTTGTGGCCAGTGAATCCACATTCGATGTCGTGAGCAAGGTCGACAGCCAGGAAGTCTCGAACGCAATGAACCAGGCCCAGAAGGAAATCTCGCAGCGCTACGACTTCAAGGGCGTCGGAGCCGAGCTGGACTACAGCGGCGAGAACATCCTGCTGAAGGCCAGCTCGGAGGAACGCGTCAAGGCAGTGCTGGATGTCTTCCAGTCCAAGCTGGTCAAGCGCAAGATCTCGCTGAAGTCCCTGGATGCCGGGGAGCCCTACGCCTCGGGCAAGGAATACCGGATCGATGCCTCCATCAAGGAGGGGATCGCCCAGGACATCGCCAAGAAGATCAATAAGCAGATCCGCGACGAGGCCCCCAAGGGAGTGAAATCCACCATCCAGGGGGATGAACTGCGTGTCTCCTCGAAGTCCCGCGACGACCTGCAGGCCACCATGGAACTGCTGCGTAAATTCGAGGAAGTCGACCTGCAGTTCGTGAATTTCCGCTAGATCGTCACCTCATGGATCCCCGCGGGGCCGTAGTCCGCCACGGACTGCGGCCCCGCGGCGTTTCCGCAGCCCCTAGGTCTCGAACAGTCCCTGGCCGAGGTAGCCATCCGGCTCGGTGACCCCCGGGGGCACCGCGAAGAGCCCCGAGCCCGTATGTTTCAGGTACTCCACGAGCAGATCGTTCTTGGCCATCGCCATCTGCATCGGCACATAGTGGGTGCGCGGATCAACCACGTAGGCAATGAAGAACAATCCGGCGTCGAGCCGTCCCAACCCATCGGAACCGTCGGTGTAGTTGAATCCACGACGCAACATGCGCACCCCGGCGTTCCGGCTCGGATGGGCCAGTGCGACATGCGAATCCCCCGCAATCAGCGGTCCCGCGGAGCCCTTGAGCTCGAAGTCGGGTTCGTCGAATTCCCCGCCACCTGACAGGGGCGCCCCTTCGCGTTTGGTCCGTCCGATGTCCAGTTCCTGTTCACGCAGCGAGGTGCGGTCCCAGGTTTCGATGTGCATCCGGATGCGGCGGGCCACCATGTAGGTGCCCTCGTTCATCCACGCTTCCCCGCCCGTGGCCCCGGAGACCCACACATGCTCGGCGACGGCCTGGGTCTCCTGCGATTTGACGTTCGCGGTCCCGTCCTTGAAACCAAAGAGGTTTCTCGCCGTGACCTGGTCGGTCGAGGTGGAGGACGTGCGCCCGAACCCGATCTGGCTCCACCGCACCCGGGCCCGTCCGAAGGCGATGCGCACCAGGTTGCGGACGGCATGCACCGCAATCTGCGGATCATCGGCGCAGGCCTGGACCACCAGGTCACCATCGCTGCGTTTCTCCTCCAGGGCGTCCCCGGGAAAGTGCGGCAGCTCGATCAGCGCCTCGGGGAGCCGCTCGGACAGGCCGAACCGGCCCTTCCCGTCCTTGGTGAAGAGCGTGCGCCCAAAGCCGATGGTCACCGTCAGATGGCTCGCCGGCAGATCCAACGCCTCCCCGGTGTCTTCCGGCGGGGCATCATAGGCGCCGCCGGTGGCCCCCTCGGGGCCGCCGACCGGCTGCCCTCCGGTCATCGATTCGATGGCGGCAGTCCAATCCTTCAAAAGCGAGATCAGTTCCTCCCGCTCGGTGGTCGTGACATCGAAGGCTGCGGTATGCATCCGGTCCTGTGCTTCGGTCTCGATCCCGGCCTGGTGATCTCCCCGGAAGGGCACGATGTCCTGGTCCGCCTCCGGCGCGGAAACACGCTCCACGGCGGAAGCCCCGGTGGCACCGGCGGCCACACCGACCACCCCGCCGATGCCCGCGGCAGTGAACAGGGTCCGGCGTCGCAGCCCGGGCCGCCGCTCCTGCGGCTCCGGCACCGTTTCTCCCTCGGGCTGTTGTTCCTCCACGACTACTTCACCACCGCGGCGGTCAGCCGGGAGAGCGGTTCGGCCAGGGCGTCGACGGCCGAGGCGAGTTCCTGTTTCTGGGACTCGGTCAGTTCATCGAAGTACACGAATCCGTCACCTCGCTGGTACTGGTCCAGGAGCTTCTGCAGCGCAGTGAAGTTCTTATCGAGGCTGGCGTCGAGCTTCGCGTCGTCGCGATCGAGCAACGGCTTCAGGTCCTCGTAGGCGATGCGGGCCCCATCGACGTTGGCCTGGAAGTCCCACAGATCCGTATGGGACCAGATCTCCTCTTCGCCGGTGACCTTCCCGGTGGCGACCTCGTCCAGGAGTTCCTTGGCCCCGTTGGCCAACGCGTCCGCGGTGAACTCCGTGTCCAGCGTGCGCTCCTTCAGTTCCTGGGTGTCGTCCACCATCTGGTCGGCGATCTCCTGGCGCTGGGCGGAGCTCATGGCCTGGTAGTCGTCCTTCGGCGGCCAGAGGTCCTTCTCCGCACGGTGCCAGCCGGTCCAGTCCTGGCCCGGCTCCAGATCAGCTTCCCGGGCGTCGAGGATCGGGTCCAGGTCCCCGAATGATTCGGCCACCGGTTCGATCCGCTCCCAATGCATACGCGTCGAGGCGTAGAGCTTCCTGGCCTGATCCGTCTCACCGTCGGCAAAGGCCCGGGCGAATTTCTTGGTGCCCGCCAGCAACTGGTCGGTCTGGTCCTTGACGTAGGCGCCGTACTGCGTCGTGGCCGTGTCCTGCAGGGCGGCCCGGTCGGCGCTGATCTCCTGGCCCTCGGGGACCGGTCCCACGGCGAAGTCCGCCCGGATCCCGTCGCCGACCATGCCCGGCTTGCAGGCGGTGGCATATTTTCCTTCGGGGGCCACGACCACCAGATCCCGGCTCAGGCCCGGGCCGATGTTCTCCACCTCCCCGACGATGCGCAGGCCGTCGTCGGCTAGCAGGTAGAACTCGGTGACCTGGGACCCCTCGTTCTTCACCGAGAACTTGAGTGTCCCGCCCGGCACGGTATCGGTGCTGACCTCGCAGGTGTCATCGGTGCTGGTCACCGCGATGCTGCCGTCCCCGCCATCGGCGGTCGCATTGTTGTCGGTGCACCCGGCCAGGGCCAGCGCGGCCAGCGCCAGGGCGGCGACGGTGGGTAATGTGCGGTTCGGGGTCATGGGGTTCCTTGGTGGGTCGGGCGGAATCGCGGGGACGGCGGGGGGATTCAGGCGTTCGAGTCGACGACGGTGCCGGCAGAGGCCCCGGTCCGTGCCTCCGGGGTGCCGCGGCGCAGGCCGCGGAAGTAGAGGTAGAACACCGGGATGATGTAGCCGGTCCAGGCGATGGCCTCGAGCCAGGTGGTGGCCGGGGAGAAATTGAAGACCCCCTTGAGCACGGTGCCGTACCAGCTCGAGGGCGGGATGACGTGGGACACGTCGAAGGCCAGCCGATGCAGCCCCGGTAGGATGCCGGCTTCTTGTAGGTCGTGGATGCCATAGGCCAGGACCCCGGCAGCAACGATGATCAGTGCCGCCCCGGTCCAGCTGAAGAACTTGGCGAAGTTGATCTTGACGGCACCGCGGTGGATCAGGGCGCCCAGGACGACGGCGACGGCGAGTCCGAGCCCGGCGCCGGCGATAGGCTCCCAGGTCTCCCCCGTGGCGCGGGCCGCGGCCCAGATGAACAGGGCGGTTTCCAGGCCCTCCCGACCGACGGCCAGGGCAGCCACCAGGACCAGCATCCAGGCCTTCCCGTCGGCGGCACCATCGACCTTATGGCGCAGGTCGGTGGCCATGGACCGCGAGGTCCGGGCCATCCAGAAGATCATCCACGTCACGAATCCGACGGCGACCAGGGACAGGGTTCCTCCGATGGCCTCTTGCGCTTCGAAGGTCAGGCCGCGCGGGCCGAAGGTCAGCAGTGCCCCGAAGGCCAGTGACACGGCGACCGCGACACCGACGCCGGCCATGACCCGCGGCACCAGATGGGTCCGTCCGGTCTTGCCCAGGTAGGCCAATAGGAGCACCACGATCAGGACGGCTTCAAGCCCTTCCCGCAGGCCGATCAGGAAATTCGCGATCATCGTGGAGCTTCCGGGTGGACGTCAAGGTGTCTAGGTAAGCCTTACCTATGCTCATGACGATACGCAAGCCTGACCCAATGACCAAATGGGTGGTGCGCGGCCGCTTCTACTCCAGCGGCCGGCCCGCCATCTTCTCCAGCCGGGAGATGCGGTCCGCCATCGGCGGGTGGGTGGCGAAGAGCTTCTTCGCTCCGCCGAGGAAGGGGTTGGCGATCATCAGGTGGGAGGTGTTGACCAGGCGCTGATCCTCGGGCAAGGGCGCCCGCTGGACGCCGGTTTCGAGTTTGCGCAGGGCCGAAGCCAGGGCCAACGGGTCATTGGTCAGCGTCGCGCCGTCCTCGTCGGCGTCGTATTCACGGGTCCGGCTGATCGCCATCTGGATCAGCGCGGCCGCCAGCGGCGCCAGCAATGCGGTGGCGATCATGGCCAGCGGGTTGGCGTTGCGGCGGTCTCCGCCACCGAAGAAGAGCATGAACTGGGCCACCGAGGTCACCACGCCGGCGACGGCGGCGGCCACGGAGGAGGTGAGGATGTCCCGGTTGTAGACGTGCATGAGTTCATGGCCCAGCACTCCTCGCAGTTCACGCTCGTCGAGCAGGTTCAGGATGCCCTCCGTGCAGCACACGGCGGCGTTGCGCGGGTTCCGTCCCGTCGCGAAGGCGTTGGGGGCCGCGGTCGGGGAAACGAACAGCCGCGGCATCGGTTGACCGGCGCTGATGGAGAGCTGGTTGACGATCCGGTACATCGCCGGTTGTTCCTGTTCGGTGACCGGGTAGGCCCGCATCGAGCGGATGGCGATCTTATCGCTGTTCCAGTACCCGTAGGCGGTGGTCCCCACACCGATCAGGGCGAAGATCCAGATGAACGAGGACCTGCCCGTTCCGGAGGCGATCAGCGATCCGATGACCAACAGCAGGGCGAACAGGCCGCCGAGCAGGGCGGCCGTCTTGAGGCCGTTGTAATGATTGCGCACCGGGTGTGGCTCCTTGCTACTGCCTCTGCCCCTCGACCTGACGGGCGGGATATCTGCTTAACGTCCGCCTCCTGCCCGGGGTTCCGGATGAGCCGCGGATCACGGCGCCGGAGGAACGGACGGGATGGGGCTCCTCGACCCACCATTCTATGGCACGGCCCGGGGGCGCCCCCATCCGGACCGGTGGCAGCCGACTTAGTCTGCCCTATCTTGACTTCATCAAAATAGGGAGTTGAATAGGGGTATGGATCACACGGAGCGGCTACACGAATTGGGACTGCGCGTGACACGCCAGCGCCTGGCCGTGCTGCGCTTCCTGGAAACGACTCCGCACTCCTCGGCCGATACGGTGGCCTCCGGAGTGCGTGACGAGTTGCCCGAGGTGTCCATGCAGTCCGTCTACAACGTGCTGAACGACCTCACGGCGCTGGGGATGCTGCGGCGGTTCACTCCGCCCGGTTCCGCGGCCCTGCACGAGACGCGCGTGGACGACAACCACCACCACGCGGTGTGCATGACCTGTGGACGGATCGAGGATGTCGAGTGCGCGGTGGGCCATGCCCCCTGTCTTTCCCCCTCCGATACGCATGGCATGAACATCCAGATCGCTGACGTGGTCTATCAGGGGGTATGCGCTTCCTGCAGGGAATCGGCGCATGCCACCGAGGGTGGCGCTTCCGGGGCCCAGCCCCGGGAGAGCGTTGCCTGAGACCGCCCAGTCATCGACCAGCAAACCATCACCTGAAGGAGAACCTCTTGTCTGAGAACTTCACCACCACACAAAGCGGTGCCCCCGTCCCCAGTGACGCACACTCGCTGACCACCGGCGCCAACGGCGTCACGGCCCTGCACGATCGTTACCTGGTCGAAAAGCTGGCCTCGTTCAACCGCGAACGCGTCCCGGAGCGCAACCCGCACGCCAAGGGCGGCGGAGCCTTCGGCGAACTGACCATCACCGAGGACGTCTCGAAGTACACCCGGGCCGCGGTCTTCCAGCCGGGCGCCAAGTCCGAGACGCTGGCACGCTTCTCCTCCGTCGCCGGCGAGCAGGGCTCCCCCGACACCTGGCGTGACGTGCGTGGTTTCGCCCTGCGTTTCTACACCACCGAAGGCAACTACGACATCGTCGGCAACAACACCCCGGTGTTCTTCATCCGCGATGGCATCAAGTTCCCTGACTTCATCCACTCGCAGAAGCGCCTGAACGGCTCCGCCCTGCGTGATGCCGACATGCAGTGGGATTTCTGGACCCTTTCCCCCGAGTCCGCTCACCAGGTCACCTACGTCATGGGCGATCGTGGCCTGCCGACCTCCTGGCGCGAGATGAACGGCTACGGTTCACACACCTACCAGTGGATCAATGCCGAGGGCGAGCGCTTCTGGGTCCAGTACCACTTCCAGTCCCGCCAGGGCGTCCACAACATGAACAACGACGAGGCGGAAAAGCTCGCCGGCTCCGACGCCGACTTCTACCGTCGCGACCTGTACGAGAACATCGAGGCCGGCAACTTCCCGACCTGGGACGTGTTCGTGCAGATCATGCCGTATGAGGATGCCAAGACCTACCGTTTCAACCCCTTCGACATCACCAAGGTGTGGCCGCACGCCGACTACCCGCTGGTGAAGGTCGGACACTTCACGTTGAACCGCAACCCGCAGAACTTCTTCGCCGAGATCGAGCAGGCCGCCTTCTCACCGTCGAACATGGTTCCGGGCACCGACATCAGCCCCGATAAGATGCTGATGTCCCGCGTGTTCTCCTACCCGGATGCCCAGCGCAACCGCATCGGCACGAACTACAACCAGTTGCCGGTGAACCAGCCGCGCGCTGCCCATGTGAACACGTACATGCACGAAGGCAACATGCAGTACCACTTCAACGACGCCACCACGCGCCCCTACACGCCGAACTCCTACGGTGGAGCGGCAGCCGAGCCGGAGCGTGCCGGCGAAGGCAGCTGGGAAACCGACGGGACGCTCGTCCGCGCCGCACAGACCCTGCGCAGCGAGGACAGCGACTTCGGCCAGGCCGGAACGCTGTACCGCGACGTCTTCAGCGCCGAGTCCAAGGAGCGCTTCCACGACAACCTGCTTGGACAGGTTGCCGGCATCACCCGTGATGACATCCGCGAGCGCTTCTTCCAGTACTGGACGAACGTGGACGAGAACCTCGGTCAGATCCTGCGCGACGGCCATGCTGCGGGCAACCAGGGCACGACCGATGGCGCGTCGGAGCAGTCCGGCAAGGCCTAGGCAGCCCGTCCCCGGCACCCGCCGGTGACCGACAGAAAAGCCCGGGATCCCTTCGAGGGGATCCCGGGCTTTTCCGGTGGCGGCTCCGAACTACGGCTGCTGGGAGATCCGCACCATCTCCTCGCGCTCGACGACCTTGACCCGCTCACGGGATACCGGTCCACGGCTGGTTTCCACGGCACCTGCCGCCTCCCCCAGGGAATGCTCGTGCGCATCCAGGGCGACCCAGCCCTCCCACGTCGTGAAGGCGACTTCGCGTTGCTTGAGCAGGTCGATGATCGCCTGTTCATCGGGATGCACCGCAGCCGGCAGCTCCAGCCGGTCCTCCAGCAGGTTGCCGATGGTCTCGAGGGCATCGCCCTTGGTGCTACCGATCAGGCCCACCGGACCGCGCTTGATCCACCCGGTGGCATAGAGCCCGGGAATCTTCTGCCCGTCATCGTGCAGGACGCGTCCGCCCTCGTTGGGGATCACGCCACGGTTCGGGTCGAAACCGATCTCGGCCAGCTCGGAGCCGAAGTAGCCGATGGCCCGGTAGACGGCCTGGACACCGTAGTCCACCAGCT
>JAKDMV010000110.1 GCA_030452125.1 Micrococcaceae bacterium
TAGTTCGGGCAGAGTTCTCATGGTCGAACCCTGTCAGGCGGGGAGCCCGGACCACGCCCCCGAACACCCGCAGGACCTTTTTGTCGACTGGTTCGCCGCAGCCATCGCCGCCGGGGTCACCGAACCCCACGCGATGACCCTGTCCACCGTCGATGCCGACGGGCTCCCCGATGCCCGGGTGCTGATCCTCAAGGGGGTGACCGACGATGGTGCCTGGACCTTCGCCGGGTCGGCGCAGAGCACCAAGGGCGTCCAGCTCGGTGCCCGTCCCGCCGCTGCGTTGACGTTCCATTGGAAGGAACAGATCCGCAGTATCCGTGTGCGGGGCACCGTGGCCCAGGTACCGGCCCCGGCGGCGCGGCGGGACTTCCTCGCCCGGGGGCCGGCTGCGCGCACGGTGGCGTTGAGCGCCCAGCAGAGCAGTCAGCTCACCGACCCCGGCAGTTTCAACCGGGCCCTTTCGGCGCCCCGTCAGCAGCTGGAGGAGGAACCTGAGACGGTTCCGGAGACGTGGAGGGTCTGGCAGTTGGTTCCGGCGAGCGTGGAATTTTGGCAGGGGCAGGAAGATCGCAACCACCTGCGGCTGCAGTATGTGCGTTCGGGCTCGAGTTGGGAACACCACCGTCTCCAGCCCTGATCACTGGGCTTGCGGCCAGGAGCGCTCACGACATCCGGGCCGTCAAACGACATGAGAACGGCGGCCGCCGGTTTCCGTGAGGAAGCTGGCGACCGCCGTCGTCGTGCATGGCCCTTGGGGGCCTGTGGAGTGCCTAGAGGTTGGAGGCCTCGGCCTGCTCCGGGTAGATCTTGCGCAGCAGCGATGCCGTCTCGGACGGGGTCTTACCGACCTGGACCCCTGCGGCCTCGAGGGCTTCCTTCTTGGCCTGCGCGGTGCCCGAGGAGCCGGAGACGATGGCGCCTGCGTGGCCCATGGTCTTGCCCTCCGGGGCGGTGAAGCCGGCCACATAGCCGACGACCGGCTTGGTGACGTTCGCCTTGATGTACTCGGCAGCACGCTCCTCGGCGTCGCCGCCGATTTCGCCGATCATGACGATCGCCTTGGTCTCCGGGTCGGCTTCGAAGGCTGCCAGGGCATCGATGTGGGTGGTCCCGATGACCGGGTCCCCGCCAATGCCGATGGCGCTGGAGAAGCCCAGATCGCGCAGTTCGTACATCATCTGGTAGGTCAGGGTGCCGGACTTGGAGACCAGGCCCACCCCGCCCTTGCCGGTGATGTTCGCCGGGGTGATGCCCACCAGCGCTTCGCCGGGGGTGATGATGCCGGGGCAGTTCGGGCCGATGATGCGGGTGACCTGGTTGCCGTTGGCGTCGACCTTGGACTGGGCCAGTGCCCAGAACTCGGCGGCATCCTGGACCGGGACACCCTCGGTGATGACCACGACCAGGCCGATGCCTGCCTCGATGGCCTCCACGACGGCGTCCTTGGTGAACTTCGGCGGAACGAAGACGATCGAAACGTCCGCGCCGGTGGCCTCGATGGCTTCGGCGACCGCGCCATAGACCGGCAGGCTGACCTCGCCGTGCGTGACGGTGGTGCCGGCCTTGCGGGCGTTCACGCCGCCGACGACCTGGGTGCCGGCGGCGAGCATGCGGGCGGTGTGCTTGGAGCCTTCGCCGCCGGTGATGCCCTGGACGATGACCTTGGAATCCTTGTTGATGAAGATAGACATGTTTTCTTTCCCCTGATCCTTAGGCGTTCGCCAGTTCGGCGGCCTTGTCGGCGCCTTCGTCCATGGTGGTGGCCAGCGTCACGAGCGGGTTGTTGGCTTCAGCCAGGATCTTGCGTCCCTCTTCGACGTTGTTGCCGTCCAGGCGGACGACGAGCGGCTTCGTGGCCTTGTCTCCCAGCATTTCCAGGGCCTTCACGATGCCGTTGGCCACTGCGTCACAGGCGGTGATGCCGCCGAAGACGTTGACGAACACGGACTTGACCTGCTCGTCGTTGAGGATGACGTCCAGGCCGGCGGCCATGACCTCGGCCGAGGCGCCACCGCCGATGTCCAGGAAGTTGGCGGGCTTGACGTTGGCGTGCTTCTCGCCGGCGTAGGCGACGACGTCCAGCGTGGACATGACCAGTCCGGCGCCGTTGCCGATGATGCCGACCTGGCCATCGAGCTTCACGTAGTTCAGGCCTGCGTCCTTGGCCTTGGCCTCGAGCGGATCCGCTGCCCCCTTGTCCTCAAGCGCTTCGTGGTCCGGGTGGCGGACCTCGGAGGCGTTGTCGTCCAGGGTGACCTTGCCGTCGAGGGCGATGATCTCGCCGGCTCCGGTGCGGACCAGCGGGTTGACCTCGACCAGGGTGGCGTCTTCCTTGACGAAGACGTCCCAGAGCTTCACGATCGCTGCGGCGACGTTGGCGCGCAGTTCGGGGGCGAAGCCTGCTTCGGCGACGATTTCGTCGGCCTTGGCGGCATCGATGCCGACGGCCGGGTCGACGGCGACCTTGGCCAGGGCGTCGGGACGCTCCACGGCCAGGACCTCGATCTCCACGCCGCCCTCGACGGAGCACATGGCCAGGTAGTTGCGGTTGGCCCGGTCCAGCAGCACGGAGAAGTAGAACTCCTCGGCGATGTCGGCGCCCTGGGCGATCATGACCTTGTCGACGGTATGGCCCTTGATGTCCATCCCGAGGATGGCGGACGCGTATTCGAACGCCTCGTCGGCGGTCTTGGCGACCTTGACGCCGCCGGCCTTGCCGCGGCCTCCGACCTTGACCTGGGCTTTGACCACTACGACGCCGCCGATTTTCTCAGCGGCGGCCTTGGCTTCTTCAGGGGTGTACGCCACGATGCCGGCAAGCACGGGGACACCGTGCTGCTCGAACAGATCGCGCGCCTGGTATTCATACAGGTCCACGGGTGTGTCCTTCTACGTCGAAGTCGTTTCTGACTCGGAGCGTCGGCACATGTTGGCCCGATGGCTCCACAGGGAACTTTAGCCCCTAGCCGGATGATGCCTTGCCTAGGCTATCGCTTTCGTGAGAAAGAGCACAGTTCTACGCTCCGTAGACAAAGATCGCCGACTTTCCGGGGTTTTCACGTTGTGGACGTGCATTCCGGCCTGCGATATTTTGATTGACATGCCCCCTTCCCGTCCGGCACCGACCGCCCGCATCGCCTATGATCTGGTCGCCGCCGACTACGCCCGGCTCCTGCCCGATACCGCCGCCGAGGCGGCCGCGGATCGTGAAGTCCTGGGCAGGTTCAGTGCCGCGGTGCCCGACCACGGCCCGATACTGGATGCCGGATGCGGCACCGGACGCCTGCTCGGGCATCTCCGGGACCTCGGACACCATGATCTCGCCGGGGTCGACTTCTCGCCGGGGATGATCGACCAGGCCCGGCGCGGGTATCCGGGCGCATCGTTCACCGTCGCCGAGCTGGCGGGGTTGCCGTATCCGGCGAACAGCTTCGAAGGGGTCCTGGCCTGGTATTCGATCATCCACACGGCGCCGGAGGAACTGGGGGCCGTATTCGGCCAGTTCCTTCGCGTCCTGCGCCCCGGAGGGAGCCTGTTGCTCGGGTTCCAGTCGGGTTCCGGCCCCCGGGAGATCCGGCGGGCCTACGGCCGCGACGTGAAGATGACCGCGTACATGCACGACCCCGCCGATCTGGTGACGCGGTTGGGCGCCCTGGGCTTCGTGATCGACGAAGACCTGCAGCGGGCACCCCGCGACCATGAATCCTCTCCGCAGGGCTTCCTGCGGGCCCACCGCCGCTGAGCACCGGGCAGGCCTGCCCGGAGACGAATCAGCCGAGTTTGCTCAGCGGCGCATAACGCAGCAGCAGACGCTTCTCCTCTGCGGTGAACTTCACCTTCGCCACGGTCTTGTCCCCCGCCCCCTCCAAGGCGAGCACCACGCCCTCGCCGAAGGTGCTGTGGGAGACCTTGTCCCCCACGGAGAGCTGGATGACTTCCTTCTGTGGCTGCACCCGTCCCGCGGCCCGGGCCGTGGGCGCGGTATGTAGCGAGCCGGTTTCGATATCCCCGGCGCGACGTCCGCCCCCTCCCCCGGTACCGGCACCCCAGAAGGATCCGCCGTCGTACCGGCTCGTGGCGAAGTCTCGGCTGCCAAAGGCCCCGGGGGCCGAACGGATCGCCCCTTCGCGTTTCCAATCGAGCAGTTGGCTGGGAATCTCCTCCAGGAACTGGCTGGCCGGGTTGTACTGCGACTGGCCCCACAGGCTGCGGTATTCCGCCCGGGTGACATAGAGCCGGCGACGGGCCCGGGTCAGTCCGACGTAGGCCAGCCGGCGTTCCTCGGCGAGCTCCTTGGGGTCGGTCATCGAACGCTGGTGCGGGAAGATGCCGTGTTCCATGCCCGTGAGGAAGACCGTGGGGAACTCCAGGCCCTTGGCGGTATGCAGGGTCATCAGGGTCACCATGCCTTCACGCTCGGCCATCTGCGCGCCCTCGTCGTCGTCGGGGGCATCGGGGATCGAGTCGGCGTCGGCCACCAGCGAGACCTGCTCCAAGAACCCGCCCAGCGTGCCCTCGGGGTTCTCCCGTTCGTAGTCCCTGACCACGGCGACCAGTTCGGCCAGGTTCTCCACCCGTGATTCGTCCTGCGGGTCATCGGATTTGCGCAGCATCTCCAGGTAGCCGGTCTGCTCCAGTACGGCCTCCACCGCGGCAGCCGCCCCGGAGCCTTCGGCGACCACCGCGAGGTCGTCGATGATCTTCACGAAGCCGGCGACGGCCTTGGTGCTGCGGGTGGCCAGCCCGGGAGCCTCATCGGCGCGGCGCAGGGCCTCCATGAAGGGGATGCGCTCCTTCTCCCCCAGGGCCGCCACCGCATATTCGGCCCGGTCGCCGATCCCGCGTTTGGGCACATTCAGGACGCGCCGGACGTTGACGTCGTCCTCCTGGTTGGCCAGCACCCGCAGGTAGGCCAACGCGTCCTTGATCTCCTTGCGGTCATAGAACCGCGTGCCGCCGACGACCTTGTATTTCAGGTCCACCCGCATCAGCTGTTCCTCCAGCGAGCGCGATTGGGCGTTGGTGCGGTAGAACACGGCCACGTCCCCGGGGCGGATGCCCTCCTCGTCGTTGAGCCGCAGGATCTCCCGGGCGATCCACCGGGCTTCGTCCTGTTCCGATTCGCCCACGTAGCCCACGATCCGCGGGCCCTCCCCCTCGGCGGTCCACAACCTCTTCTCGGGGCGATCCTCATTGAGCGAGATCACCGCGTTGGCTGCGTTGAGGATGGTCTGGGTGGACCGGTAGTTCTGTTCGAGCTTGATCGTCTCGGCTTCCGGGTAGTCCTTGCCGAATTCGACGATATTGCGGATATCGGCACCACGGAAGGCGTAGATGGACTGGTCGGAGTCACCCACCACGGTCAATTCCCCGCCCGGGGTCTGCCCGTCGGGGCCGGTGAGTTCGCGCACCAGCGAGTACTGCGCGTGGTTGGTGTCCTGGTACTCGTCGACCAGCACATGACGGAACCGCCGCCGGTAGTTGTCGGCAATGCCGGGAAAGGCCCGGAAGATGTTCACGACCTGGCCGATGAGGTCATCGAAGTCCATGGCGTTGGCCTGGCGCAGCCGCTGCGTGTACCCGCGGTAGACCTCCGAGACGGCCGCGGCGAACGGGTCGTTCATGTTCGTGGTGGAGGCATTCTCCTCGTCGTCGATCAGTTCGTTCTTCAACGCCGAGATCCGGTGTTGCATCGCCTTGGGCGCGAACTTCTTCGGGTCCAGGTCCAGCCCCTTGGCGATCAGCGTGATCAGCCGCAGGGAATCGGCGGCATCGTAGATCGAGAAGTTGGATTTCAGTCCCACCGAGGTGGCCTCGCGACGCAGGATCCTCACGCAGGAGGAGTGGAACGTGGAGATCCACATCTTCTGCGCCGGTTCCCCCACCAGCTCCCCGATACGTTCACGCATTTCGGCGGCGGCCTTGTTGGTGAAGGTGATCGCCAGGATCTCATGCGGGCGGGCCCTGCCCGTGGCCAGCAGGTAGGCGATGCGGTGGGAAAGCACCCGGGTCTTGCCCGAGCCGGCACCGGCGACGATCAGCAGCGGGCTGCCCGCATGCTTCACCGCCCGTTCCTGCTCCGGGTTCAGCCCCTCCAGCAGTTCGGCGGCCTGCGGGGGCCCGGAGGCGCCGGCGTCGTTTGCACTCAGGCGCGAGCGCGCCTCGGAAAAGTCGTCGAAGAGAAAATCCATGGTCCCCCCAGTCTACGGTTGCCGGCGTTTTCCCGCCCCGGCCCCCGTCCCGGCATAATGGCGCCATGTCCAAGAAGCCCGCACAGCGCCGCAAGAAGTCCCGCCAGCAGAAGAACCAGGCCACGGGGAACCCGGGATCGCCGGCGAAAAGCGGTGCGGGCGGTCCGCCCCGCCAGTCTCCGGGCAGTGTGCCCCCGCGGCCGGGCAGCGCCCTGGCCAACACCACCACCGGCAGGACCCCGGAACAGGCCCAGGGCAACGGCAACCTGATCCTCTGGGCGGGGCTCGGCGCCGTCCTCCTGCTCTTCTGGTACTACCACCTGCTGGTCTTGAACCAGATGCAGGACCTCTCCGGGGGCCTGGCGATGCCCGATCAGCTGCTCGGCGGCTTCGACGCGGACTACATCCGGAAGCTGCAGGCGGCCATGGACGACGATGCCCTGGGCCAACTGTCCTACGTGCATAAGACGGCGGGGACGTTGTTCCCGCTCTTCACCGCCCTGGTGGCGATGCTGGCCATTGCCCTGCATGTGCCGCGGCGGGGGCTGCGCTGGGGCTTGTGGGCGATCCCGCTGCTGTTCGCGATCGTCTCCCTGTGGACCAACCCGATGATCGACGGGCTGCTCGCCGGAACCACCGATCCGGACCGGGTGGGCCTGGCCTCGGCGTTGACCATCACCGGCTGGATCCTGCTCTTCGCCACGGTGGCGACCGCCCTGGCGGTGGTCATCGCCTCGTTCGTGCGCACGTTCCGACGCAAGTGGGGCGAGGCCGGACTGTCCTGAGCCGGGGCGGACCCGACCGGAGTCGTTTTCGGTGTGACCGGATTCTGCCGCTAGGATGGTTGCTGTTCGCCCGGGCTCAGCCCCACGGCGATTGGTCCCTGTAGCTCAGTCGGATAGAGCGACCCTCTCCTAAAGGGTAGGCCACCGGTTCGATTCCGGTCAGGGGCACCCTGTTCCCCCGCGTCCGGCACCCCGGGCCACCGGACGAAGGCACCCATTAAACAAATATTGGTGCCGACCGGCGTATGGCTGATGGCTCCCTTAAAAACATCAACGGTGCCGGTCGGCACCCATGTCAGCCCTGTTCCCCGTAGCCGCCAACCTGCCGTTCCCCCACCAGGCACGGAAGCCGTTGAGACTCGCATTGCCGTGTCGATGGGCAACTTGGTGGCTGCAGCACTGACACTTATATCTAATTCCACTGGACTTAGAATGTCAACCTTCGAAACCAACCCGTTATGACAACGGGCGCCACCGGTTTTCACCGATGACGCCCGTGGCGTCATATCTTGCCGTCGAGGCTCAGTTCAGGAGCAGGACGCTGGCCTTGGGCGACAGGCTGGCGTCGAGGATGGCGCAGCCGCCGCCGATGGCGGCGACCTCCGGGCCCAGCTCGGAATCGACGACGCTGATCGAATGGACGTCCTTAGCGTTGAAGCGCTGGTTGATAATCTCGGCGGCCCCGGACAGGACGTGGTCGCTAATCAGCGGCCAGTAGGGTCCGCCGTAGATGACCTTGTCGACGTCGAGGGCGTTGATCAGCTGGGCGACCATATCGGCGGTCCGGCCTGCGAAGTCGCGCAGTAGTCCGATGGCGACTTCGTTGCCTTCGTCCGCCAGTTCGGCGAGCCGCATCATCCCCCTGGCGCGTCCGGCAACATCCGCATCTTGGGCAATGCCTAGCTCCAGCCCCGCCTCGGCGGCCTTGCGGGCAATGTTCTCGAAGGACGTCGCGCCGGCCAAGCAGTCCTTGCGACCGCAGCAGCACAGCCCGGTCTCTTCGCCGACCGAGAAGTGGCCGATCTCCCCCGCGTTATTGCTCACCCCGCGGACGATCTCCCCGTTGATGACCATGCCCACGCCGAT
>JAKDMV010000111.1 GCA_030452125.1 Micrococcaceae bacterium
CGTTGCCCAAACAGACACGGAATCGTTGTGCAGAAGACTCCGGGCTTCCTTGTAGTCGTCTTCGAAAAACGACACCGGGGCAATATCCGCACTCTCATGGAGCACCGGGAGGAGCGGCCGGCTGCAAGCCCGGGAACTCGGGGCGTGATCCTGCACCTGACCAGGGCTGGAAACCAGAAGGTCCCGTTGCTTCACCGCGGGAAAGGAGCAGGGCAGTCGGCGGGGCGTTGCTATAGCGGAACGACGCCGGTGGAACGGTCCCATACATTGGTGGCGGCCGCCGTCAGGAATGCGGTGCCTACCATGTGCAGCAGGACGACCGCGATGGGCAGTCCGAGGAAGAACTGGGTGTATCCGATGGCGCCCTGGGCCAGTACGGCAACGACCAGGAAGAGGTAGCCGCGCTTCAGGGCCCGCGCCGCATGGGTGCGGTAGACCAGATACAGGCCCAGCAGGGTTGCGATGACCAGGAGGTACACGGGGACCACATGGATGCGGGTCACGAGGTACAAGTTGAAGCCGTGCCGGGGTGAGGAGGGATCCCCCGCGTGGGGGCCCGAGCCGGTGACCACGGTTCCCAGGATCAGGGCCAGGGCCGAGGTGATGGCGATGGTCCAGCCCAGTGAGCGCATCGTTCCGGTGAGGGGGCCGGGGGCCACCAGTTCTTCACCGCGCGATTCCCTCCCGGTGCGGTTGACCAGCAGTGTTGCCACGGCCACCAAGGCGATCGACGCCAGGAAGTGGAAGCTGACGACCCAGGGGTTCAAATCCGTCAATACGGTGATCCCGCCGATGACGGCTTGGATCGGGATGAAGCACAGCAGGGCGATGGAGAGCCAGAACACGGTGCGGTGGGTGCGTCGTATGCGCCAGATGGAGACGATCATGGCAATCGCCACGGCGGCCAGGACGAACGTCAGCAGTCGGTTGCCGAATTCGATCAACCCATGGATTCCCATTTCGGGGGTCGGGGTCATCGTCCCCGGCATGCAGTTGGGCCACTGCGAACAGCCGAGTCCGGAAGCGGTCAGTCGGACGGCGCCGCCGGAGACGATCAGGATTGATTGGGTGATCAGGGAGGCGATCGCCAACCGGTGGATGCCTCGGCCGATGGATAGCGGGAGATGGTTGTATCCACGGGAGTAGGTGGTCTGAACCGCGCGGGTGCCGCGCCCCAACGCCGGCGGTAGCCGGTCGGTCCAGTGGTTGGCGACGGGGGTTGTCATGTTGTCTTTCTCCATTCGGGACGCGGGGCGACTGGCTGTGCGCGCGTCAATTCCATTTGAACCAGCGGGTGGCGGCGAATCCTGCGGCAATCGTCCAGGCGAGCAGGATCAGGATGGCCCCCATGTTCATGGTCCCACTGATGAGGGTCTCACGCAGTGCATCGCCGAGCGCCGACGAGGGCAACACGGCAACAATGTCGGACAGCATCCCGGGAAGGCGGCTGCCCGGAATGAGGATCCCGCCTCCTGCTGCCAGGAGGATCCACGCCAGGTTCGTGATCGCCAAGGTTGCTTCAGGCCGAACGGTACCGGCAATCAGCAGGCCCAGTGAGGTGAAGGCAGCGGCACCGAGTATCAACAGCAGGACGCCCAGGGGAATGCCTGCCGGTTCCGGGCGCCACCCCAGGAACAGCGCCACCCCACCAATCAGGACGACCTGGACCACCAGTACGGCCAACACGGCCAGGGCCTTGCCGAAGATCAACCCGGCTCGTCCCAAGGGGGTCGTGGCCAGGAAGCGCAGGACACCGTATCTCCGGTCGAACCCGGTGGAGATGCCCTGGCCGGTGAAGGCGGTGGACATGACGCACAACGCCAGCACGCCGGGGGCGGCGGCATCGATGCGGTGTTCGGCAACGCCATCGAGGATGCTGGTGAACGTCAACCCGAACAGTGCCAGCAGGGGCAGGGCGACCGCCAGGACCAGCTGTTCGCCATTGCCGAGCATGGCGCGGGTTTCGTAGCCACCGTGGCGGACGACGCGCGTGGTCAGACTGGCGGCATTGGACCGGCGGGCACCGGTGGTCGGGGCTTCGGGCAGGGGCGAGGGCGTCGGGTCAGCCACGGGTGCCTCCTTGGGCGATATCCAGGAAGACGTCTTCAAGGTTCTTCGGTTCCATGCTGATCGAGGTCGGCAGGACTCCCTGTTCAGACCACCAGGAGGTGATTTCCGTCAACCCGGCGGGGGAGTGGAGCCCCTCGACGCGGTAGCGGCCCGCCGCCTCCTCGATGAGTGATCCGGCGTCGTGTAGCCGGGGGATCGGCAGGCCGGGGTCGGCCGTGAAATGGAGGGTACGGCTCTCCGTCGCCGAAGTGGCCTCGGCTGTCAGATCCGCGACGGTGCCTTGGGCGACGTTGCGGCCGTTGTCGATGATGTAGACGTAGTCGGACAGGCGCTGGGCGTCTTCCATCAGATGCGTCGTCAGGACGATGCACAAGCCCCGTTCGCGCAGCTCTTCGATCAGTTCGAAGACTGTTTGGCGTGATTGCGGGTCCAGGCCTGCACTGGGTTCGTCCATGAACACGACTTCGGGATTTCCGACGAGGGAGGCTGCCAAGGCGACGCGCTGGCGTTGCCCGCCTGAGAGGCGCCGGATGGTGGTGTGCGCGAAGGAGTCGATGCCAAGGCGTTTGGCCAGGGCATCGACGTCGACCGGGCGGTCATACATCCGGGCGACGTGGCGCAGGAGGGTCATGGGCTTGACCGAAGGGGGTAGGCCGCCGTCCTGGAGCATGACGCCCACCCGGGAGCGCAGTGCGCTTCCTCCGGAGGCCGGATCGGTACCCAGCAGGCGGACGGTGCCGCCGTCGGGAAGGAGCAGTCCCTGGGCGCAGGCGAGCGTGGTGGATTTGCCGGCGCCATTGGATCCGAGCAACGTCGTCACCGCGCCACGATGTGCTGTCAGTGAGATACCGTTGAGGACCCGGACCATACGGCCATCGAGTGCGGCAACCGGGCCGAAGTCCTTACGGAGGGACTCGACGACGAGACTGGGTTCTGTAGTTGTCACCCGAGCATTCTACGTTACGTAGAGAAGGGCGCGGGCAGAGGGTCCGGAGCGCCGGTATTTGCGCTCTGCGGGAACTAAGTCACACCTTACTGGCGCACTCGACCGCATTAGGTCATGATTGTGTTGTGTATTCATCTCAGCTGCCCTCTCAGGAAGCGACCGCTACGTCGGCCGCTAACCCGGTGGCGCCCGAACCCGAGGAACGGACTCGCGACCGCGTGTTGCAGGCCGTCCTGCACCAGGGGCCGGTCAGCGCTGCGGAACTCGGGGAAAGCCTCGGCTTCACCCCGGCTGCGGTCCGCCGCCACTTGGATGCCTTGAGTCGTGATGGCTTGGTCGAGGTCAAACTCGTCGCCAACCAGCCGGCCGGGGCAGGGCGTCCCGCCCGACGTTATGTGCTCAGCCGCCATGGCCAGTCGACGCGTGGCAACGACTACCTCGACATCGCGACCTCGGCCTTGACCGATCTGGCCGACGTGGCCGGCGAGGAAGCGGTCACCGCCTTCGCGCAACGCCGCTTCGCGGAAATGGAGCGGCGATACCGTCCCATCGTCGAAGCGGCCGGCGACTCCCTGGAGGACCGGGCCGAAGCGCTTTCCGGGGCACTCAGCGGCGACGGGTTCGTTGCGTCGACGCGCGCCGTGGGATTCAACCAACCGGCGGCGATGCTGCAGAGCATCCAGCTGTGCCAGGGACATTGCCCCATTCAGGATCTGGCCCGGGAGTTCCCGGTGTTCTGTGATGAAGAAACCAAAGTTTTTGCCCGCCTTTTGGGTGTCGACGTCCGCCGACTGTCGACGTTAGCCTCGGGTGGACACGTTTGTACGACCCACATTCCGCTGGGTCGCAACCAGACTCCTCAGCAAGCTGAGAAGAGAACACGAGTCAAACTGACAAAGCAGGAAAGGCCGAGATGACGGATCAGATGGCACAGGAGACCGCCGACCCCGGTGTGCTCTCCGAGATTCTGGAAAAGAATCCGGAGCTCGAGGGGATCGGGAACTACGAGTATGGCTGGTCGGATAAGAACGACGCCGGCGCAAACGCGCGCCGTGGCCTGAACGAGGAAGTCGTTCGCGACATCTCGCAAAAGAAGAGCGAGCCCGAATGGATGCTGAACATGCGTCTGAAGGGCTTGAAGTACTTCGGTCGCAAGCCGATGCCTACCTGGGGTGCAGACCTCTCGGGCATCGACTTCGATAACATCAAGTACTTCGTGCGCTCCACCGAGAAGCAGGCCACGAGCTGGGAGGACCTCCCGGAAGACATCCGCAACACGTACGACAAGCTCGGCATCCCGGAAGCGGAGAAGAACCGCCTCGTCTCGGGTGTCGCCGCACAGTACGAGTCCGAGGTCGTCTACCACCAGCTCCGTGAGGATCTGGAAAAGCAGGGTGTCATCTTCCTGGACACCGATACGGCGCTGAAGGAACACGAGGATGTCTTCAAGGAGCACTTCGGCTCAGTCATCCCCGTGGGCGACAACAAGTTCGGTTCGCTGAACACCGCGGTCTGGTCGGGCGGTTCCTTCGTGTACGTGCCCAAGGGTGTACACGTTGATATCCCGCTGCAGGCCTACTTCCGCATCAACACGGAAAACATGGGTCAGTTCGAACGCACGCTGATCATTGCGGACGAGGATTCCTACGTCCACTACATCGAAGGCTGCACGGCACCGATCTACGATTCGGATTCGCTGCACTCGGCGGTCGTGGAGATCATCGTGAAGAAGGGCGCCCGCGTCCGTTACACGACGATCCAGAACTGGTCGAACAACGTGTACAACCTGGTCACCAAGCGCGCGATCTGCGAAGAGGGCGCCACCATGGAGTGGATCGATGGCAACATCGGCTCCAAGGTCACCATGAAGTACCCGGCCGTCTACCTGGTCGGCGAGCATGCCAAGGGCGAGACCCTTTCCATCGCCTTCGCCGGCGAAGGACAGCACCAGGACACTGGTTCGAAGATGGTGCACATCGCACCGAACACGTCCTCGACGATCGTGGCGAAGTCGGTGGCGCGCAACGGCGGCCGTTCGGCCTACCGAGGGTTGGTCCAGGTGCGCGAAGGCGCCAAGGGATCGCGTAACTCGGTGGAGTGCGACGCGCTGTTGGTCGACCAGATCTCCCGTTCGGACACGTACCCGTACATTGACGTCCGCGAAGACGACGTCACCATGGGCCACGAGGCAACCGTCTCGCGTGTTTCCGAGGAGCAGCTGTTCTACCTCATGTCCCGCGGCATGGCCGAGGATGAGGCAATGGCGATGATCGTACGCGGTTTCGTCGAGCCGATCTCCCGGGAGCTTCCAATGGAATACGCGCTCGAACTGAACCGCCTCATTGAACTGCAGATGGAAGGAGGCGTCGGTTAATCATGACTGATACCGCAACAGAAACCACTGGCAAGGAATCACGCTACGGCGTGCCCGCCATCGCTGGATTCACCGAAGAGGGCGAGAATCTCTCCCCACTGAATGAGGACAGCTCGCCGCTGGGCGGTGATGCCAGCAAGGCGCACAGCCACGGCGGTGGAGCGGGAGTGCCCGACTCTTCCCGAGCCGGCCGTCTAACCAGCTACAAGCTGGAGGACTTCAAGGCGCTGACGGGTCGCGAGGAAGACTGGCGCTTCACACCGCTCAAGCGCCTGGGTGGACTCCATAAGAAGGCTCCCACCGGTGCCGCTCCGACGCTGGCCACCGAGCTCAGCGATGGCGCGACCTTGGAAACCGTGGGCATGGACGACGCTCGCGTCGGTTCCGCCGGCATTCCCGAGGACCGCGTCTCCGCCAACGGGTGGAACGCAGCCGCAGAGGCCTCCGTGCTGACCATCGGCGCCAACGCCGAGGACGTGAAAGCCACCCTCACCTATACCGGTGCGGGTATGGAAGCGTCGGCCCAGCACCTGGTCGTCGTCGCGGAGCCAAACTCCCGCGGTCTCGTCGTCATCGACCACGTAGGCAGCGCCGTCCTGATTGAGAACATCGAGTTCGATGTCCAAGAAGGCGCAGAGTTGACCGTTGTCAGCGTGCAGGCTTGGGAAGACGATGCCATCCACGCAGGTTCGCAGCAGGCCAAGGTGGGCGAGAATGCGAAGATCAAGCACATCGTTGTCACCTTCGGCGGTGATCTTGTGCGCCTGACGCCGTCGGCGCGATTCGCTGGCACCGGTGCCAAGGTGGAGATGTTTGGACTGTACTTCGCCGATCCGGGCCAGCATCTGGAACACCGTTTGTTCGTCGATCACTCCACGCCCCACTGCACTTCCAACGTCCTCTACAAGGGGGCGCTGCAGGGCAAGGACGCACACACTGTGTGGGTGGGCGACGTGCTCATCCGCGCGGCGGCAGAAGGCACGGACTCCTATGAGGCCAACCGCAACCTGGTCCTCACCGATGGTTCCCGGGCTGATTCGGTCCCGAACCTGGAGATCGAGACCGGCAACATCGCCGGTGCCGGACACGCCAGCACCACCGGTCGTTTCGACGACGAGCACCTGTTCTACCTCCAGTCCCGCGGAATCGACGAAAAGACGGCTCGCCGTCTCGTCGTGCGCGGCTTCCTCAACGAGGTCATTCAGCAGATCGGCGTCGAGGAGTTGCAGGAACGCTTGAACGAAACGGTTGAGGCAGAACTCGCCGCGACCGATAACTAGGCCTTTGGCCTTTTTCCCCCCCCAGTGAACCTCGCCGGCCAGTCCGGCATGTCAGAGAACGGACACCAATGTCTACCCTGGAAATCAAGGACCTGCACGTATCGATCGATACGGAGCAGGGCAGCAAGGAAATCCTCAAGGGCGTGAGCCTCACCATCAAGACCGGTGAAACGCACGCCATCATGGGCCCGAACGGTTCGGGCAAGTCAACCCTGGCCTCCACGATCGCGGGCCACCCGCGCTACAACGTCACCTCGGGCACCATCACGCTCGACGGCGACGACGTGTTGGCCATGAGCGTCGACAAGCGTGCTCGCGCCGGCCTCTTCCTGGCCATGCAGTACCCGGTCGAGGTACCCGGCGTGAGCATGACGAACTTCCTCCGGACGGCCAAGACCGCCATCGAGGGCGAAGCCCCGAGCCTGCGTCACTGGACCAAGGACGTCAAGGCGGCTATGGCCAACTTGAAGATCGATCCGGAGTTCGCCAGCCGTAACGTCAACGAAGGCTTCTCCGGTGGTGAGAAGAAGCGAGTCGAGATCCTGCAGCTCGAGCTCTTCAAGCCCAAGTTCGCCGTCCTCGACGAGACCGACTCCGGCCTCGACGTCGATGCGCTGAAGGTCGTTGCCGATGGCGTGAACCGCGCCGCGGAGGGCAGCGAGATGGGCACCATGCTCATCACCCACTACACGCGGATCCTGCGCTACATCAAGCCGGACTTCGTCCACGTGTTCGTTGATGGCCGTATCGCCGAACAGGGCGGTCCGGACCTTGCCGACCGTCTCGAGGAAGAGGGCTACGACCGCTTCCTCCCCGTCGGGGCGTAGTCATGAGCACCACCGACGAAGCAAGTGGCTCGACCCACACTCCGCTGGAGGACGTCGAGGAAGCATTGAAGGACGTTATCGACCCTGAACTCGGGGTGAATATCGTTGACTTGGGCTTGCTCTACGGCCTGCAGTATGCCGATGACGGTGCGCTGCTCATTGACATGACGCTGACTTCGGCGGCCTGCCCGCTCACCGACATCATCGAGGAGCAGGTTGGCCAGGCGATGAGCAGTGTCGTTGACGAGCACCGACTGACATGGGTCTGGATGCCACCGTGGGGACCTGAGAAGATCACCGACGATGGACGCGACCAGATGCGTGCGCTCGGCTTCAACATCTAGTTAGAGCACCGGATCCTGTTGATGGCTTCCCAGGAAGCCTTCAACAGAACACCACGATGAGGCTCCCACCGCTTTTAGCGGTGGGAGCCTCATTGTTTAAAGGGATATATTCGCTGACTCCCTGGCAGGCAGCCGTGCTTCCAACGCTCGACTCAGAAGGGTGGTTCTTCCGGGGGCTTTTTTGGTGTTTGGGGTTTGGGGC
>JAKDMV010000112.1 GCA_030452125.1 Micrococcaceae bacterium
GGCGTAGAAATCCTGGTGGATCGGTTCGGCCTCGTGGAAGTACGGGGCGGGGACGATCTCGGTGACGATCGGGTCCCCCCAGTTCTCCTGGTTCCGCCGCAAGGACGCCTCGAAGAACTCCTTCTGCCGGACATCGGTGTAGAACATGGCCGAACGGTACTGGGTCCCGACGTCGTACCCCTGGCGGTTCAACGTCGTGGGGTCATGACCGGTGAAGAACATGTCCAATATGACGTCGGCCGGGACGATCGCGGCATCGAATGTTACTGCGACCGCCTCGGCATGTCCGGTGGTTCCGCTGCACACTTCGCGGTAGTGCGGGTCCGGGGTGTGCCCGCCGATGTATCCGGAGACCACCGAGGAGACGCCGACGGTCTTGCGGTAGATCGTGTCCATGCACCAGAAGCATCCGGCACCGAGGATGAAGGTCTGGATGCCGTGGTCGGGTAATCCGGCGGAATCGGACGTGCCGAACTGCGCCGCTGACGTTGGGATTGCTGACTTGCTACTCACATCCATGGTCAATGCCCGCAGGCTCCCATTCATTCCCGGACGACTTCGCGATCAGGGTCGAAGGGGCACTTGACGCCCGGTTGACTCCCCGCGGACTACGGTAGGAGCATGCGCAATGACCAGGACAAGACGCCGCAGGACTCCCCCCAGGGCGAGACGACCGTGACGGACGACGCCCCAGGACGTGACGAGGCCGTGGAGGCCACCGATGGCGGTGCCCGGGATGCCCGCGCCGCCGTGGCCCCCGGTCCCCGCCCCGGGGCCACCGTTCCCACGCTGGGTGAGGTCCTGGTGGCGATCGAAGAGCTCTGGCCGGCCTCGCTGGCCGAGGAGTGGGACGCCGTCGGCCTCGTCGCCGGACGGGTCGAGCGTCCGGTGCGGCGCATCATCTTCGCCGTGGACCCCACCCTCGAGGTGGTCCGCGACGCCATCGCCCGGGGAGCGGACCTGCTGATCACCCACCACCCCCTGCTGTTGCGTGGGGTGAAATCGGTGGCGGCCGACCAGTTCAAGGGCGAGGTCATCCACGAGCTGATCGAGAACCACTGCGCCTTGGTCACCGTCCACACCAATGGCGACTCGGCGGTGGGCGGGGTCAACGACGTGTTGGCCGACATCCTCGGACTGACCGATGTCACCCCGTTGGTCGCGGCCTCCGAGGGGCTGCCCGAGGAAGGGCTCGGCCGGGTCGGCACCCTGCCGGATGCCCTGGCGCTCTCCGACTTCGCCTCCCGGGTCTTCGGCGCGCTGCCCGCGGTCGCCGGGGGAGTCCGCGTGGCCGGTGACCGGGACGGGATCGTGAGCACGGTGGCGATCTGCGGCGGCGCCGGGGACAGCCTCTTCTCCGCCGTGCGGGCCGCCCGGGCCGATGTGTTCGTCACCGCCGACCTGCGTCACCACCCGGCCTCCGAAGCACGCGAGGCAGCCGTGGAAGACCGGCCCTATCTGGTGGACATCTCCCATTTCGCCGGGGAATGGCTGTGGCTGCCAGCCGCCGCCGAAGGGCTCTACAACGTGTTGATCGACCAGAACTTCGTCCTGGAGATCGGGGTCAGCTCGATCAACACCGATCCCTGGGATTTCATCCTCACCCCGGGGGACTGATCGGCGACGGCGGGCAGTAGGCTGGGGAACCACCGAGCAAGAGGAGAAACACCGATGGCCAAGGCATCACCCGCCGACCAGCTGCTGCTGTTGGACCTGCAGGGGCTGGACTCGAAGATCGTGAAGATCGACCGGGCGGTGAAGGCCCTCGACTCCGATCCCGAGATCATCGCCGCCGGGGAAGCCGTGGCCGAAGCCGAAGCAGCCCGCCGCGAAGTGGCCGAGGAATCAGCGGCGGCCCAGCATGCCTTGACCGACATCGAACACCAGGGCGAGAAGATCCAGGGCCGGATCGATAAGGACCGCGCCCAGATCGAGGCCGGTCGCGGCACCGCCCGGGACATGATGGCCCTGCAGCACGAGATCGACTCCTTGCTGCTCAAGCGCGGGGAACTCGAAACCACCGAACTGGAACTGATGGAAACGGCCGAGGAGGTCGCCGGCAGGCTCGAAGGCGTCACCGCCTCCGCCGACGGCACCGCGGCCCAACTCGCCCAGCTCGAACGCGCCCGCGACGGGAAGGCCGCGGAACTGGCCGCCGAACGGGCCACGCTGGTGAACGAGCGCACCGAGCTGGCAGGAGGCATCGACCCGACCCTGGTGGGGATGTATGAAAAGCGGCTGGCCCAGCGCGGTATCGGCGCCGCCCGGCTCTTCCACGGCACCTCGGAAGGATCCGGCATGCAACTGGCCGCCGGCGATCTGGCGGAGATCCGTGCCGCCGCCGAGGACGACGTCGTCTCCTGCCCCGACTCGGGAGTCATCCTGGTCCGCTCGCCCGAGTGGAACTAGAACAAGAAGCCCGCGAGCCGGTTCCGCGCGGGCGGCTGCACCATCTCGAAATCGCGGCGCTGCATCCACATGCCGGCGGAGCCGACCATGACGTCGCCTATCTGCAGAACACGGACGGCTTCGAAATCGAACTGGTGACAGACCATGGGGCCTCTAGGCCCTGATCCTGCCTGTTTCGGGATTATTTGGTGGCGAAGCTATGGTCCTCGGGCAGGATGATGTTCAGCTGGTGGGCCTTCTTTGCGGTGGCGGGCACCAGCTCCGCATCCCATTTCTCCTGGACGGCCTTCAGCAGAGCCTCGGGGCTGCCGGGTGCGCTCCGCCGGGCCAGGACGTGACGGGCCACCTCACCGCGGGTGTGCTTGGCAAAATGCGAGACGACCTTGCGCTGGCCTCCGCGGAGCTGGAACACCGAGACGGCCACCGTGTTCTGTGGCGGGGGAGTGAAGGCGGCGGCATAGGTGCTCGAGCGGCAGTCGATGACCAGCCCGTCGCCGGCCCGCTCACCCAACACGGGATTGAGCCTGCTCTTCCACCAGTTGGCCAGCTTCCCGATCCCCGGCAGCTTCACCGACATCGACAACCGGTAGGCGGGAATCCGGTCGGCGAAGCCCACGGCGCCCCATAAGGCCGAGACCACGACGACGGAGGCATCCGCCGTGCGCCGCTGGGCCGCAGTGAGGGTGTGGTAGCCCAACGCCTCGAAGAGCACCCCGGTGTAGACCTCGTGGGCCGGGGCCGCCGGCTCCTGGTGGAGGGCGATGTTGCGGGTCACTTCCCCGGCCAGCGAGGCGCCCACCCCCAAGACCTCCAAGGCGTCCTCCTGGCCGGATACAGCGGCCAGTGCCTGGAGCACTTCGGCGCGATCAGCCGAGAGTTCGGGGAACGCCAGGGTCTCGGCGTCGTAGGCGGGGCCCGCGGCGGCAGGCTTCTTTCCTTCGGAAGGGGGCAGCAGAATAAGCACCCATCGATCCTAGCGGCGCCCCGAGGGCCCCGGAGCACGTTAGACTGCCGGGGCGGGTATGGCTGCACGGCCTTGCCTCGCACGATCGGTCCATGGAACGTCCGGGTTCCACGGATCAGTGGGGGGGGGTAATGCCCAACCGGAGCTCGTCAGGAATATGTAGTACATGATGGTTACCCCACGAACCCGTAGAGATCCCGTCTTGGACGCCGCCAAGGGGATCTTGATCCTGTTGGTGATCCTGGGCCACCTGCTGGCCCGGTCCCATCCAGATGATGGATTCATCACCAAGGCCCTGATCACCGGCATCTACGCCTTCCATATGCCGGCTTTCGTCTTCCTCGCCGGAATCACCTCCAAACCAAGGGGGATCCTCCAGCGCTGCACCCAGTTCCTGACCCTGCTGGTCGTTTTCCAGGGCGCGTATTTCGCGGCCCGGTGGGTGATGGGTTCCGACGCGAAGTTCTCGTGGGAGAGGCCCTACTGGATCCTGTGGTTCCTGCTGTCCATGGCGGTATGGACCGCGCTGACCCCGCTGATCGCGAAGATTCCGCGCACGAGCCTGGCCCTTTCCGTCCTGATCTCCTTGGGATCGGGCATGGTCGACGTGATCGACTACCCGTACAGCGCCTCCCGCACCTTGGTGTTCCTGCCGTTCTTCGTGCTGGGCTTCACCTACGGCAAGGCCATGCTGGCCTTTGTCTCCCGCTTGCGGCTCCGGGGCCGGTCCGCGGTGGTCGCGGCCGCCCTGCTGGTGTTCGGCTTCCTGCTGTATTGGGCCCCCGACCACAGATGGTTCTACGGGAGCAGGGGCTACGACGTCCTGGACGTTTCCGACCCCACGGGCGTGGTCTACCGACTCGTGCTGCAGATCTGTGCGCTGGTTCTGACCGTCGGCCTGCTGGTCCTGGTGCCCCGTGAACCCGGCCTGCTGGTCAGGTTCGGCCAGCGGAGTCTTTCCATCTTCCTGCTGCACGGCTTCGCGGTCCTGGCCGTGGCGCGCTACGCGAAGATGATGGCGGAGGACAACAGGTACGTCGCCGTGGTGATCTATCTGATGCTCATGACGGGGATCGCCTTGCTCGCCTCGATGAAGCCGGTCCACCAGGTGGTCGGACGCATCGGCACCGTCTTGGTGCCGTTGGTCGACAGGATCGTCCCGCCGAAACCGGGATCACCAGCCGTGGCCCCGAAGACTGGACCGGCCGACGCGTCGACGGGGGACGAACGGGCCGAGCAAGGACCCGTAGGGGTGGCTGACCGGACGCCGCCCGGAGCACGCTAGACTGGTCAACGGACGGGATGGCTGGACGATCGCGTGTCGCGCAAGCGGCCCGAGGAACGTCCGGGCTCCACAGAACAGGGTGGTGGGTAACGCCCACTCGGGGAAACCCGCAGGCCAGTGCCACAGAAAACAGACCGCCCGCCGAGTGCGGGTCAGGGTGAAAAGGTGGTGTAAGAGACCACCAGCGCCCCAGGTGACTGGGGCGGCTCGGTAAACCCCACCCGGAGCAAGGCCAGACAGGCTGCGTATGAGGGCTGTTCGCCCCAGTAGTCGGGTAGGCCGCGTGAGGGCATCGGCAACGGTGCCCCTAGATGGATGATCGTCACCGGCAGCCGGGTAACCGCTGCCGGTACAGAACCCGGCGTACAGGCCATCCCGTCCTCAAAATGCTACGAAGATTCTAGTCCGGATCGTGTTTTCAGTGTTCTGAAGGTTGCATTTTCTGGCAATGAGGCGCAGCTGGATCATTTGTGGGTGATGAGACTTGAAAATTCTGAGTAGAGGGACAGCATTCCCATCGACCTGCGTACATGTTTTCGGCGTCGCCCACGTGGGGCAGGGAGGGACATAAATTTAGCATCCTCAGCTATGGTATTCGAGATACCCCTCATACCTTGGCGCTGTGCGCCCGTCTTGTATTTCTAGCAAAGGAGCCCCATGAGTATTGTCATTCTGGGCGATGTCGCCATTACACACCTTTATCATGTTGGTGACGAAGCCATGACCGAATATGCAATCGATGCATTGCGGGACCGCAGCATCGAGGATGTTGTCGTCGTTGGGAACTCAAAACTCGTTGCGAATCGATTTGGCACATCTTCGGTTCCAAGGATCGGGTTTGATCGTACGAAATCAGCTGCTTGGAGAAAAGCGCGGTTCGACGCCCTTATGGCCAGTGCCGCTGGGGAGGAAGGGGGCCTCCCTGCCAATGATCCGGCTCACAAGCTCATTGAAGCCGTCAGGAGATCGAGTGGGGTCCTGATTGCTGGCGGCGGCAATATCGCATCGAAGTTCATTAACCATCTGACTGAACGTTTTGCGTTAGCAGCCTTGGCGCGTCACTTTGGGGTGCCGTTGGTGTTGAGCAGTCAAACGTACGGTCCGGAGCTAAAACCTGTTCACGAAAAGCAAGTCTTGGAGATGATGAATGGGGCCGCCTTAGTCGGCGCGCGAGAACGTTCGTCGTATGAGCTAGCCCTCTCATTGGGATCCGATCCAAAGAAGACATACCGAGGAGTCGATGACGCCTTCTGGCTGCGTCCACAGTCAGCTGACAGGGAACGCGTCGCAGAACTCGAATTGCCAGCTGACTATATGTTGGCCAGTTTTACTGAGCACGCCGGATCTACCGGCATCAGTCGGAAGAACTACTATCATCGCATTGCGCAGTCTTTGGACGAGCTTGTAGAGCGTTTCGGCATGCCAGTATTTTTGGTCTCGCATGTGGGCTCACTGGATGACCCGGCTGTTCGCTCTCACGACCAGCTTGCGAACGACATAATCGCTGGGATGACAAAGAGTAATAGAGTCTCCACTCTTCCGATGCTGACCGCACGCCAAGTTGTGGCCGTGACCGAGCAGGCACGGTTCAACCTATCGTCGCGCTACCACCCGGCAGTCTTTGGAGCGGGCGCCGGTGTTCCATCGATGTGCATCTCACTCTCGCTCTATTCGTCGGTGAAGCTACGCGGGGCTCTCAAAAACGTCGGAATGGAAGAATATGCAGTGCAAGCTGCCTCTTGGACGCCCGCGAGGGTCGTTGAAGGTGCCGAACGGATGCTGGACGAGGACTCAGGACTTGACGAGCACATGCGTCGGATTGTTGAAATTCGTTGCAAGGAAGGCAAGCAGTGGTGGGATCTAGTCGCCGAAGTGCTAACCGGAGCACCTGCGCCGGTGGAGATCGAATCGGTTTCGGAGGCTAAGGCTTGGGAAAACCTACCGTCTTGGAGCACTGAGAATCGCACGGTGACGGACCTGGTGGAGAGGACGGACCGGAAGCTCACGGAAAAGGGTTGGGCTCTCGAACATGCTAAATGGAAGGCATGGAAGTTTGAAAAGACGGTCGAACAGCTGGAGTCGGACTTGAACACGGTTCGCTCCGAACGTGATGCGATAGCCAATGAACTTACTCAAACAATTACAGAAAATACTTCTCGAAAGCGTAGATGGCGAATTTGAAAGCAGGCCAGTGATGGCGAAGAGAAGTGCCCTAGGCCTAATGACCAGCGCAGTTAGTTAGGCGGCCGATGGCTGGTTGGTTCCCGTTAGTTGTATGGGACGGGCGGGGATCGTATTCATGGATCCAGGGTGGCAACGCATCCCAAGGGGCGGCCTCGTCGCCGTAGAACTTGGCGTGGGCCCATCCGTCGTTCCGAGCCCTGTGGAACCGTTCCATTCTTGCCGTTGGTCTTGGTTGGTAGGGATGGGCTCGTTTGGGCCGGAGGGCCAGCTCGAGGCGGGAGTTGCGCTTGGCGTGTGAGTGATAGGCGGAGCCGTTGTCGCCCAGGACGCGCCCTATTGGGGGCGTCCATGGTTGCGAATCGGGCCACGGTACGTTCCAGTACGGCGATGGCCGTGATGGTCTTCTCATCATCGTGGATCTCGGCTTAGGCGATGCGGGCGTGGTCGTCGACCACGCTGTGCACGAATGCGGTACACATTTTCGGGGCGTGTCGGGTGTGGCCAGGCGGTTCTTCTTGCCTTGCTCCATAGCGACGAATGGTGCCCACCGCCGTCGCGAGTATTGGCGAACTTGGTGACATCGATGTGGATCTTCGGA
Source organism: Micrococcaceae bacterium (assembly GCA_030452125.1). Lineage (GTDB taxonomy): Bacteria > Actinomycetota > Actinomycetes > Actinomycetales > Micrococcaceae > Arthrobacter_H. The sequence continues at coordinate 7,441 of JAKDMV010000112.1, forward strand.
TTCGCGTGGGGTGTTCGCATGGGAGGATCGGGTCGCCGGTGACCCGATCGATTCAATGCAACCGGTTGATCCGGCAACGGACCAGCACCGCGGGTACGGACGAAGTAGTTAGTCCTCCTAGCCGGTAGGCGATCTGGGCGGGGCTCAACCGTATTCGCCAGCGCAGGGCGAAGATGTTCTTCACCATGTCCTGTGGGGTGCGTGGCGGGCACGCCCTGGGCAGAAATGTCTTCTACGGCGGCGCTGTCAGACTGACACACACGCAGGTGTCTACCGCAGGACCACGTGTTGTTCGGTTGGCGGGTAATCGATCGTATGGCAATGACGCGCGTTACCGAAAGGTATCCGCGGCCCATAGGTGGATCACGGGTTCCACCACGCAGCCAAGCCGCAGAACCACTGATAGGCGAAGGTACGTCCTTTTACGGGACTGCCCTTGGGGTCCTTCCGTTCCAATGGAGCCGCCAGAGACCAGCACCACCCGGCCAGTTCCCGGGC
>JAKDMV010000113.1 GCA_030452125.1 Micrococcaceae bacterium
GCTGCTCTGCTACGAGGGGGACCTCGAGGGCCTGCGCCGCAGCGACACCCCCACCGGCCGGCACCTGGGCTATGTGGCGGCACTGAAGGAGACGCCACGGCGGGGGTCGGGAACGCTGGAGATCCGGTCAGCGGACCACCACAACCTCCGCGACGTCGACGTGGATATTCCGCTGGGGGTCCTTTGCGTGATCACCGGGGTGGCAGGTTCGGGGAAGAGCTCGTTGATCCACGGTTCCATCGCCGGCCGGGAAGGGGTCGTCACCGTCGACCAAGGGGCCATCAAGGGTTCGCGACGCAGCAACCCGGCGACCTACACGGGATTGCTGGAGCCGGTCCGCAAGGCGTTCGCGAAAGCCAACGGGGTCAAACCGGCGCTGTTCAGCTCCAACTCGGAAGGTGCCTGCCCGGCCTGCAACGGAGCCGGGATCATCTTCACCGAACTGGGCGTCATGGCGACGGTGTCCACCGTGTGCGAGGAATGCGAGGGCCGGCGCTTCCAGACGTCGGTACTTGACTACCGGCTCGGTGGCTGCAACATCAGCGAGGTGCTGACCATGCCGGTCGATGAGGCATTGGGCTTCTTCGCCGCCGGTGAGGCCAGGGTTCCGGCAGCGGTCAGGATCCTTGAACGGCTGCGCGAGGTCGGACTGGGCTACCTGGCGTTGGGCCAACCGCTCACCACCCTCTCCGGCGGCGAACGGCAACGGCTCAAACTAGCCAGCCGGATGGGGGAGGAAGGCGGGATCTATGTTCTGGACGAGCCCACCTCGGGGCTGCATCTGGCCGACGTCGAACAGCTGCTGGGCCTGCTGGACCGACTGGTCGATGCGGGCAAGACCGTCATCGTGATCGAACACCACCAGGCCGTGATGGCCCACGCCGATTGGATCATCGACCTCGGGCCCGGGGCGGGACACGACGGCGGGACCCTGGTCTTCGAAGGGACCCCCGCCGAACTGGTGGCGGAGAGGGGAACGATCACCGGAGAACACCTGGCTGCCTACGTCCGCTCCTGAGGCCTGGTCCGTCAGGGAAGCTGCCACTCGGCGATGTCGGTGTCGGCATCGGCCAGCGTGAGCGATCCTTCCGGCTCGGGGATGTCCAGGACGAGGGTCCCATGGACCGAGGCGCCGGCCTTGAGCTCGGCGGGCAACGCCGTGCCGGCATTCTGGCAGGAGGCGGCAGCGGTGGTGCCCAGATCGTCGTCGAACCGGACATTATCGGTGGAGAAGAAGGACCACATCTGCGGGGAGAGGCGCAGCGGGCGCTGTGTCTCGTCGTCCGGGGCCGCGAAGGAGGCATCGATCTCCAGCACGGCGAAGGCGCCGTGATCGGGTTTCCCACCGTCGATCGGGCAGGTCTGCTCGACCGAGAGCGAGGTGACCGTCAAGGTGATTCGTGGTTCGGCTTCGGAACCCTGCAACGCCAGTTCGTCCCCCGGGGCGTAGAGGGGCAGACCGCGTTCACTGATGAGGCGCACCGGGGACTCATGGGCGGGGATGCTCGCCTCCGGGGCCCCGGAAGAGGAGGGGACCGTGTCGGCAGGGGTCCGCGTCACGGTCGGGGTGGCCTCATCCGGTGCGCCGGGATCGATCATGTTCCCGGCGGCGCAGCCGGTCAATAGTACGGCGATCGTCGTGATGCCGACCAGCCCCGTCAAGCGTGCGGCGGACCGTCCTGGATGCTCCAACATGCCCAACATTGTCTCCGACCGGACGCTGCTGTGTCGACACGGCCCCATGACGCGTAAACTCGGCCCCATGGTGCGTTTCTTCCTTCTGACCTTATTCGTCGTCCTGGCAGCGGCCGCCGTCGTGGCCGCCTCGTTCGGGACCACCGGCTGGGTTGTCCTGGGCGTGCTCGTGCTCCTGCTGGTCGGGCTGGGCCTGCATGACCTTTTCCAGACCAAGCATGCGATCCTGCGCAACTTCCCGGTGCTGGGACGCATGCGCTACCTGCTGGAGTCCATCCGCCCCGAGATCCAGCAGTACTTCATCGAGCGGAACACCGACGGCCGGCCCTTCGACCGGGACACCCGCTCGCTGATCTACACCCGCTCCAAGGGGGCCGATAGCCATAAGGCCTTCGGCACCGAACGTGATGTGAACTCGCAGGGCTACGAGTTCCTGCTGCACTCCAGCGCCCCGCTGGCCCCGCCCGAGGAGCACCACCGGGTGCGGATCGGCGGCCCGGATTGCCGCAAGCCCTATGACATCGCCCTGATGAACATCTCGTCGATGAGCTTCGGATCGTTGTCCAAGAATGCCGTCCAGGCGATGAACAAGGGCGCGGCCATGGGCGGATTCGTCCACGCCACCGGTGAGGGCGGTCTGACCAAGTACCACCTGGAGCACGGTGCCGACGTGTTCTGGGAAATCGGGTCGGGCTACTTCGGGTGCCGCGACGAACACGGCAGGTTCGCCCCGGAGACCTTCCGGACCAAGGCCGCCACCGACGCGGTCAAGGCCGTCACCATCAAGCTCAGCCAGGGCGCCAAGCCGGGCATCGGCGGCGTGCTGCCGAAGTCGAAGATCACCCCCGAAATCGCCGAGGCCCGCGGGATCCCCATGGACCGGGACTGCGTGTCCCCGGCCTCGCATTCAGCGTTCCACACCCCACGCGAGCTGATGGAATTCGTCGGAACGCTGCGCGAACTCACCGAGGGTAAACCGATCGGCTATAAGTTCTGCGTGGGTTCACGGACCGATGTCCTGGCCATGTGCAAGGCGATGCTCGATACCGGGATCACCCCGGACTACATCATCATCGACGGTTCCGAAGGTGGCACCGGTGCCGCCCCGTTGGAATACGAGGACCATATCGGCACCCCGCTGACCGAAGGCCTGATGCTGGTGCACAACGCACTGGTCGGTGCCGGTCTGCGGGACAGGATCCGCCTCGGTGCCGCCGGCAAGGTCGCCAGCGGCAGCGATATCGTCAAACGCCTCATCCAGGGCGCCGACTTCACCATGAGCGCCCGCTCGATGATGATGGCCACCGGCTGCATCCAGGCCCAGCTCTGCCACACCAACCGCTGCCCGGTCGGCGTCGCCACCCAGAACCCGCGGCTCATGCGGGCCGTCGACGTCGAGGACAAGGGCAACCGCGTCTACAACTACCAGAAGCTCACTGTCACCGAGGCCGAGCAGATCATGGCGTCCATGGGGGTCTCGACCCCGGCGAACCTGAACCAGCGGATGCTGCGCCGGCGGATCGACCATCTGACCACCAGCAGCTACGCCGCCCTGTACAACTGGTTGCGCCCCGGCGAGTTGTTGGAGGATCCGCCCCGGGGGTGGAGCGGGGACTGGGACGAGGCAGACGCCGACCATTTCGGCGAACATGCCCCCATCCCGTGGCTCCAGCCTTCGGGCGGCCCGGGAACCGGCGAGCCGGTCCGTTCCGGGGGACCACGGCGGGACCGGCCCGACATGGCGCGTTGGGATGAGACCAGTTCCATCGACCAGGTCCGGGTCGGCCCCTCGCGTGACGAGATGGATGACACCGACACCGGGAAGACCAAGCGGGTCGAAACCTCCGGCGTCCGCCCCGAATCCCGTCCCGGAGGCTAGCCGGGGATCCCCGGTCAGTCGACGGCGATGGCCGCGGCGATTTCCTGCTGGTCCACCTCTGCCGGATCCGTGGGGGACCACTGCGGCATGCGGTCCTTGTCGATGATCTGGGCGCGGATCCCTTCCGGTAGGTCGGGATGCTTCATCAGGTAGTCGGCCACCCGCAACTCCCGGGCCAGGGCCGAGGGCAGGTGGGCCTCGTCGCGGGCGGCACGGACCGCCCGCAGGGCCGTCTGTGTGGAGAGCGGGGAATTGCCCCGCAGGGCGGTGGCGGCCGTGGCGGCCCCCGGATAGGGGCTGGAATCGAGGCGTTCCAGGATGGCCGAGACGTCGTCGGCGGCGTAGGCCTGGTCGATCCATCCGGCCTCGGCCACCAGTGGCGCGGGCGGTGCCGGGGTGCCGTGGAGGATCTCCAGGGCGATGGAGACCTCCCCGGCCGGCAGCCCCACCAGATCGGGCAGCGCCGACAGGACCTCCTCGAAGGAGTCCTCGGAGATGCAGAAGTCGGCGAAGCCGGCATGGATCGCGTCCCCGGCCCCCATGGTCGAGGCGGTCAGGGCCAGATGCTCACCGAGCCGTCCGGGCGCCAGCCCCAGCAGGTGGGTTCCGCCCACGTCGGGGGAGTAGCCGATCCGTGCTTCGGGCATGGCGATGGAGGAGCGCGGGGTGACGATGCGGATCCCGGCGTGTCCGGCCAACCCGACCCCGCCACCCATGCACACCCCGTCCATGTAGGCGAGGACCGGTTTCGGGTAGGCGGCGATGAGTCCATCGAGGCGGAACTCCTCGGCCAGGAACGACAGGAACTCATGCTGCTTGCCGGTGGTGATGGCCGTATGGAAGGCCACGATGTCCCCTCCGGCACAGAATCCACGGGTCCCGGCCCCACGCAGTACGACGATGCCGACCTCGGGGTCCTCACGCCATAGCTCGAGCTGGTCGGTCAGGATCTTGACCATCCCCCGGGTGAGGGCATTGATCTGTCGAGGACGGTTCAACGTCAGCAGGCCGATGCCGTCCATGACCTCGACCAGGACGTCGTCATCGTCCGCGGCATTCGTTCCGTTGGTCAGTGTCATCGAAACCAGTCCCCTTGGTGCATCCTGCGTTGTTCCCATTCATTGAAGCTACCGCTCCCGGCGGGTGGAATCCCGAAGGCGGGCCATCGTGCCCGGCTGTGTCCCGTGGCTGCCGACCGAGGAAGGCCCGGGCCGGCTCAGGGGACGATGCTGATCTTGCGTAGCTCGGCGGCCAGCTTGTCCATGAAGACATCGACCTTGGGGCTTCTGGAATTGCCCAGTTGCAGGGCGAAGATGCTACGGGCCAACCGGATCTCTGGAACATCCAGGACCACCAGCCCGGGGGGACGTTGCTGCATCGCCAGCGCCGGGACCAGGGCGGCCCCGAGACCGGCTCCGGCCAGATGCAGCGAGGCGTTGAAATCGTCGCAGTAGGCCACCACCCGCGGGTGCAGGTCGCAGGAGGCGAAGAGGCGGGAGATCACGGTGGCATCCGAGGTGCCGGCGTGGTGCATGATCCACGGCATATCGGCCAATTGGGCGGCGGAGACCTGGGCCCCCTCGGCGATCTTCCAGGACGCCGGGACGACCACGCGGAAATCGTCGTCGCCCAACCATTGCCGGTCCATGGTGCCGGGCCATCCCAGCCCTGTCTGGCCGACCTGGAAGACCAGGGCCAGATCCAGTTCGTTGCCGCTTTGCAGGCTGGCGATCGTCTGGTGCGGCTCCCCGACGCTGATGCGCAGGTTGATCCCCAGGTCGTTCCAGCCGGAGGAGCCCAGCAGCCGGGGCAGGGCGAAGGTGGCCAGCGAAGGGAAGATCCCCAGCCGCAGCTCCTCGACGGGGTGCTCCCCGGGCCGGCCGGCCGCCGTCGTGCTCGCCGCCAGGAGGGCGTCGATGTCGGTCAGGACCTTGCGGGCGTGCCGGGCCATCGTCGTGGCCGCTTCGGTCGGCTCGATGGCCCGGGCCGAACGCCGGAAGAGCGCGACGCCGGTATCGCGTTCCAGCGCCGTCATCTGTTGGGAGACGGCGGATGCCGTATAGCCGAGGGGGACCGCGGCCGCGGCAAAGGAGCCGTGCGCGATGACTTCCAGCAGGGTGTGCAGATGCACCGGGTTGACCAACAGCACTCCTGGGTGTCGAGGTGGGGGACAGCAAGCAATGTTATGCCATGCTAGTCTTCGTCGTCCTCCCGCTCGGCTTCCTGCTCATCGTCGAGTTCCCATTGCGAGGCCAGCGTCTCGTCCTCGGAGTCGCCCTCCACGGACTCCCCGCCGTCCTCCAGATCATCCACGACCAGATAGCTGTGTCGGCGCAACGGGTCGATGCGGTCCATGGTCTCCGGGTTGTCCGAGGAGCCGTCCTCGGGGGTGCCGTAGCGCCCGTCTTCGGGCTCATCGAGATCGTCGTCGGGCTGTTCGTCGAACACCGTCTCGTCGTAGATTCCGCTCATGGCCGTCGCCCTCCTGGTCCGCGTGCCGGGCCTGATGCCCGGGGCACGTCTGACTCCTCCAGCGTAGGACGTGGGGCCCGCAATGGGAACGGGCCTCAGCCGGTCAGCCCCATGGCCTGGGCGGTGAGCTTGATCGAGGTGAGCCGGTCGGCCGCCGTGGAGGCGTTGTGGACGGTGATCAGTTCGTCGGCGCGGGCGCTGTGGGCGAAACCCTCGAGGTAGTCCTTCACGGCGTCCGGGGTGCCGACGGCGGTGTACGCCATCATCTTCAGGATCTGCTCGCCCGCGGCGGACTCCATCAACAGGTCGATCTCGGGTTCGGTGAAGGGGACCTCCCGGCCGCGACCGAGGAACATGGCGACCCGGTCGCGCCGGGACTGCTCCATCTGGGCCTGGGCCTGCTGGTTGGTTTCGGCGGCCACGACCCCCACCCCGGCGATGACATGCGGTTCCGCCAGCTGCTCGGAGGGCTGGAAGTTGTCCCGGTAGGCCGCGACGGCCGCATGCAGGGCATCGGGGGCGAAATGCGAGGCAAAGGAGTAGGGCAGTCCGAGCTGGGCGGCCAGCTGGGCTCCGAACAGGCTCGAACCCAGGATGTACAGCGGCACGTTGGTCCCGGCCCCGGGGACGGCGGACACCGTGGGGATCCGGGAGTTCCCGGTGAGGTAGCCCTGCAGTTCGAGGACATCGTGGGGGAAGGCGTCCGCTGCCGCCGGATCACGGCGCAGCGCACGGAACGTGGCCTGGTCGGTTCCCGGGGCACGCCCCAGCCCGAGGTCGATGCGCCCGGGGAACAAGGTCTCCAGGGTCCCGAACTGTTCGGCGATGACCAGTGGGGAGTGGTTGGGCAGCATCACCCCGCCGGAACCGAGCCGGATCGTGGAGGTCTGCTGGGCGATATGGCCGATCAGGACCGAGGTGGCGCTGGAGGCGATGTTGGCCATGTTGTGGTGCTCGGCATACCAGATGCGCGTGTAGCCTGCGGCTTCGGCGGTCTGCGCCAGTTCGACGGACCCCCGGAAGGTGTCGGCGATGGAGCTTCCTGCGGAAACGGAAGCAAGGTCAAGAAGGGAAAGGGGAATACTCACACCGGCGTCAACCCGTTCGCGGCCCCGAACATTCCCCGGGGGCGCCGCCCTCAGGCCCCGGCGATGAAATCCTCCACCCACCGGGCCGTGGCGGCCAGTCCGCCGAAGGTATAGAAGTGCAGTCGCACCTCACCGTGGGTCGGCGGGTCCAGGCCGGCGGCCAGATGGTGGACGAACCGGTCCGGCCCCGCGGTGCCCAGCAGGTTGGCCAGCGAGAAACCGTATTGTTGGGCGATTCCCGCCGAGGACGAGATGCCGAAGCGGCGGGCGTAGCTCAGTAGGCGCCTGATGCCGGCCGGGCCGGGCACGCCGATCCTGACGGGCAGGTCGATGCCGCGACGGCGCAGCTCGGCCAGCCAGGAGAGCACCGCGCGCGAGTCGAAGCCGAACTGGGTGATGATGGACCCCGACAACGAGGCCTCCTGCAGCGCGGTCGCCTTGTTCTGGAGGGAGGCCCATAAGGTCGCGTCATCGATGTCCGGATGCCCCTCGGGGTAGCCGGCGATGGCGACCGCTCCCACGCCGTGGGCCTGCAGGCGCCCGGAGGTGATCAGGGACAAGGCATCGGGGAACGGGCCCAGTGGCTCCACCGGATCCCCACCGACGACGAAGACGTCGGTGACCTGGGCCTGCCCGACCAGCAGGTCGAGGAATTCGTCGAGTTCAGCCCCGGAGACCAGCCGACGGGCGGAAATATGGGGGACCGGTTCGAGTCCGGCGGTGCGGACATCGGCCGCGGCAGCGACGCGCAGCCCGGTCTCCTCG
>JAKDMV010000114.1 GCA_030452125.1 Micrococcaceae bacterium
GTCATCCAGCGCATCCTGGCCACGGCCGAGGACGCGGGGGAGCCCGGGGTGGACAACCTCTACGGCTACGGTCTGCTGGACGCCGAGGCCGCCCTGACCACCGATGTCCCCTCGGTGGACCAGAACCCGCTGGGCACCATCGCCGAATGGATCCACGTCCACCGCCGCGGCCAGGTCACCCGCCCCAATGCCTCCAAGCCCAGCGCCAAGCCCGAGGAGGAATCCTCCGTCCCGGCGGTGGCCGCCCCCGAGGCCGTCGCCCCGGAGGATCCCGCCGGCGCGCTGCCGGCGGTGCTGGTCATCGGATTCGGCGCGCTGGCATTGATCATCATCGTCGGTGGCGGTGTGCATGTGGTCACGGTGCGACGCCGGAACCGGGCCGCCCTGGCCGCCGCGGCCGGGACGGTGGCGGATGCGGAATGGACCGCCTCCGAGGCGGATCGGGATCCTTTCGATGATCTCCCGGAAAGTCGCTAGTGAAGACTTTCACATAGCGGTTGATGGCGTTAGTATGGGCTCATGGCAAACACTCCTGAACTTTCCGATCGCCCACGCATCCTCGTCGTTGGCGGTGGATACGTCGGCTTGTACGTCGCAATGAAGCTGCAGAACAAGGTCAAGGCCCATGGCGGCGTCGTCACGGTCGTTGATCCGCTGCCCTACATGACCTACCAGCCGTTCCTTCCCGAGGTCGCCGGTGGCAAGATCGAGCCCCGCCACGTGACCGTCTCCCACCGCACGCACCTGGACAACGCGGAACTGATCACCGGCCGCGTCAGCGCCGTTGACCACGCCAACCGCAAGGCCGTCGTCGTCCCGACCGACGGGGAGCCCTTCGAACTGGGCTACACCGACGTCGTCATGGCCGCCGGCTCCATCACCAAGACCTTCCCGATCCCCGGCCTGGCCGACGAGGGCATCGGACTGAAGTCCATCGAAGAGGCCGTCGCCCTGCGCAACAAGGTCCTCGAGCGTGTCGAGACCGCGTCGATGATGAGCGATCCGGCAGCCCGCCGTCGCGCCCTGACGTTCGTGGTGGTCGGTGGCGGCTTCGCCGGCATCGAGACCATCACCGAACTCGAGGACCTGGTGCGCGCCGCCGTCGCCAAGACCAGCCGCGTCGAGCAGGACGAGATCCGCTTCGTGATGGTCGAGGCCATGGGCCGCATCATGCCCGAGGTCACCGAGGAACAGGCCGTCTGGGTCGTGGAGCACATGCGCTCGCGCGGCATCGAGGTCCTGCTGAACACGTCGCTGGGCAAGGCCGAAAACGGCACGCTCGAGCTGACGAACATGCCGGAGAAGACCCCCGGCGAGACCTTCGAGACCGACACCCTGGTCTGGACCGCGGGCGTGCAGGCCAACCCGATGGTCCACTCCACCGATTTCCCGATCGAGCCGCGCGGCCGCGTCCGCGTTGGAACCGATCTGCGCATCACCGGCGACGACGGCCCCATCGAGGGCGCCTGGGCCGCCGGCGATGTCGCTGCCGTCCCGGATGTCACCGGCGGCCTGCCCGACGGCACCTGCGTGCCCAACGCCCAGCACGCCGTCCGCCAGGCCAAGCTGCTGGCCTCGAACATCTACGCCACCCGCTACGGCGTGGGCCAGGTGGGCGAGTACGAGCACAAGAACATGGGTGCCGTCGCCGGATTCGGCACCGGCAAGGGCGTCGCCAAGGTCCTCGGCCTGCAGCTCAAGGGCGTGCCGGCCTGGGTCGCCCACCGCGGCTACCACGGCATGGCCATGCCGACGTTCGAGCGCAAGTTCCGCGTGGCCGGCGACTGGTTCGCCAACCTGCTGTTCAAGCGCGACATCACCCAGATCGCCGATCTTCAGACCCCGCGCCGCGGGTTCGTCGAGGCAGCCACCCCGAAGCCCAAGGCCGCAGCCAAGTAGTCTTCGGCACCGCCGGAACCCGGCATCCCACGGCGCCGCGTCCCCCGAATCCCGGGAAGGACGCGGCGCCGTGTGGCGTCCGGGGGCCGACGCTCTTGTAGGATCTAGCTGCGGGCCCCCATAGCCCAATCGGTAGAGGCGGGAGACTTAAAATCTCTGTGTTGTCGGTTCGAGTCCGACTGGGGGTACTACTGCCGGAGCCGGCGGTTCACCGGCTCACCACGTCGTTTCCCTGACCAATTCGGCTCCGGCGAATTCGACCACCCGGGCGATTCCCCCGTGCTCGAAGGCCACGCGCTGGCGGGCGGCGCCGTTCCCGGAATCCAGGAGTTCCCGCAAACCCGCCGACACATAGGCGGCATCGCCGAATCCGATCAGATGGTCCTCGACCGTGTCGAACATCAGATGGGCCAGTGCCGAGGGCGAGGACCGTTCGCAACTGGGGAGCCCGACCAGATCCCCCTCCACGCCGTGGCGGGCGGCATGCCAGGTGGCGGCGTCGGACTCTTCGGGAGTGATGCCATCGGGAGTGGGGGACCGGTGCAGTGCCTCCACGGCCAGCGAGCGGACCAGCAGGGCGAAAAGCACTGATTCCCCGGCGGTCAGCTGCATGTCGATGGCGCGGACCTCCAGGCTCCCGCGCAAGGGGGAAAGCCGTGCTCCCCATCCGACGTGGTCCTGGGTGTCGATGCCCGGACTCTCCAGCAGCCGGTCGACGCGTTCGGTGTAGTCGCGGGCGCCGAAGAAGTGCGGAGGGATGCCGTGGACGGGCAAGGTCCGGTTGCGTAGCGTCCTCCAGCTGGCGTATCCGGTGTCGGCGGTGTTCCAAAGCGGCGAGTTGGCGCCCAGGGCCATGAGGACGGGCATCCAACGACGCAGGTGGTTCATGACCTGGACCCCTTCTTCGGGAGTCGGAACCGGAAGATGGATCCGCAGGGCACCCCCTTCCCGACCGGTCGAGGGGGCGCAGGGGTCCGCCGCGGGGGACAGCGCGGGAACCAGACCGAACCCCGTGGCGATCGCACCGCCGTCGGCCGCCAGCGCCCCCAGCGCCCGGCGATCCTCCAACAACGCCTCCAGCGCCTCGGCGCCGGTCCGGAAGATGAATGAATCCGGCTCCGCCTCGTCGGCCTCGCTGCCGGTTCCCGGATCACCGGTCTCGACGCGTCGGCCCGTGGCCGGGTCCACGCACAGGAGATCCTCCTCGATGCCGAACTTCATATCTCCTCCTGGCTGGTGTCCGCCCCGAAGAGGGACGAACCGGTGCGCCGTGCCGGCGCAGGGTTGGGCGAAGGCCCCCGCTGCAGCCGAGCGTAGCTGTGGACGCCGTGGCTGTCACCCCTCCTCGGGCCGGCGGGGCGCCGAGGCCGCCATCGGCCGACGAAGGGGGCCCAAGTCACGAAGCCCGGCCCGTGCGTGGCGGCGCTGATAGGCTAAGCCGGTGACTTATGAGATTGAGATCGGCCGGGGAAAACGAGGCGTCCGCGCCTACTCGCTGGATGACGTCGCCGTCGTCCCCACCCGCCGCACGCGTGACCCGCAGGACGTGTCAGTGAACTGGCAGATCGACGCCTACCAGTTCAGCAGCCCCATCATCGGTGCCCCGATGGACTCGGTCATGAGTCCGGCCACGGCGATCGCCCTGGGCAGGTTCGGTGGCCTCGGGGTCCTGAACCTCGAGGGGCTGTGGACCCGCTACGAGGACCCGGAGCCGGTGCTGGCGGAGATCGCCTCGCTGGAGTCCAAGGTCGAGGACGACAGGACCCTGGGCGAACACGTCAACCCGGCGGTGACGGCCCGGCTGCAGGAGCTCTACCAGGCGCCGATCCAGGCCGAGCTGATCACCTCGCGGCTCGCGGAAATCCGCGACGCAGGGGTCACGGTGGCCGGCTCCCTGACCCCGCAACGCACGCAGGAGTACTACCGGACGGTGATCGACGCCGGGGTGGACATCTTCGTGATCCGCGGTACCACCGTCTCCGCCGAACACGTGTCGCAGAACCAGGAACCGCTGAACCTCAAGCAGTTCATCTACGAGCTCGACGTTCCCGTCATCGTCGGCGGCGCCGCCGGATACACCCCGGCCCTGCACCTGATGCGTACCGGCGCCGCCGGCGTCCTGGTCGGATTCGGCGGGGGTGCCACCGCCACGACCCGTCGCGCCCTGGGCATCCACGCCCCCATGGCCACCGCGATCTCCGATGTGGCCGCCGCCCGCCGCGACTACCTCGACGAATCCGGGGGACGTTACGTCCACGTCATCGCCGATGGCGGACTGGGCACCAGCGGAGACATCGTCAAGGCCATTGCCATGGGGGCCGACGCCGTCATGCTCGGCAGTGCCCTGGCCCGGGCCCAAGAGGCCCCGGGACGCGGCTGGCACTGGGGTGTCGAAGCCCACCACGACAACAGCCCCCGGGGCGACCGGGTCCGCGTGGGAACCGTGGGTCCGCTGGAGGAGGTCCTGCTCGGCCCCTCGCGCCACACCAACGGCACCTCGAACCTGATCGGCGCCTTGCGCCGGGCCATGGCCACCACCGGTTATTCGGATCTGAAGGAGTTCCAACGCGTTGACGTCGTCGTCTCCCCGTACGAAGCTGGGTAGCATGACACCACCGATGAAGCACCGCGAACCGGGATCCACGTCAACCAGGGGAGTGCTCGACCCGACCTTCCGCACCGCCTCGCTCGAGACGATGCGGGCGACCACGGAGGGGCCCGAGGCCGAACTGGACCTGCTGATCATCGGTGGGGGAGTCGTCGGTGCCGGATCCGCCCTCGACGCGGCCACCCGGGGGCTGAAGGTCGGCATCGTCGAAGCCCGTGACTGGGCGGCCGGGACGTCCTCGCGATCCTCCAAGCTCATTCACGGCGGGTTGCGCTATCTGGAGATGCTGGACTTCGCGCTGGTGCGCGAGGCCCTGCAGGAACGTGGACTGCTCATCGACCGGATCGCACCACACCTGGTCCGGCCGGTCCCGTTCCTGTATCCACTGACCAAGCGCTTCATCGAACGCCCCTACGTCGGGGCGGGAATCGCCCTCTATGACGGGATGTCGCTGGCCTCAGGACATAGCCGCGGGGTGCCCTTCCACCGGCACCTGAGCCGGAAGGCGACATTGCGCAGCGCACCGAGCCTCAAGGACGAGGCCTTCGTCGGTTCGATCCGCTATTACGATGCCCAGGTCGACGACGCACGGCTGGTCATGGATCTGGTCCGCACGGCAGCGAACTACGGCGCCGTGGCGGCCAACCGGGTCAAGGTCGTGGATTTCGTCCGCGAGGCCGGACGCGTGGTCGGGGCCCGGCTCGCGGATCAGGAAAGCGGTGAGGAGTTCACCGTCCGGGCCAAGCAGATCGTGAATGCCACCGGCGTCTGGACCGACGAAACCCAGGACCTGGTGACCGATCGGGGACAACTGCGGGTCAAGGCCTCCAAGGGCGTGCACCTGGTGGTGCCCCGCGACCGCTTCCAGTCGACGGTCGGGCTGATCCTGCGCACCGAGAAATCGGTGTTGTTCGTCATCCCCTGGGGACGGCATTGGATCATCGGGACCACTGATACCGCCTGGACGTTGGACAAGGCACATCCCGCGGCCTCCAGTGAGGACATCGACTACATCCTGGATCATGTGAACAAGGTGCTCAAGCGTCCATTGACCCGCGAGGACGTCGAAGGGGTCTATGCGGGGCTGCGCCCGCTGCTGGCCGGGGAATCCGATTCCACGGCCAAGCTCTCCCGTGAACACGTCGTGACCCACCCCGTCCCGGGGCTGGTGGTCGTCGCCGGCGGCAAATACACCACCTACCGGGTCATGGCCCGCGATGCCATCGACGAGGCGGTGCGTTCGATGGACCTGAACGCCCCGGCCTCCTGCACCGAAACGATCCCTTTGCTGGGGGCGGAGGGCTTCCAGGCGGCCTGGAACAGCCGCCACCGCATGGCCAAATCCTCGGGGCTGCACGTCTCCCGGGTCGAACACCTGCTGGGCCGCTACGGTTCGCTGGCCCGCGATGTGCTGGCCCTGGCCACCGCCGACCCGGAGCTGGCCCGCCCGCTGCCCGGCGCGGACGACTACCTGGCCGCCGAAGTCGTCTACGCGACCACCCATGAAGGGGCACGACACGTCGAGGACGTGTTGACCCGCCGAACCCGCGTCTCCATTGAATCGTGGGACCGGGGAGTGGCGGCGGCCCCGGTCGTCGCCGGGATCATGGCCCCGCTGCTGGGGTGGAGCCAGGCGCAGTGCGATCGCGAAGTCGCGTTCTACGAAGCCCGCGTGGCTGCCGAACGCGCCAGCCAGGAGCAGCCCGACGACGAGTCCGCCGATGAAACACGACTGAATGTTGAAGATATTGTCCCCGTCCGCGACTGAACAGAACGATGAACTCACGACCCCTGAACTGGTCGTCCTGGAAATGGAGGCGGCCGACCGGCAGGAGGCCGTCCGGCTGTTGGCCGGAAGACTGTTCGAAGCCGGTCGGATCGATGACCTGGAAGGCTTCGTCGGCGAGGTCAATTCGCGCGAACACCAACTAGCCACCGGGCTGCCCGGCGGGATCGGCATGCCCCATGCCCGGACCGCACACGCCGACCGGGTCTCCATTGCCGTGGGGATCACGGCGTTCGGACACTCCTTGGATTTCGGGTCGGTCGACGGCCCGGCCACGGTCGTGCTGCTCCTGGCGACACCCGCCGGAAGCTATTCGGTGCATCTGCAGGTCCTGGCCACCCTGGCCCGCAGTCTGGTCAAGCCGTCCTTCCGTGAATCCCTGCGCCGAGCCTACGACGCCGAGGTCATTGCCGATCTGATCAATTCCACGGTCGACTTCACCGACGTCTAGTCGATCCGGTGCCGGCCGGCACCTGCCGGGCCGGGTCAGCCGGCCGGCGGGGTGAACCCCGGGTCGGTGATCAGCAGACCGGCGACCTTGCCCGAACGGTCCACGGCGACCCGGCCATCGAGCAGACCGTCGGCAAAGACCAGCGAACAGTGCACGAAGCGGGTGGAGCCGTTGCGCCGCACCGTGGCTGCGGTCAGCCGATCGAAGGGGCCGAGGGATCCGATGGCATCGGCCCACAGCGCCGTGACGGTGGACGGGGGGACCTGGGCCAGCATGCGTGGGGTGAATTCCGCGCCGATCCGTTCAAGGCCGCCTGAATCGATGGCCGCGAATAGCCTCCGGACCTGGTCGAGGAGCGCGTGGTCCTCGCGCCGCCGTTCGTCGTCGGCCGGGTTGCCCACGGCGAACCGCTGGTAGGCGGCCTGCCGGGAGATTCCCAACTGGTTGCCGATGTCCTGCCAGCTCAGACCGGCATCATGGGCCCGGGATGCCGCGGCGGTCAGGAGATCATCGGCCAGGTACTTCAACTCCTCGGCCTGCCGCAGGGCGGTCACGGCCCCGTCCGCTTCGAGGGGGTCCGCGAGCCGGCCGGCCAGTTCGACCGCACGGCGGGCCCGTGCCGTCGTCTCGGCCGGGGCGTCAGCGAAGGAGTCCATATAAGACCACTACCAGAACCACGCTCTCGATCACGAGCGACACGACGGTGCGGATCCGCCGGTCCGCCGGGCCCGACCGGACCAGGGTCGGCCAGCGGGCGCTGAGGGCAACGGCACCCACGCCGACGGCGACCGCGGTGGGACACCAGGTCCACGAGGGGACGATGTCGGCCCGGAGGGCCACCATTCCCAAGGCGGCAAGGGCCGTCATGGACATCAACTGGGAGATGCGGTTCAGCGCCGGTTCAGCCGTCCTCGTGCGCAACATCCGAAAGCACCAGGGGGCCGTGAAGGCCAGCAGGATGACAGGAACCGCGTAGGCGATGAAGGTGTTCAACGGCTGCCTCCGTCCAGGAGACCGAGTCCTGCTTCGTCGACGCCGCGGGCTGTAGCGGAGAGCACGACGACGGC
>JAKDMV010000115.1 GCA_030452125.1 Micrococcaceae bacterium
ATCGAAGGCACCCCACGGAAAGCCCGGGAAACCAACCCTGTGAGGGGCCCGTGGAAAAACAGCGGGGTCCCCGACCATATGGTCGGGAACCCCGCTGGAGTGCTGCTGGAACTGGCTAGACCGGAAGTGCCTAGGCGTCCGGCGACGTCGAACGGTCGGAGCCGTGGTCCTCTGGAGCCGACTCCGGAGCTGATGTCGGAGCCGGCTCGGCAGGATCCGCGGAGGAATCCTCGGGGGCTGCCTCCGCCGTCGTGCTCTCGTCCGTGGTGTCTTCGGCCACCGGCTCGAAGCCCTCGCGGTAGACTGAGGTCTCCGCCTCCGGATGGCGGACCCCCTGGACGACGACGATCGCCAGACCCACCGCGATGGCGGCGAAGGAGGCCCAGATATTGGCCGGGATGCCCAGGAACACGTCCGAGGTCGGGTCGATCCGGATGGCCTCGAGCCAGCTGCGGCCCAGGCCGTACCAGATGAGGTAAAGGCCCAGTGCGCGGCCCCAGCGGGCACGCATCCGCCGCTCGAGCCACAGGATCACGGCGACGCCGATGAGGTTCCAGATGATCTCGTACAGGAACAATGGGTGGAACAGGGTGCCGATGGCTGCGTCGGCCGGGAAGTTCGGGTTCGAGGACTCGATCTCCAGACCCCAGGGCAGTGTGGTCGGCAGGCCGAAGAGTTCGTGGTTGAACCAGTTGCCCAACCGGCCGATCGCCTGGGCCACGAGCATGGCCGGGGCCACCGCGTCGGCGAAGGACAGGAAACGGACCCCGGCCCGCCGGCAGCCGATGAACACGCCGAGCGCACCACCGAGCAGCGAACCGTAGAGGGCGTTGCCGCCGTCCCAGATCTTGATGATGTCCCAGGGGTCGGCACCGGGGTAGAAGTAGTCGCTGATATGCGTGAACACATGGTAGAAACGGGCGCCGACCAGCCCCAGCGGCACACACCACAGCACGACGTCGAGGACGACCTCGGGATTGCCTCCCCGTCGTTTCAGGCGGCGCTGGGTGATCACGATGGCGGCGGCGATGCCGGCCAGGATGCACAGGGCATAGGTGTGGATCGTCAACGGCCCCAGGTTCAGCTGGGACAGGGCGGGATCGGGGCTGGGCAAGCTCGCGGGAAGGTACATCAGGACCCTACATGTCAGGGGGCGTGGTCACGTCCGATCATGTCATTCTTTGGGTCGGGTCGTTGAATATCCGGGCCCCAGGTCACCGCGCGCCTCGGAATAGTCGGCCCTTCGGGGCCGTTGTCGCCCCTATGAAGGTCATTGGAGTCACAGAATTCGGAGGGCCGGAAGCCCTCGCCATCCACGAGGTCCCCGAGCCCCATGCCGGCCCGGGCCAGGTACGAATCAAGGTCCGTGCCACCGCCGTCAGCCCCACGGACACCTCGATCCGCACCGGCGCCAACGCGGCGGTCACCGAGGCGAAGGAGCCCCCGTACGTGCCGGGCATGGATGCCGCGGGCGTCATCGACGAGGTCGGGGACGGGGCAGGCTTCGCCCTCGGCGACGAGGTCATGGCCATGGCCGTCCCCGATGGCGAACACGGAGGCGCCTACGTCTCCTACCTGGTGGCCGACGCCGATTCGGTGGCCGGGATCCCCGCCGGAACCACCCTCGAGGCAGCCTCCACGTTGCCGATGAACGGGTTGACGGCGATGCAGGCACTGCGGCGGCTGGACCTGCAGCCCGGGCAGGTCCTGGCGGTCACCGGGGCCGCAGGAACCTTGGGCGGCTACACGATCCAGTTGGCCACACAGGCCGGGTTGACGGTGGTGGCCGATTTCGCGCCCCAAGACCGGGAACTGGTCGAGGACCTCGGAGCCGATCAGCTGGTCCCGCGCGGTGCGGACGTCGCCCAGCAGATCCGCGGACTCCACCCCGAGGGAGTCGACGGTCTGCTCGACGCCGCGGTCCAGCACGAGGTGGCGCTGCCGGCCGTCAAGGACGGGGGCGGTTTCGCCACCGTGCGCGGCTTCAACGGTCCCACCGAACGTGGCATCACCATCCACCAGGTCTTCGTCCCCGCCGACTACCACTCGGACGGGAAGCTCGACGAGCTACGCCGGCTCGTCGACGCCGGCCAGCTGAGCCTGCGGGTCGCCGACGTCCTGCCGGCCGACCGTGCCGCCGAAGCGCACCGCCGGCTCGAAGCCGGCGGGATCCGTGGACGGCTGGTGCTGGTCTTCGACTGATCGGTGTCCGGCACGGCCCGGCCCGGTTCGGTCCCGGGCCCGCGGCACCACCGGGCACAATGGGTGGGTGACTTCCCCGCCCCCCGGCGCCGACCGGCCCTTCGACCTGGAAACCCTCGGAGCAGGGCTGGTCTTCGCCGCCTCGCTGCCCGCCCTCGAGGACGCCCTGGCCGCAAACGCCCCGGCCGGCACCGCCGTCGTCCAGGCGCCGCCGGGGACCGGCAAGACCACCCTGGTGCCACCCCTG
The DNA here is from genome assembly GCA_030452125.1 of Micrococcaceae bacterium. Taxonomy (GTDB): domain Bacteria; phylum Actinomycetota; class Actinomycetes; order Actinomycetales; family Micrococcaceae; genus Arthrobacter_H. Next base: position 2,450 of record JAKDMV010000115.1, read on the forward strand.
GTGGCGAATCTGGCCGGCCGGGTGATCGTCACCCAGCCCCGCCGGGTCGCCGCCCGCGCCGCGGCACGACGCCTGGCCCAGCTCGACGGCAGCCGGGTCGGGGACCGGGTCGGATACACGGTCCGCGGCGAACACCACGCCGGGCCCGCCACCCGGGTCGAATTCGTGACCCCGGGGATCCTGTTGCGTCGGCTCCTGGCCGATCCCGGGCTGGAGGGTATCGGCGCCGTCATCATCGACGAGGTCCACGAGCGGGCCCTGGACACCGATCTGCTGCTGGGCCTGCTCGCCGAGGTCCACGAACTGCGCGGCGATCTGACCTTCCTGGCCATGTCGGCGACCCTGGACGCCCCCCGTTTTGCCGCCCTGTTGTCCACGGCCGACGGCGAAGGCCCGGCCCCGGTGATCGACTGCCCCTCGGCACTGCACCGGTTGGAGACCCGCTGGGAACCGGCCGCGGTGGCCCGGCTGGATGACCGCGGGGTCACGCGGGCCTTCCTGGATCATGTGGCCACCACCGCCACGACCGCCCACCACAGCGCGCTGGTCGCCGACCCCGCCGTCGACGCCCTGGTCTTCGTCCCCGGGGCCTGGGAAGTCGCCCAGGTGGCCGGGGCACTACGCCGCCGGGTCGGCGCGGGCGTCGAAGTGCTGGAACTGCACGGGCAGATCGACAGTGCCAGCCAGGACCGGGCCGTGAAGGGCCGGGACGCGGGGGACCCGCCACGCGTGGTCGTCTCCACGTCGCTGGCCGAATCCTCGCTGACCGTCCCCGGCGTGAGGCTGGTGATCGACTCCGGGCTCGCCCGTGAACCCCGCCGCGATGCCACCCGCGGCATGACCGGCCTGGTCACGGTCTCGGCCTCCCGGGCCTCGGCCGATCAGCGAGCCGGTCGCGCCGCACGGCAGGGACCGGGAACCGTGGTGCGCTGTTACGACCAGAAGACCTTCGGCGCCGCCCCGGGGCATCCGACCCCGGAAATCGCCGTCGCCGAACTGACCGGCGCGGCCCTGACCCTGGCCTGCTGGGGCGCCCCCGGTGGCAGGGGACTGAAACTGCCGCAGGAACCGCCACGGACCACCCTGGCCGACGCGCTGGCCGTGCTGACCGAACTCGGGGCCATCGACGTGAACGGGCTGGCCACCGGGCTGGGCCGGACCCTCTCGGGCATCCCCGCCGAACCGCGCCTCGCCCGGGCGCTGATCGACGGGACCGCCTGGCAGCAGGCGGCAGCTCCCGGTCACCAAGCCGGGACGAACCGCAAGGCAGCGGCCCGTTCCGTCGCCGAGATCGTGGCCATGGTCGCCGGTGAGGCCCGCGCCCCGGGAGCCGATCTGACCCGGCTGCTGGCGGCCCTGCGCTCCGGGTCCGACCCCGCGAGCCGGAGTTGGAAACGCGAGACCACCCGGCTGGAGGCCATCCTGGCCCGCACCCGGGCGCCCGCGGCCCCCGCCGCTGCCACCGCCGTGGCCTCGGGGCCCGGTGCCCCCGCGGAGGCAGGACTCATCGTCGCCCTAGCCTACCCCGACCGGATCGCCCGCAGGGTCGAATCAGGGGCGGGCCAGAGCTACCTGTTGGCCTCGGGCACCCGCGCCGGACTGCCTGCCGGGTCCTCGCTGGCAGGGCAGCCGTGGTTGGCCGTCGCCGAGGTCTCCCGCGCGGCGGGTCGGGCCGCCGCCGGAACCGGGGCCGTCATCCGCTCCGCGGCACCGTTGGATGCCGAGACGGCCGAAGCCGCCGCCGGACATCTGCTGACCGACCGGGTCCACGCCCGGTTCGAATCGGGTCGGGTCCTGGCCCGGAGGGAACGCCGGCTGGGGTCCATCGTCCTGGGCACGACGCCGGTCCGCGCCTCCGTGGAAGAGGCGGCCGCGGCCGTCGCCACCGCCCTGGAAACCGGTGGACTGGACATCATCGGTTTCTCCGCCCGAGCCGATGGGCTGCGCCGCCGGATGGCCTTGCTGCACCGAGAACTCGGCGCCCCGTGGCCCGATGTCAGCGAGAGCGCCCTGCTGGGCCGGTTGGATGACTGGTTGGGCCCCGAACTCCAGGCGTTGGCCGCCGGGGCCGGCGTGAAGTCGGTCGATCTGGCCGAACCGTTGCGCCGGCTCCTCCCCTGGCCGCAGGCCTCGCGCTTCGCCGACCTGGCTCCGGAACGGTTGCTGGTCCCCAGTGGATCCAAGGTGCGGATCGACTACCCGGCGATCGGTGACGAGCAGGCCCGCCCCGTCGTCGCGGTGAAATTGCAGGAATGCTTCGGGTGGGCCGCCACCCCCCGGCTGGTCGACGAGCGGGTGCCGGTGTTGTTCCATCTATTGTCCCCGCGCGGCAGCGCCCTGGCGGTGACCGACGATCTGGCCTCGTTCTGGTCGGGCCCCTACGCGCAGGTCAGGGCGGAGATGCGCGGGAAGTACCCCAAGCATCCGTGGCCCGAGGACCCGTGGTCTTCCACGGCCACCGCCAAGACGAAACGGCGGTTGACCGAAGGTGGTTCAGGCGCGGCAAAAAAATAATTCAAGATCTTTCCAATCCGGACACGCGCAGGGTTCCGAATGTGTTGTGCGACACCACCAGAAGGTGTTGTGAATCATGAACGCATCACGAACACCGGTTTCCGCCGCTTCAGACGGGGGCCACCGATGGAAGGAAAAGATCATGAAGAAGAACCTCCAACTACTGGCCGTGCCGGCAATGGCGCTGGGTATGGTCGCGTTCTCCGCGGCAGGGGCCCAGGCAGCGGATTCCTACTCGGCCCAGCTGACCGAACAAAACGGCAGCGGGGCCTCCGGATCCGCTTCGATCACCCTGGACGGGAACATGGCCACGGTCTCGGAGAAGGTCAGTGGCCTGGCCAAGTCCTTCGACGGCGACCCGTACCCGCACGTCCAGCACGTCCACGTGACCGTGAACGACACGGGCAAGTGCCCGACCATCGCCAACGACAAGAACGGCGACGGCGTGGTCAGCACCCCCGAGGGCGGCTCCGCCTACGGCGAGGTGGCCACCACGTTGTCCACCAAGGGAGACACCAGTGCCAAGGCGGCCACCGACCTGGAAGTCGCCGGCATGGGTGACAGCTTCACCTATGAGCGCACCTTCGAAATGAACCAGAAGACGATCGACGGGATCAAGAACGGCCAGGCCTCCGTCGTCGTGCACGGACTCGACCCGGCCACCCTGGGCGCAGACGCCCAGGAGGCCAAGTCACCACTGGTTCCCGAACTGCCGTTGGCAGCCACCGCGCCCGCACTGTGCGGGACGTTGACGGCCGGGCAGATGGATATGCCTCAGGGCAACCCTGAAACCGGTGGTGGCAGCACCGCCGGGATGGATGCCTCCACGATGGCCCTGGGTGGCGGCCTGGTTCTGGCAGCTGCCGGCGCCGGTGTCTTCATGGTCCGCCGTCGTCAGGCAGACCAGAACTAGGAAAGGCACCCCCGGAGAAGAAAAGGACTGGAACCGATGAAGCACGCACGGAAAAACCCACGCAACGGCCGCGGTCGTCGCATCACCGCGATAGCGGTGACCGCAACGGTCGGCCTCGTCGGAGCAGTCCTGATCGGAGTCGGCGCGCGGGGGGAAGCACCACCGCCCTCGCCGCCGGCCTCCGAGGCCATCGCGGACACGCCCAGCGCGCCCCCCACCACCTCGCCACCGCCGACGGCCATGCCGTCGGCCACCCCGACCAAGACCACCACCGAGTCATCGTCGAAGGCCCCGAAACCGAAACCCAAGCCCAAGCAGACCCAGGCTCCGGCTCCGAAGCCGCTGAAGCGTTCGCAGCCGGTCCGCCTGCAGATCCCGGCCATCGACGTCGATACCGATCTGCTCAACGTCGGCCTCAAGGCCGATGGAACCATCGGGGTCCCCCCGTTGGACCCGGACGCACCGGCCGGTTGGTATAAGCGCGGCCCCTCACCGGGTGAACAAGGCCCCGCCGTGCTGCTGGGGCATGTCACTGCCACCAAGGACGAAGGCCCGGCGGTGTTCTTCAAGCTCGGGGACCTGCGCAAGAAGGACGAGATCTCGGTGACCCGCGCCGACGGCAAGGTCGCCGTCTTCAAGGTCACCCAGATCATCCAGACCAAGAAGGACGCCTTCTCCAGCGCGGGGACCTACGCCAATACCGACGATGCCGAGCTGCGGGTGATCACCTGCGGGGGACCGTTCGACAAGGCCACCCTGCGGCATGAGGACAACATCGTCGTCCACGCCAAACTCGTCTCCACGCATCCGGTCTAGAGCCGGGAATCCGCCCCGGCGGAGGTGGAAGACCGTATGACTCCCGCACCGTGCCAAACCTTGGGGGGTGGCACGGGGCGGGTCTACGGTGGGGGCATGAAAAGTCAGGAAATCCAGCTCACGGCCCTGCCCGACTCCACCGTCACCGCAGCGGACTTCGGGGTCTTCGACGCCGAGACGCCCGACCCCGGACCGGGGCAGGTCCTTGTGGCCATCCGCCGCCTGGGCCTGAATGCCGGGCTGGCCTCACGGATCGGCAGCGAAGGCACGGCCTACGGCCCGGGCATCGGGGTGGGGGACACCCCCGCCAGCGACGCAGTCGTCGAGGTCATCGAATCGGCCAGCGAGGCGTTCGCCGTCGGGGATCTGGCCGTGGGCAAGGTCCACTGGCGCAGCATCGAGGTCTGCGAGGCCGGGGAACTGCGCCGGATCGGCGCCGAAGCCGAGGACCTGGCCTTGGAGGACCACCTCACGATCCTGGGGCATGTGGGCTTCACCGCCTATACCGGGATGATCCATGTCGCCCGGGTCCAGCCGGGGGAGGACGTCTATGTCACGGGCGCCGGCGGCGGGGTGGGAAGCTGCGCCGTACAGTTCGCCAAGGCCCGCGGGGCCCGGGTGATCGGCTGCGCCGGCTCGGCGGAGAAGGTCGAACTGATCACCGGCACGCTGGGGGCCGACGCCGCCGTGAACCGGCATGATGGCGAAGCCCTGGACCTGCTGCGGCAGGCCGCGCCCGAGGGGATCGACCTCTACTATGACAATGTCGGCGGCGACCAACTCGAAGCCGCCCTGGAGATGCTCCGCCACGGCGGCCGCGTGGTGATCTGCGGGGCGGTGGCGAAGGGCACCGGGTCGGGGGCACCCCGGAACTACACCCGGCTGATCTACGGGGAACTGACCATGCGCGGCTTCACCGTCACCGAACACGAGGACCTGCGCCCCCAGTTCGAGGCCGAGGTCGGCCAATGGGTGCGCGAGGGCACGGTCCGCGGGATCCACACCGGATTCACCGGGATTGAGAGTCTGCCGCGGGCCTTCGAATCGCTGCTGGCCGGAACGAGCGAGGGCCGGGTCATCGTCTCGATGGATGAAGCCGGACTTAG
>JAKDMV010000020.1 GCA_030452125.1 Micrococcaceae bacterium
CTGGTGCCGTTGTGGTTCGCCGCGGTAGCCGTCGTCGTGGTGGGCCTGAACCTCCGCCCGCCGATCACCGCCGTGGCCCCGTTGATCGGGCAGATCCAGGAATCGCTGGGCTTCTCCTCGGCCATCGCCGGACTGGTGACCTCCACCCCGTTGCTCAGTTTCGTCCTGCTCTCCTCCCAGGCACCACGGATCGGACGCCGCTTCGGCATCGAACGCACGATTTCCGGTGCACTGGTCATCATCCTGGCCGGCACCGGGCTGCGGATGCTGCCGGGCACCGGATTCCTCTTCGCCGGGATGGCGCTGGTCGGCGTGGGCATCACCTTCGGCAACGTCCTGCTCCCGGCCCTGATCAAACGCGACTACGCCGGACGCACCGGGATCCTCACCGGGCTGTACACCACCGCCCTGTTCACCGGCCCGGCAGCGGCCGCCGGCCTGACCTTGCCGCTGCAGCGCGCATTGGGCCTGGACTGGTCCGGTGCGCTGGCCCTCTGGGGGGTCCTGCCGATCATCGGCCTGGTCGTCTGGATGCCTTTCCTGCGCGGAAGCAAGCAACCGGCCACCGGTGCCGGACACCTTCAAACGCACGACGGCGGGGTCTCCGTCTGGCGCCAGCCGTTGGCCTGGGCGGTGACCGTGTATTTCGCGGTGCTCTCCCTGGTCTTCTATACGGCCAACGCCTGGTTGCCCGTGATCCTCATGGATGCGGGGATGCCTGCCGCCGCAGCCGGCAACGCCCTGTCGATCGCCAACCTGGCGGCCATCGTTCCGGCCCTGATCTCCTCGATCGCCGTGGCCCGCCACCATTCGCAGATCGGCGGGGCCGTGGCAGGGACCCTGTTGACCGTCGCGGGGATCATCGGTGTCTTGGTGGCGCCCACCGGGCCGACCCTGCTGTGGATGCTGCTGATGGGCGTGGGCTTCGGGATCATGACCGGCGTCGGCTTCTCGTTGCCGTTGCTGAGGGCCCGCGGCGGCTCGGCAACCGCTGAACTGGGCGCCATGTCCCAGACCATCGGCTACTCCATGTCGGCCAGCGGACCGCTGTTGGCCGGGGTGCTGCACGACCTCACGGGCAGCTGGACGACGTTGCTCTGGGTCCTGCTCGTGGCCCTGGTCGTCCAACTCCCGGCGGGGATGGTGGCGGGGCGCAGCGGCTACGTCAAGCACTGATCCGTTCCAGGACCAGTGCCAGGGCCGGCCAGGCGCTGCGACCGCGCCGGATGCGGGCGAAGGCGCGCAGCCTGACCTCTGGATCATGCAGTTCCAGGATGGTGATCCCCTCCCGCGGTGGCCGGTTTTGGGGCAACAACCCGACGCCGAGACCAGCCAGGATGAGATCCTCGACCAGGTCCAGGCTGTCGGACTGGTGGCGCAGCGCCGGTTCGAATCCGGCCATCGAGGAGATGATGCGCAGCACCGTCTCGTCGGCGATATTGCGTGAATTCCCGATCCAGTCGTGGTCGCGGAACGCCGAGAAGACCGTGGCCGCATCCGGGGCGGTGGTCCCCGACCTGTCTTGGGTGCCTGTGGCGGGAAGGAACCCGAACCGGTGGGCGGCGGCCGTCGGTACGCCGAGGCCCCACGGGGTGCTCCACAGTGGCAAGGTGTCCACCCCCGCGTCGACCTGGTCGGGCGCCAAGTTGTAGTCATAGGTCAGGGCCAGATCGATCTGGTCCACGCCGAGGAGTTTCAGCGCCTCCGCCGGTTCGTGTTCGAAGACCATGATGTCCATGCCGGGATGGCGCTCGGCCAGTTCGGCGATGATCGGCATCAAGGTCGTGCGGATCGCCGTGGCGAAACCGGCCACTCGCAGGGTCCCCGAGGGGGCCGCCCCCGGAACCAGATCCAGGCGCGCCGAATCGACGGCGGTCAGGATGGCCTCGGCATGATCGGCCAGACGGCGCCCCGCCGGGGTCAGCCGCACCCCGCGACCGTCGGGCTCCAGGAGCCGGGCGCCGGTCTCCCGGGCCAATAAACCGATCTGCTGGGAGACCGTGGACGTCGTGGTCCCCAACAGATCGGCGACCCCGCGCATCGAGCCCATGCGGGAGAGTTCGTAGAGATATTGCAGACGCCGGGTTTCCATTCTTCTATTGTGCAGGAATGCTGGATGATCCGTTGTGGATTGTCACGTGGACGTTGACGGAGTGTTTCCGTTCCAATGGACCCATGAACTCCTCACCCCGCCTGGCGGAGAACTCGGCAGGCACCGGCTCGCTCATGGCGCTCGCCGCGATGGTCTGCGTCCAGTTGGGGTTGGCCGTCTCCGTCGGACTCATCGACACGTTGGGTCCAGCCGGGGTCGCGTGGCTGCGGCTGTCCTGGGCGGCGGTGATCCTGGTCGTGGTGGGACGGCCGTGGAAGGTCACGTACAGCCGGGCCGCCTTGGGGACCAGTGCCTTGCTGGGGGTGGCGACCGGAGGGGTGACGATCTTCTTCATGTTCGCCATCGAACGGATTCCGTTGGGTACTGCCAGCGCCCTGGAATTCCTCGGGCCGTTGTCGGTGGCCATCGTCCAGGGCCGGGGCCCGGCCCGGTGGTGGGCCTTGGTCGCCGGGGCCGGCGTCCTGGGGCTGACCGAACCGTGGTTGGGCGCCACGGACCCGGTGGGGATCTTCTTCGCGCTCTGTGCTGCCGCCTGCTGGGCCGGCTACGTACTGTTTACCCAGAAGGCCGGTGACGCTGTTTCGGGGATCAGTGCCTTGGCGATCTCGATGCCGGTGGCCGGGATCGTCGCCACGCTCGCGGTCGGGCCCTCCGTTCTCGGAAACCTGGACTGGCCGATCCTGCTCTGGGGGTTCGGGCTGGCCCTGCTGTTGCCCGTCATTCCGTTCAGCCTCGAGATGCTGGCCCTACGCAAGCTGACCACCGCCGCCTTCGGGACCCTGATGTGTCTGGAACCGGCGATCGCCGTGCTGATCGGGCTGACCATCCTGGACCAGGTCCCGCGTCCGGCAGCGGTCATCGGGATCGTCTTGGTCATCGCCGCAGGGATCGGCGCCACCAGGACGGGCCAACGACGCACGAACCTCGAAACCGACGCGGTCATCGGCGCAGGATGAAGATCCCGTCGGGTCCCTGAGGCGGATCCGGCGTGCCGGGTGCCGAGAAAACAGCGACCGACCAAGGAGAACCGGCGTCGAACGGGCCCAGATGCCAGTCGGCATAGCGCTGAACCAGCTTCAGGCCGGCTGATGCCGCCGCCTGATCCTGGTCTCCGGGCCCGCCGCGGATCGCGCTGGTGGTTCCGATGACCAGCGTTCCACCGGGATCCAACAGTTCGGCCACGTGCCCGATGACTTCCTCGAGTTCTGCTTCGGAGAGGAACGCCGGGACGTTTCCCGACATGAGCACGACATCGTAGGAGCCGGGGAGACCCTGGCGAACCAGCTGTGACGGGGCGATCTCCACGGCGCCGAGAGGACGAAACCACGAGGGCTCGTAGAGCTCGACTGCCACGTCGAGGACTGCGGGGGTGGGATCGATCCCGTATGCCGCATGGCCTCTGCCGCGCAAGGCAGCAACGGCAGTGCCGATCCCACAGCCGACGTCGAGGATCCGGGCGCCGCGACCGCTGATCATGTCGAGGAACCGGGCCTCGACCTCCATATCGACGCCGGACAGGACGAGGTGCCGCATCTTCGCTGCGTAGTTGAGGTAGTCGGGCTGGGGGATCATCGACCCAGTCTGACATGGGGGCATTGAACCGTGGAGCTGTGAGTGCCCGCAAGCCAGGCCCCCAAGGGCACGAGGGGCGAATGGATCTGTCGTGGCCCAGCGACAGCCACAGCCCCGGTCCTTGCGCGTGTTCAGCTTCGCTTGCGGGCGATCACGATCAGTTCACCCTGGCCTTCCCCGATGACTTCGCCAGCCCAACCGCTGAGCACCTGTTCGAGAGTGAACCCTGCTACCGCGAGATCCTGGCGCAGCTGTGTTTCAGTGCGGAAGGAGAGAATCAGCGTGGCGGTCTCTTCCTCACGGCCGCGACGGAGCCGGTGTTCGGTCAGAAGTGCCAGCCCGTCGCGAGGGACAGTGCAATCAATCCACGTTTCGACGGTCGTGCCATCGGGGAGTGTGTAGGTATCCCGCGTGTTGGCCGGAGTCCACCGCTCCCAGACACGGGCCGCAGGATCGCGGGAATCGAAGATCAAACGTCCGCCGGGGACCAGTGCCCAATGAAGACCTTCAAGGGTTTGGGCCCAGGCTGCCTCGTCGCTAATGGCTTGGGCCACATGGGAGGTCATGATGGCGGTATCGAAGAGAACCCCGTCGGGGATCCTGGTTGATGTTCCGTGAACCCACCTGATGTTCTCGGCGTCCGGTTTCCTCCGTGCGGCATCAAGGGCCTCGGCATCCGGATCGATGCCGACGACGTGATGACCATCGGCAGCGACGGCCCGGGTGAGTCGTCCAGTGCCGCATCCCAGATCAAGAACCTGGCTGCTCGGGAGCTCGTTGATGACGGTGAGGAAGAACGCGTCGTCCACCGACCACGGGTTCTCAGCGTCGTAGAGGGCGGTGAGCTGTTCGCCGGTCAATGGTGAAGTCATGGCCCCACGGTACGGTCGTTCAGCGATGCCGTCATCTGGACCCTGCGGCCGTAGCCAGGCAGCCCGAGATCCTCTTCGGTATCGATCAAGCCACGGTGGAAGTCGGTCGCGGGGAGCACCTCGACAAAACCGGCTCGGGAGTAGAACGGTGCATTCCGGGGCACGTCGGCATAGGTCCGTAGGGAGACCCGGTCATATCCGTGTACCCGGGCTTCAGCGAGGGCAGCATTAAGGAGGAGTAGGCCATAGCCCTGCCGGCCATGTGCGGGGGCCACCGACAGTTGTTCCAGATGGGCCAGCCCCTCGACTTCCAGGACATGAACGAAGCCGAGAATGGCGGGTGGACTGCCCTCTTCGGCAACCAGAAGGTATCCGTCCGCTGAAAGTCTGGAGGCACCGGAAGGGGCAGGGGGCCAATGAGCAGGGGACAACCAGTCGATCAAGAGCCGGTCGGCGTCGTTCTCTAGCGCTTCGATCGATGCCGCGTCGGCCGGGGTCGCAGGGCGAATTCGAAGGGCCATGGACCGATGGTACGACGAGGGTCCGGCGGGCGATGCTGGGTACACTCGGCGCATGGTCACCATTGACGAAGAACCGGACTGCGGAAATTCCCCGCGCAAGGAAATCCTCAGGGATCTGGTGGTCGCCCTCGCGCAACGCGACGTCGAACACCTTGAGGCAGTGCTCGACGAGGAAGTTTCCTGGACGGTGGTCGGGCGGCAGACCGTGACCGGGCGCGCGGCAGCCCGGGAATTGGCGTTGGCCCTTCCCCCGGTTGACGAGCTGAAATTTGGAACGTTCCTGACGCACGGACGTGGTGCCGGGGTCGATGGGGTCCTGCGGCTAGCCGATGGGACGGAAACCGCGTTCTGCCATGTCCTGCGTTTCAAAAGCACGGCGAAATCAGCGAAGGTCGCCGACATCAACAGCTACCTCATCACGGTGGTTGGCGAATCGTAAAGAAGCTTGCGAGGTGCGGAAGGCTTTTCGCCGCTGATCCGTGCCATACGATGGCCGAAGCTGCAGATGCTTGGCCACTACAGAGGGGATGTAGCGGGAAATGACTGAACTTCCTGACGGACCTAAGTCCTCGCGGACTAGTGGCAGAAGCAGGGTAATTGCCTTGTTGATCGTTGCCCCCCGCAAGCTCCATCGTCCTAGTCCCCCTCCTCTATCTGGTCTGGGGCCCATGGCTACCGAGTCGGGCCGTTGTCCATGTCGGCACCGACAGCGTCGAATATGGCTCTCTTTCACTGCTGCTGGTAGGGGCCTGTTCCCTCGCAGCGGTGGCGTTCATCATTGGTGGTGCGACAGCAAGGGGCTTCTTGAAGGAAAGCCATTGGTTTCAAACCGGGAAATCCATCGCCGTCGGGATTGAGGCCGGTGGCTTCGGTTTGATTGGTTTTGCGGTGGCCAGTATTTTGGCCATCGTCGGCGTTGTGCCCTACGAGGCCTCGAGCGATTCGGTGGGCTGGGGCTTGCTGTGCTTCGTGTTCCTATTTATCGCCGCGATCTGTGTCTATGTTGCTTTCCTGCCGCGCGCGCAGATCGAAACCCTAACCACGGAGGATTCGTCACGCTGAACACGGACCCCGGGGCCCAGGATTCCTTAGCTGTTCTTTCGGTGCGGTGTGAGTGGCTGCGAGAGTGCGGCCCGAAGCACTCTGGTCCACAAAGTTCGACGAGAGGGCGATCTGGCTGGAGCACCGCATTCCCGTTCGGCGCGATCCAGACTTTCTTTCACTAGGGCGTTGTGGAGGGGCCTGAAGAACAACGGCCAGGTGATGAGTGCGATACCCCGCGGCCTCAAGAACAGTTCGTGTCGAAGCAGCGTTGAGTCGGTTGAGTTACTGAAGGCCGCAAAGGAATGGTGTCCGTGGAAGCCCTCCGGACCAGTGAACCGGAACTTCACCCGTCGGCCCGGTTCGTAGTGCTCGATGGTGTAGCGGACCGGGCCGTGCCCGCCGGCGGAACCTACCTCGAGTCCTCGGTCCAGGCACATGGCAGGCCAGTCATTGCTGGGCCAGAGGCGATCATTGGAGCTGGCCAGTGAATCGATCAACTCAGCGACCACTGCTGGGGGTGCGGCGATTTTTCGCTCATGCACATTGAGGACCATGGAGGACAAGATACCGGAGAGCGCTGGAAGCGAATACGTTTTTCGGGAGGGCGCCGATCCGCGCGTGGTTTTCGTCCAGAACTTCTTCGCTCCTTCAGCTATGGACGGCCGACCCGGGATTGCCACTCCGGCTACGATTGAGTCATGAAGCTCTGGGGGAAAGCAGCGCTACGGGGCGGTATTCCGCTCGTGCTCATGTCGGGCATTGCGGCGCGATTGGCGGCGTTGGACCAGACATCAGACGCACGCGGCACGCTGACTGTCGGTGTCATCGTTGCTTCGGTCATGGCGGCTTCGGTGATCTACGACGTTGAAGCGTGGACCCTGAGGCGCCAGACGGTTATTCACTTTTTGGTGATGGCCCTGACGGTTTTTCCCGCTCTGTGCTTGAGTGGCTGGTTCCCCGCACAAACAGCTACGGACATTCTGGTCATCGGAGGGTACTTCCTGGTTATCGGGCTCGTCGCCTGGGTTCTTGCGTATTGTGTTTTCGGTATCGTCGTTCCGCGTCTTCAAAAACGAGGCAGCACGTCGGCCAGCCCTCAATAAGGCCAGCGCCCCAAGCGTGGGCGTGGATCGCCAGAAGGTCCTCGGGTACGTGGGATGCGGGCCCTTCATTTTGTGCGGAGCTGGATAGCGGGGGCTAATTCCCTTGGTTTTGCGTGTATCGCGATATATCGTTGAGTATCGCTGTACATCGTTGGCGATTCCCGAAGGAGACCAAAATGCGTAATTCATATCCGTCAGGTGGATTCGACGGCAACAACATGGACGGTATGTGGCAGGCCGTGGAAGAGCTGCGAGCACGATTCGGGAAACGCCCGGGCACGCGTGCCGGACGCGGCGAGGTGCGCACAGCGGTTCTGGCCCTGCTCGCAGAGCGCCCGATGCACGGATATCAGATCATCCGCGAAATCGAAGAGCGCAGCGGTGGTAGCTGGAAGCCCAGTGCCGGCTCCGTCTACCCCACGTTGCAGTTACTCGCCGACGAGGGTTTCATCAGTTCCGAGGAATCCAATGGACGCAAGATCTACTCGCTCACCGAGGCGGGCCGGGAAGACGTCGCTGACAACGATGAGCCGGCTCCCTGGGAGACCAGCGGGGCAGCCTCAGGCTCAGGTTTCGCGGCGCTTCCCAAGGCCGGTGTGGAACTCGCCCAGGCAGCGTCGCAGGTCGGTCGCACCGGAACTCCGGAACAGGTGCAGGAAGCCGTGACGGTGCTCGACGAGGCCCGGCGTCGGCTCTACTCGATCCTCGCCCAGGGCTGACGGGGGTGGCGTCGGTTCGTCGGGATCGGGCAGATCCGGTGGCGGGGGCCGGCAACACCCGTGCCCGCTATCGGCGCATCCTGCGTTTCGCGGCCTGGCACCTGGTGGTGACCTGGTGGTTCGAACTGTTCCTTCCACGGATCGGGCTCAGATGGATGGCGGACCGGGGGCGGACCGAAAGGATGCGGCGCTTTGCGCAGCGTTTCCATCGGCTTGCGGTGGAACTGGGCGGTTTGATGATCAAGGTAGGGCAGTTCATGTCTTCCCGGCTCGATGTCCTTCCGCCGGAGATCACCGCCGAGTTGGAAGGTCTGCAGGACGAGGTTCCTCCTGTTCCGTTCCCCGCGATCCGGGCCCTTGCCGAGGCTGAGTTGGGTGCCGGGCTGGAGCAGGTCTTCGCCGCCGTCGAGGAGACACCCATTGCCGCAGCCTCTCTCGGGCAGGCGCACCGGGCACGGCTGGTTCCCAGCCTGGCCGCCGATACCGGTTTCGACACGGTGATGCTGAAGGTTCAACGACCCGGCATCGAGGCCATTGTCGACATAGACTTGGCGGCCCTGCGCAAAGTCGGCGGCTGGCTCAGCCATGTGCGCCTGGTCTCCAAGCGCGCGGATATGCCGGCATTGGTCGAAGAGTTCGCCCAGACGAGCCGCGAGGAAATCGACTATCTGCAGGAAGCGGCCAATGCCGAGCGCTTCGCCGCGGACTTCGCAGAGGACGATCGGGTGGCGGTCCCTGCCGTGGTCTGGGAGCGAAGCGCCCGCCGCGTCCTCACCCTGGAGGACGTCACCGCCATCAAGATCACCGATGCCGTGGCGCTTCGTGCTGCAGGCATTGATCCGGCACAGGTGGCCCCCGTTTTCGCCTCGATTATGTTCGACCAGATGTTCACGAACGGTTTCTTCCATGCCGATCCCCACCCCGGAAACATCTTCGTCACCCCAACCGGCGACTCCTCTGCGGAGCACCCTTGGAAGCTGACGTTCATCGACTTCGGCATGATGGGGGACGTTCCACCCAGTACACGAAGCGGACTGCGGAAACTACTGATCGCCGCAGCCTCCCGGGACGGTAAAGGGCTCGTAGCCGCGATCGGCGACGTGGGCGTGTTGGTGCCCTCGACCGATACGGGCGAACTGGAGCGGGCCATGACGCAGCTTTTCGCCCGCTTCGGGGGGATGGGCTTCGCCGAGCTGAAGGACGTGGACCCGCGCGAATTTCGTGAATTCGCGACTGAATTCGGGGACGTCGTCAGGTCGTTGCCGTTCCAATTGCCGGAGAACTTCCTCCTCATCATCCGGGCGATGTCCCTGACCTCGGGCGTCTGCAGCACGCTAGATACCCAGTTCAACTTGTGGGACTCGGTGGAGCCCTATGCGGGGCAGCTGCTGCGCGACGAGCGCGGAAATTTCGTGCAGGACGTCGCCCGCGAGGGGCTCGATGTCGCCAAGGTCGCCGTGGGGCTGCCCAAACGCCTGGATGGCCTCATCACCGGAATCGAAGACGGGACCCTCTCGGTGGCCAGCCCCCGGCTGGAACGCCAAGTCGCAGGGTTGCAGCGCACCATCCAACGGGCGGTGGCGGTCCTGGTCTTCGGTGCCGTGCTCATCGCCGGATCCCTGGTCCGTCCCGACGACGTGGTGCTGGGCAACGTCCTGATGATCGGGTCTGCCGTTCCGCTGCTCACCGGACTGTGGGCGGGGCGCCGGCGGCCCTGAGGCGGCAAGCTCGCCGAAGGTCTCAGTCGCGGGCCTCTTTCAGCACGGTGTCCAGACGTTCGAAGTCCTCGTCCATCCCGGCGTCCATGCCGGAATCGATCATGGCGTCGCAGGCGTGTTTGGACGGG
The DNA here is from genome assembly GCA_030452125.1 of Micrococcaceae bacterium. Taxonomy (GTDB): domain Bacteria; phylum Actinomycetota; class Actinomycetes; order Actinomycetales; family Micrococcaceae; genus Arthrobacter_H. The sequence continues at coordinate 9,791 of JAKDMV010000020.1, forward strand.
TAGGTCGAGGTGGCCTCCAGGGCGCTGGATCCGTCGCCGTGATCGACGAAATGCAGCGTCTCCAAGGTGACGTCGTGGTCCTCCTCGTACTCCCAGGTATGCACGATCAGCCCGGGAGAGACCACATGATAGGAGCCGTGGAACGGCCAGCTGCCGCCACCCTCGGCTTCGACGATGTAGTGGAACGCCCCTCCGGTGACCGCATCGAAGCGTTCCACGCGGACTGTGGTCCCCCGCGGGCCCATCCATTGCCTGAACAGTTCCACGTCCGTGTGGGCGCGCTGGACCAAGGCGGCCGGGGCGGAGAATTCGCGCCGGTGCACCACGCTTTGTTCGCCGACGCGGCGGTGTTCGGTCAGTCCCGGATGGTGGATGTCGTGCGGATTCATGATCTTTCCCCTGACGGTTGGATCGGAGTGCTCCGGAAGGCGGGCCAGTACGGCGCCGAGACGTCGGTGGCGGTGCTCGAGCCGACGTCGTCGCTCCTGGAGCCAATGGTGCGCGGCATCCAGGGTCTGTTCTTCCAACTGAACGCGGCGCGTCCGGCCCTCCCGACGGCGGGTGATCAGCCCGGCGCGTTCCAGCACGCCCAGATGCCGCGTCAGGGATCTCTGGGAGATCTCGAACAGGGCGGCCAGGTCACCGACCGTGGCATCCGTCGCGGAGAGGTGGTCGACGATCGTCGCTCTCACCGGATCGCCCAAGGCGGTGAACGTCTGCGTTACGGGGGTGCTCATCTTCCGATTCTTCAACCAGGGAATCCAATGTCAAGGCCTGCCGGTCCCCGGGGCGGCGCGTGGCCCCGGGGAACAGGGACTATTCGGAGAGGTTGGCCAGGCGTGCCGGGCGCAGCAGCTCCTCCAGTTCGGTGCGGCTGAGCAGGTTCTGCTCCAGCACCAGGTCGGCGATCCCGCGGCCGGAATGCAGGGCCTCCATGGCGATCGCCGTCGAGGTGGCGTACCCCAGCTGCGGGGTCAGCGCCGTCACCAGGCCGATCGAGTTCTCCACGTTGGCCCGCAGCAGGTCCTCGTTGGCGGTGATACCCGACACGCAGTTGCGGGCCAGGGTCAGGCAGCCGGCTTCCAGGTGGCGCATCGACATCGACAGGGAGTGCACGATCACCGGTTCGAAGGCGTTGAGCTGGAGCTGTCCGGACTCGGCGGCCATCGAGATCGTCACATCGTGCCCGACCACCTGGTAGGCGACCTGGTTGACGACCTCGGGGATGACCGGGTTGACCTTGCCGGGCATGATCGAGGACCCTGCCTGAACGGCCGGCAGATTGATCTCGTTGAAACCCACCCGCGGGCCGGAGGACAGCAGGCGCAGATCGTTGCAGATCTTGGAGAGCTTCACGGCCACGCGCTTGAGCACGCCGGAAAGGTGCACGAAGGCGCCGACGTCCTGGGTGGCTTCGATCAGGTCGGGGGAGGTGGTCAGCGGCAGACCGGTCAGTTCGACCAGGTGCCGGCAGGCGGACTCGGTATAGCCGTCGGGGGCGTTGAGCGAGGTGCCGATCGCCGTGGCGCCCAGGTTGATCTCATGAACCAGCTCCAGGGACTCGGCCAACCGGTCGTGGTCTTCGCGGATGGTCACCGCGTAGGTGCCGAACTCCTGGCCCAGCGTCATGGGTACGGCATCCTGCAGCTGGGTGCGGCCCATCTTCACCACGGTACGGAATTGGCTGGCCTTGGCCTGGAATGCGGTTTCGAGTTCTTCGATGGCCGCCAGCAGCGGGGCTGCGGTGAAGGAGGCCGCCACGTTCACTGCCGTGGGGTAGACGTCGTTGGTGGACTGGGAGAGGTTCACGTGGTCGTTGGGGTGCAGGTGCTGGTAGTCCCCACGTGCGTGGCCGAGGATCTCCAGGGCCCGGTTGGCGATGACCTCGTTGGCGTTCATATTCGTGCTGGTCCCGGCACCACCCTGGAGGACGTCGACGATGAACTGGTCATGCAGGGCGCCCCCGGCGATCTCCGCGCAGGCGGCATCGATGGCTTCGGCACGGGTGGCGTCCAGCAGACCGAGTTCGCGGTTCGCCCGGGCCGCCGCCTGCTTGACCAGGGCCAGGGCGCGGATCAGGTGCGGGTTCGAGCCCACCTGCTGGCCGGTGATATGGAAATTTTCCGAGGCGCGCAGCGTGTGCACGCCCCAGTAGGCTTCGGCGGGGACTTCGCGGTCACCGATCAGATCGTGTTCGAGACGGGTGGCGGCCAAGGTGCTGATGGACATGGGGTGATGCTCCTGAAGGGTGTTGCTCTGGGTGGGTATGGGAAAAGCGGGGGAGGGGACGACGGCGGTGTCGGCCGGTCCCGGAAGTATCAGGCGGGGACGGCGGTGAGTTCGCCGACGCGTTCGCCGCCGCCCAGGGCGCCGACGGCCAGGAGGGGGTGCAGGGCCGCGGCCAGGGAGGGATCGTCGCTCAGCCGGGACAGGGCCGCCGCGGCGACGGGCATCCGCGCCCGGTCCCCGCCGTCGGAGATCTTCAGGGCCAGTCCCGTGCCGTCGGGCAGGCCGATGGCCTGGATGCCCTCGAAACCGTCCTTGGCGACCAGCCCGGGGACGGCGCGCATGATGGCTGTGACATCACGTCCCTCGCCGGCGACCAGCTCGGGGTGGGCGCGCATGGCATCGGCCACGGCACGTTCCGCGGTGCCCTCGGCGGCCGCGGCCAACCGGCCGAAGGCCCGGGCGACCCCGGCCAGGGACAGGGTGTAGACGGGGGTTCCGCAGCCATCGGTGCTGGTGGTGCCGACGTTCTCGCCGGTGAGGTCCTCGACGGTGCTGCGCAGTAGTTCGTTGATCGGGTGGGATGTGTCGAGGTAGCCCTGAACGGGCCAGCCACGTTTCACGCAGAGGGCGACGAGCGCGGCATGTTTGCCCGAGCAGTTCTGGGCCAGTCGGGTGGGGCCGTTTCCAGCCTGCAGCCAGGCGCTTCGTTCTTCGGCGCCATAGGGCAGGTCGGTGCTGTTGGCCAAGGCCGAGGCGTCCATTCCGGCGTCGGCCAAGGTGGAGGCGGCGATGTCCTGATGGCGCTCGGAACCGGAGTGGCTGGCCGCGGCCAGGGCGAGTTGTTCGCTGGACACGGCCAGGCCGGCGCGCACCATGCCCACGGCAAAGAGTGGTTTCAGGGCCGAGCGCGGGTAGAAGCCCGCCTGGCTGTCGCCCATGCTGGAGGAGATGCTCCCGTCGGGTGCGGTGGTGATCAGGGATCCGTAGTGGACGGATTCGACGGCATCGCCTCGGGTCTGGACGGCGAGCGGGGCGTGGGAGGGAAGATTCACTGGGATCCGTTCTTCACGAGATGGTCGACGGCGCCGTGGACGGCTCCGAGGTGTTCCTGCAGGGCGGTTTCGGCGGCCGCGGGGTCACGGGCCCGGATCGCCGAGACGATTTTCTGGTGTTCGGCTTCCGAGGCACGGCGGCGGCCAGAGACCAGGTTGATGGTCTCGGACTGGCGGGCCATGGCCTCGCGGATGTCCGCGATGACCTTGATGAAGACGCCATTGCCCCCGGCGGCGGCGATGGCCAGGTGGAAGGTGGTGTCTAGTTCCACCCAGGCTTCGGCGTCTTCCTCGGTCCGCATCTGCTCCATGAGCGAGGCCAGGCGTTCAAGATCCGCGGGAGTGCGTCGTTCGGCGGCCAGTCGGGCCGCCGGGCCCTCGATATGCGGGCGGGCCTCGAGGAGGTCGGTGGAGGAGAAGGTGCCCAGCACCAGGTCGGTGGTGGCGTGGTCGGCGATGACGAAGGTGCCGCGGCCGGTCTCGGTGCGGGTCAGACCCAGGGACGCGCAGGAGCGCAGGGCCTCGCGCACGACCGAACGGCTGACGCCGAAGCGGGCGCCCAGGGCTGCCTCCGAACTGAGTTTGGTGCCCACGGGCAGGTCGCCGGCTTCGATGGCCTTTCGCAGGGAGGCGAAGACCGCTTCGGGGGCGCTCGTGCGCTCGATCGGTTGCTGTCCTGCTGTCCAGCTGTCTGACAGGTTCATGAACAGTAGGATGGCACCGATCACAGTCCGAGGTCAAAACAGGCGGGCCTCCGGAGCCGATACACTCTGGACGCGGCGGATGCTCGCGAGCTCCCTGCTTCGGTCTTTCGCCGGTCCCTGGAATTCGGAGCCCGGTGAAAGGCCCAGGCTCAAACGAGTGTCCCAAAGGTTAGGCCGCTACTCCAGGATTCGATACCCCTACGGAGCTGATTTTCGGTACGGCCCAATCATGGAATGGTGGCCTGAGGAGGATCTATATGAGGCCGCTCAACCGTTTTCGGCGGCTACTCCTCCTGTTGTGACGTTCCACCGATGCCCATGGCCCATGTCTTCGCTCAGTCCGATCAGTCGCGACGCCAAAGAGGAGAACCGGTCACGGACGGGGCATGGCCCGCACTGCTGGAGAGGTGAGCAACACCAGAACTCCGAGTGCGCCAATTGCGCAGGTGAAGACACCCAAAGTTGCGTCAAGCCTAGCTTGAATGGCGGCTCCTGCAACGATCGGAGCAGCCACCGTGGCGAGTCCGCCGACAAGGCTGAAGGTGGCCATCACCCGTCCCTGCATGCCTGGAGACGTCTCGGCGAACACGTGTGCGAACAGCCCCCCGTTGAGCGCAGGAGAAGGAAGCATTGCGAGGACGCCCAAGACAAACAGTGTCCACGGTCGTCCGTCACACAGAAATAGCCCGGCAAAGATGGCGGTCATCCAAGACAGCCCGACGATCGCCAGGGGGCCAGGGGGGAATCGATCTGTCAGTGCCGGGGCTATGGCACTGCCAATCAGTCCACCGACAGCAAACCCGGCGACGGTGATCCCCGTTGTTAGCGCGTTCACCCCTGTTGAGGCCAGGTGCAAAACCGTCCAGGACGTACCGGAAAAAACCATGAGATTAACCAGTGGCGCAGCGACCAGAACTCGCCGTAAGGCACGGTGTTGACGTAGAAACGACAAAGCCTCCCGGTACCCCAGGAGCGCTTGAGCATATCGGCGGCGAGGGGAGGCACCTGAGTCCTTATCTAGTCCCTCATGTGTCACGGGGCCGAGGTCCTGGCGAATGTGTCGCAAGGTCAGGAGGAAACCCAGGTCGCATAAAACGCGAAGCATAAACGGGGCTGACGGTATGAGGGCGTAGAGTCCACCCGAAGCGGGACTGCCGACGATCTGCAATGTGGAGCTGCGTGCCTGTTCGGCACTCATTGCGCGCGGAAACTCTGGAGGTTTAATCAATGACCGGGCCGAGGCGTCGAGGGCGGGATCGGCGATTCCCGCCGCACCCGCCGACACCACGAGCGCAACGACCACTGCCCAGGCAATCCAGGCTCTTCCTTCACCCCCTGCCAGGGTCAGGGTGGTCAGCAAGGCGACGAGCACGGTGTTCGCGGCCAGTGCCGCGAAAAGCGCACGGCGCAACAGCGTCCGACGGGAGATCACGTCAGCCAAGCCACCCCCTATGGGCACTACCAGCAGTTCGATTCCAAGAATGAGGCCGCTGATCAGACCGGCCAGGGCGACACTGGCCGTGACGTCGACGAGTGCCAGCGTTACTGCCACCATGGTGGAAGTGCTCACAGCAAGCAGTGTTGTAGCTGCATACCACTGCCGGAAAGCAAGGCGTCGAAAAGGATTCGGCTGGCTCTCGGAGTCGACGTGATTCTCGTCGGCGATGCTCAAATCACAACTCCCCGTGTGTCTCGAGGGCTAAACTTCGCTGCCAGGTCACGCTTGTACATACGATGTCAGCCATTTCCGTGAACAGGCGAGTGTATTCTGGCTCAGCCCAGATCTGCTCCTGCAGATCGGCCCCAGAACTCAGCGCAGAAGTCATATTGGCGATCCGCTCCCCGAGCTCAGCTATCCGACGGAGCCTCCACTGCTGGGTATCAGAATCCACGAGAAGCTGCTGATCTGGATAGTTGTTGTGCGCCGCGGCGAATTCTTGGACTGAAGCCACCGCTTCTATGGCACAGGTGCTGGTTTTAGCGAAGGTTGAAGAGATGGCGTCGACCTGAGGAGGAGTAGGGACTCCCGATCCAGTGATGACATCTTCGACAAGAGCATTCGCTGCGAAGAAATTTTGAGCCGCGCGGAAGAGGTCGCGGCAGTACCGAGCACTAGAGCGGACATAGCTGTCATAGATGCCATCAATATTCATACGAGTACTTTCTTGATTAGAGAAGTGCCCTGCTGGCCATCGATATGGCATACAGGGCACTTCAGCAAGTCATTAGGGGCGGGTAGGACGGGGGTTGATGCCACCACGCATAATGGATCTCCTTTCTGTAAGGCCGCTAGCAGGTCTGTAATTTCATTACACAACGAATGTTATGTGAGTCACATTAAAAAACACAAGACCCAACTTCGTCTTTAATTCCGGCCGGAAAAGGAGCACCCTGACGATGAAGAAATTTGCTCCTTGCTACCTCGACCTCAAGATGATTCGCACGGGACCGGTGTCTCGTCCCAAGCCGGAACCATCCTGCTGACCGGGACTGCGAAAACCGTCAGCCTGCCAACAGCCGTGAACACCGCGTTCTGCCGTGGCGCAAACCATTCGTCGCGCAAGACCCGGCGGCGTTCTGGCTCGTTGCCTCGGAGTCACCATCTCGCGGCTCATGGAGTCCTTGGCCGCTGAGGCCCCCGCCGTGCTGGAAGCCATCAATACCACCCACGCCGGTGGCCGAGCCCGAGTTTGGGAAGTTGCCGGGGCGGGGGCCCGGCACCGCGACGTCCGTCGGATCCTGGAATCCGGCGGGCGCATGGTGCCCGGGAGTGGCGGTGCCCCTGGGGCGGAGCGGCTCTCGCCGACACGTTGAAGAAGCGAGGCCGAGGCCGTCCGGGGCGTGGCTCGAGGCCGTCTCAGGTCGTCGCGCTTCGCTTGACCGAGGAAGAGCTCTCAGTCGTTGACGCACGCGCCGAGCGTGAGGGGAAGACCCGTTCTAAAATCATCCGTGAAGCGCTGGCCGAATCCGGCGCGTGAAAGTTCACGAGTCCGCGCTCGAGCATGCTTTGTCTTGCTTGAGGCACGGACTTCGCACGTGAGTCCGGACGAAGAGGCCCACGGGTTGACGGGGACGCGTAGGGTTCAGGGGAAGGACCCCATCAGCTGAAGGAGCGACCCATGACGTTGAAACCAGCCGAACGCCAGGTCACCAGCGAAGAGCTCGCAAAGAACCTGTCCCTGTCCGGTCGGAGCCGGGAGCAAGTCTGCGAAGACCTCGAATTCAGCGACGAGGCGCTCGACGCGGCGCTGGAGCTACGCGAACTGGTGGACCCCGTCGATGTGTGGGTGCTGCGCGACTACCTCGAGCAGACGGCCCGCGATGCCGGCGCCGAACCTGCCGCGTACACGGTGCTGACCGAAGAGGCCAGGACCGAGGCCTACCGGTGGTTCGAACTGCGCCAGGCCCCGCGAGCCGGTTCAGGGGTCACCGCGGACTGATCCCCGACTGAAGCCGGGATCGTTCGCGCGGATCCGTGGCGGCGGCGACCGCCGCCATGGCCAGACCGTAGGCGCCGTCGAGCACTGCCTGATCGGCCCCCTCGCTGGTTCCGAAGGACGCGAATTCGGCGGTATGGGGTGTGGCGCCGTCGGTGGGGTATCCCACCATCGGGTGGATCGAGGCGACCAGATGCGAGACGTTGCCCATGTCGGTGGACGCCGCGGGAGCCTCCAGCAGCGGCACCTCGCGGCCCCGATCGACCATCGCGGCGGCATAGGACTCGGCTAGGAAACGGTTCTGGCGCAGATCGGCGAAATCGTGGCCCTGCGGTTCGATCTCCAGCGTGGCGCCACTGGCCAGGGCTCCTGCCTCGAGGCATGTGCGGATCTTGTCCTGGATGAGGACCAGGGTCTCGGCCGACGGGGCCCGCATTTCCACCCGGGCGTGGGCCCGGGCCGGAATGATGTTCACGGCGGTGCCCCCCTCGAGGACCACCAGCGAGACGATCGCCCCGGCCGGTAGCTGCTGACGGGCCAGTCCGATGGCCGTCTGGGCCACCACCACCGCGTCCAGGGCGTTGACCCCTGCCGCGGGGTTCATTGCCGCATGCGCCGGAACCCCCGAGAAGTAGGCGTCCCAGCAGCCCAGGGCCAACGAGGCGGAGCCGACCCCGTCCGTATCGGCCGCATGGCCCATTAAGGCCAGATGGACCCCTGAGAAGAAGCCCTCGTTGATCAGATCGACCTTGCCTCCGGTGGTCTCCTCCGCGGGAGTACCGAAGACCTCGACCGTCAGGCCCAGCTCTTCGGCGACGTCGGCGAGTGCCAGCGCGGTGGCCACCGCCATGGCCCCGTTGACGTTGTGTCCGCAGGCATGGCCGAGCCCCGGCAATGCGTCGTATTCAATACAGACGGCCACGACCAGATCCCCGGAACCGGTGGTGGCATGGAAGGCGGTGGGGGAGTCCGGCTGGTGGTCCGGGAAGTCGAAGCCGGCCCCGGCCAGCACCGTACGCACCCGGGCCGCGGAGCGGTGTTCGTTCCCGCCGAGCTCCGGGTCGGCATGCAGGGCGTGGCTCAGTTCCAGCACGGTGGCACGATCGCGGTCCAAGGCCCGGGAGATCGTGGAGGCCGGTTCCTGGATGGCGGGACCGGCGTCGTGCCGGGTCTGGTGCGGATTCATGCTGTGACCTCTTCGGTGGGGGCGGATGCGGTGACCGGGGTGTACCCGCGGGAAAACAAGGTGGCGACGAGGGCGGCCAGGATCAGGGTGATCCAGATGGCGATCATCCCCTTCATCAGGATATGGCCGTCGGCGGCGAAGGTGGAGGAGAGCATCTTGACCACCGCCGCACCCACGGCGATGCCCACCGAGAGCGCCAGTTCGTTCAGTCCGGCGGCCGTGGCCGTTTCCTCCAGCGGGACCCCTTCGACCGAGAGCGCCCGGGTGGCCGATTGGTAGATGCCCATGCCCATGTTGAACAAGGCGAAGCCGGCGCAGTATCCGGTGAAGGAGCCGTGCCCCAGGGCCATGACCACGAACCCCGAGGCGAGGGTCGCCCCGGCCAGCATCAAGGTGGTGCGTTCGCCGATCGCCGTCAGCGCCCGGCCGGTCAGCAGCGAGGCGCCGAGGGCGAGGACCGAGGCCAGGGCGAGGACCAGGGCGATGGCCAGCGGATCGAGTCCGAAACCGTAGCCGGCGGCCTCGGCGTCGGCGTGCAGGAAGATCCCGTTGGTCCCGAAATAGCTGACCGAGGCGAAGCCGAAGAAGAACGTGGCCAGCGAGACGCTGCGTACGCGCGGGACCGCCAGCAGGCGCAGGTTGATGAACTGCTTCTCGGCGCGGGCGTCGATGCGGGTCCACCACAGCAGCAGGCCCACCCCGATGATCCCGGCGAGCAGGGTCTTCGCCGACAGCCAGCCCCAGTCCGGGCCCATCGACAGGGCGATGACCAGGCCCACGAGCCCCAGGGAGCAGCAGGTCATCGGCAGCAGGGCGATCGGCTCCCGGGTGGGGACCCCGGCGTCGGGCAGGAAGAACGTCATGAGCAGCGCCAGGAGGGCGAACGGCACCCCGACCCAGAACCCGCGGGCCGGATCGTGGGCCCCGATCAGACCGGCCAGCAGGCCGCCGAATCCGACCATGATCATCAAGGTGCCGATCATGACGCTGACGCCGCGCCGGGTGTCGGCCGAGCTGGTCACGCGCAGGATGCCCATCATCAGCGGGATGAAACCCACGACGCAGGTGAGCATGACGACGCCGATGCTCACGGTGAGCAGGGTCGGGGCCAGGGCCATGAGCAGGACCCCGGCGGCGACGACGACCGTGGAGCAGCGCAGCACCAGTCGATAACCGAAGCTGTCACCGAGCCGGGAGATGATCGGGGTCATCACCGCGAAGGAGACGTTGGAGATCAGGAAGATCCCGTTGATGGTCGGGTCGTCGATGTCCAGTCTCGGGCCCAGGGCCGGCAGGATCGGGTTCAGATAGCCCTGCGTGACGCCGCTGAGCGCCTCGATCAGCGCCATGGCCACGATCATGCCGGTGATGGTCCGCCGCACGATGGGTGCGGAGGCCTCGTGGGTGGTTCTCATGGGGAATCCTTGGTGGGTGGGCTCTGCCGGGGTCCGGGCCCTGGGGGCCGAACCTCCGATGTGCGGTACATCACCTATTTTGAAGGTGTACGGTAAGGGCACGGAAAATCCAGTGGAAACATCATTATTTGGATTACTCACGAAGGAATCGTCCATGATCTCGGAACTTGATCTCAAGATCATCCACGCCCTGCAGATTGCCCCTCGCGTCGACTGGGAGCAGCTCGCGACGGTCCTGGACGTTTCGGCGGTGACCCTGGCCCGCCGCTGGGAGACCCTGCGCGAGGCCGGCATCGCCTGGGTGACCCCGTTCCCGGGGCCGAAGTACCTCGAGGCCGGCTGGTCGGCCTTCGCCTACCTGACTTCGACCCCGGCCCGACAGGCGGAACTGATCGAACGGCTCTGCCTGGATCCGGCGTTCGCCACCGTTTCGCTGGTCTCCGGACCCCACGACCTGTTGGTCGATTGCTATGCCTCCTCCCACGACGAGCTGATGCGCACCCTGACCCGCTCCTTCGCCGAGCTTCCCGGGCTGGTCCACCGTGACGTGATGTTCTCCACCACCCTGCACCGCGGGGCCTCGGAATGGCGGTCCGGGACGTTGGAGCCGGCCCAGGTACGCCAACTGGGCGCCCCGGCACGGCCGGTGCGGGTCGGCCACGTCCCCGACGCGCTGGACACCCGCCTGGTGCGGGGGCTGTCCTCCGATGGCCGGATGTCCTGGGCCCGGCTGGGGCAGGAATGCGGCGTATCCGCGCAGACGGCCCAACGCAGGATCAGCCAGATCCTCGATTCGGGGTTCCTCTCCCTGCGCTGCGACGCCGCCCTGGAGATCGAGGCAGGACAACGCGAGGTCTCCCTGCTGCTCAGCGTTCCGGCGACCTCGGTGGAGGAGATCGGGGCCTATCTGGGGAACCTTCCCGGCTGCCGGCTCAGCGCCGAGGTGCTGGGGGCCGCGAACCTGCTGGCGACCCTGTGGGTGCATGAGTTCTCCGAGGTCCGCGGGCTCGAGGTGGAGCTGGCCCGGCGGGCCCCGGGGTGCACGGTGGTATCCCGGCAGGCCACCGTGCGGCACTATAAGCGGGCGGGCCGGTTGCTCGATGCCGGCGGCCGCTCCTGTGGCACGGTCCCGGTCCCGCTGTGGGAGGCCGGCTCCGGACGCTGAATCCGCCGGTGGCGACCGGGGTCCGCGCGGTGTCAGCCCCCGGGGGTGGTGACCGGGGGCCCCTGCGGCTGTCGCCGGGCGAAGCGGCGGGCCGCCCGTCCCCACCGCAGGAAGTGGGCCGTGGACAGGACCAGGCCCACGGCCAGAGCGAACGAGGTGACTTGGCCGAAGAACGATCCTTCGCCCCGGATGACCCCCACGTAGTACTGCAGCGCCTGCGCCAGGAACAACAGCGGGAAGACCATGGCCCGGAAGAACGACTGGTAGGGCATGGACAGCGCGAACCGCAGCGCCTGGCGGCGGAGTTCGGCGTCCTGGGGCAGCGGCGTCCTCCCACGGATGATCCGACGCAACAGCGCCGTCTGGTCCCTGTTGACCCGGGCATCGTGCAGGACCTGGTCCCGCAGGTAGGCCCCGCAGATCATGGCGGCCAGGCCGGTAGCGTAGAGGGCCAGCTGGGTGTTGCCCAGCAGGTGGTAGACCAGCTGTCCGGTGTCGCCGGTGGGACGGGAAGGGGCCCCGGCCAGCAATGAAATCCAGAAGATGGCCTGTGAGCCGATCGCGACCAGGCAGGCCATCTGCCGTTGGAGGCGTTCGGCCGCGGGCATCCTGCGTGGCCCACTGATCAGCTCATCCGGGCGGCGGGCGCGGATCCACCGCCCGGTGCCGATCCCGAAGCCGCTCAAGACGAAGCCGCTGGCCACCAGGACAAGCGCGGGCCAGACGGAGTTTCCATTGGTCAGCGCGTGGGCGAGGGTGGCCAGGATGCCGATGGCCAGCAGGGCCGATCCGCTGCGTTGCCACCCCGTGCCGAAGGCAGCCGTCCACGCGGTGCCCGGGGTCCGCACCGGCGCGTCGACGCTGCGGGTCCCCAGACACCAGGCGGCCCCCACGAAGGCCGTCGGCGCCAACGCCGCCAACAGGACGGCCCCGGGGGACCTCGCCGAGGAGGTGGCCAGGACCCACGCCAGCAAACCGGTGGTGAAGACCTGGCCGCCGACGACTGCGGCCAGATACATCACGATCTTCATCTATCGGGGTCCCTCGGAGGTTGGGTGGTCGAAGAGCACCAACCCTTTCAGCCGGGCGCCCGCCCGTCAACGTGGGTCCCGGGCCGTGGAGGCCGGACCGGCGGATCGCCCGGGCGTGCCACGGGTGCGCTTTGGCAGGCCAGCGTCCATACTGGGCGGAAGGGGCCGCCGTCGGAGCCGGTTGCGGCGTTCCCGCCAGCGAGGTTGCTGCCCACGCCTGGTGAACAGCCAGCCGGCCAGGAGGCCATGCATGCACGTGCCGCGCGGTTCGCTTCTCGCTGTCACCGGGTTCGTCGCCTCTCTGGCACTGACGTGTTGCACCGCAGGACCTCCCACGGACGAGTCTGCACCCCCGGCGCCCGGGCAGGGATCGGCCCCCGCCGGTTCGTCCATCCGGCCCGCAGAAGCCGCCCCGACCCTGTCCGTGTTGAAGGATGATCCCGAAGTGGTCGCCGAGGATCTGGAAGCGCCCTGGTCGGTGGTCTTCCGCGAGAAAACGGCCCTGATCAGTGAACGGGACTCGGGGCGCATCCTCGAATTGGGGGAGGACAGCGAAACCCGGGAGATCGGCGTCGTCCCCGGAGTGGTCCATGGCGGGGAAGGCGGGCTGCTGGGCTTGGCGATGCGCGGGACCGAACAGCTCTACGCCTATTCCACCGGGGCCGAGGGCAACCGGATCCAGCGTTTCGAACTCATTGGCCAACCGGGGTCGCTGGCACTGGGCAGTGTCGAAACCCTGCTCGACGGGATTCCCGCCGGCACGAACCATAATGGCGGGCGGCTGGGGTTCGGCCCCGATAAGATGCTCTACGCCACCACCGGGGATACCGGCGACCGCTCATTGGCCCAGGACCGGGACAGCCTGGGCGGGAAGATCCTGCGGATGGAGCCCGACGGCGGAATCCCGGACTCGAACCCCTTCGAGGACTCCTACGTCTACAGCCTCGGGCACCGCAACCCGCAGGGGCTGGCCTGGGACGCCGTGGGCACGCTCTATGCCACCGAATTCGGGCAAAGCACCTGGGATGAGCTCAACGTGATCACCGCCGGGGCCAACTACGGCTGGCCGACGGTGGAAGGCATCGCCGACGAGGACGCTTTCACCGATCCCGTCCAGCAATGGCCTCCCGCCGAGGCCAGCCCCAGTGGGATGACCATCACCGCCGGGGCGATCTTCATCGCCAATCTGCGGGGGGCCGCCCTGCGGATGGTTCCGGTGTTTGAGGATGGAACCTCGACCGAACACTATGTGGGACAGTTCGGCCGGCTGCGCCAGGTGACGACCGCCCCGGACGGGGACCTCTGGATCCTGACCAACAACACTGACGGACGAGGCAGCCCCGGTCCCGAGGACGATCAGATCCTCAGGGTCGGGGTCCGCGGCAGCTGAGCCGGCTGACGGCGGCCCGGCGGAGGAAGACGGCTACGCGGTGGCTTCGCGGACCCGCGCCACGATGTGCTGGCGGGCGGCACGCCCGGTCGCCGTGGGCAGCAGCGGATACACGTGGAGCTGCCCCTGCTTTTCGACGTATTCGACGTCGACGCCGGCCCGGGCGGCGCGCTGTGCAAAGAGCCGGCCGTCGGGGTTGAGGATGTCTCGGGTTCCGGAGAAGAGCGTCACGGGGCCCAGACCCTCCAAGTCACCATTGAGCGGGCTGACCGTGGGGTCATCCACGTCCAGGGTGTCCCGCCACAGGTCGATGAAGACCTGGGTGCCCCGGGTGCCGAGCCACGGATCACTGGGCTGGACGGCAGCGATCTCGGGGTTCTTCATGGACAGGTCGACCGCCGGGGCGATGGCGATCGTCCGCGGCAGGGTCACCTGGTGCCGGTCGCGCAGGTGCAGGAGGGTCGACAGGACGATCTGGCCTCCTGCGGAGTCCCCGGCCAGGACGGTGGGTTCGGCGCTCTCCAGGCACTTCAGGACCTCGGTGGTGAAACCGTCGACGACCCTCCCGGCCGTGCCGAAGGGGACCAGTGGATAGATCAGCACATGGACGGTGGTCCGTGCCTCGGCGGCGATCTGCGCGGCGAGCTGCCAATGCTGGGGGGAGATCTCGTTGACCCATCCGCCGCCGTGGGCGTAGATGAGGTGCCCCCGGGCCCCGGGATTGCGGGGCCGCAGCGTGTAGGCGGGCCATCCGGCCGCGGTGCGCGCCACGGTGATGCCGACGTCGTTCCGCAGCCCCCGCGGTGGACCGTAGGGGGCCGGGCGGAGCGTGCCTTCGCGGACCCGTCGGTGGGCCGCGGCCTCCGAGATGAACTCTTCTCCGGCCTTCGTGGCCTTCAGGAAGACGGGGATGAGCGGCTCGGGAAGGATCATGGCTGGTTCCGTGTCCGATCGGTCGGTGGCTGGTCGGGGAGGTTGGCTTCGATCGCCGCGATGATTTCCGGGGCATCCGGTGTGGTCCGGGGACGGAAGCGCAGCCTCTGTCCGGAGGGTAGCAGGAGGAACTTCTCGAAGTTCCAGCGCACGCGTCCGGCCTTCCCGGTGGCGTCCTTCGTCTTCTTCAGCTCCGTATACAGCGGGTGCTCGTTCCGGCCGTTCACGCGGAGGCGGTCGAAGACCGGAAAGGTGATGCCGTACGTCGTCGAACAGTACTGGAGCACCGCCTCGTTGCTGCGCAGTTCCTGGAGGAACTGGTTGCTGGGGAAACCCAGGACGGTGAAACCGCGATCGGCATAGGTGCGGTGGAGTTCCTCGAGCTGCTCGTATTGTCCGGATAGTCCGCAGCGCGAGGCGACGTTGACCACCATGACCACCTGGCCCGCGTAGTCGTTGAGGGTCGTGGTGCGCTCATCCATCGTGGTCAGGGGAATCGTGGTCAGGTCCATATCCGGGCCAACCCCTGCGGGGCCTGGGACATTCCCCCTGGTACCTAATGCGAGGTCGGCATCACGCTGGCCAGATGCTTGACCACATCGCGCAGCGGGAACGCCGTGCCCGGATGCGCGTGGACCCGGGACCGTTGGGTCCTGGCCCGCTGCGGGTGGTCGGTGACGATTCCGGCGACGCCGTCGTAGAGGTATTTGCGGATGCGGTCCTCGCGGTTGACCGTCCACACATAGACGGGCAGATCCGCCGCGCGGGCCTGGTCCAGGAACTGCTTGGAATAGGAGGCCTGTTCCACGACCAGGAAATCGCAGTTCACGTCCGGGATCCCGCCGACGGTCATCGCGATGGTGTATCCCACGGACAGGTCGGGGCGCCGGGCCTTGAGCGATTCCACGAGGTCGGCATCCAGGGAATGGTAGATGTTGTCGTCCAGGGGTCCCACCGAGGCGAGTTCGGCGATGAAGCGGTCCAGGTAGTCGTCCGTTTCATGGCCGTGGACCTTGGGCTCGATGAGGAGCTTGATCCCCAACTGCCGGGCCCGGCGGACGTAGTCCAGCATCGAGGGGATGTGGTCGCTGAAGCCCCGGGCACTGACCGTGGTGGCTTCGGCCTCGGCCAGGGTCAGATCGTAGATGTCCACGTTGTGGCCGGTCAGGAGCAGCAGGTTCGTGTCATGGCTGGCGACGAAGTGTCCGTCCTTGGTCTGCTGGACGTCGACCTCCACCAGATCGGGGTCCTGGGTGGCCGCCGATTCCAAGGCGCCCAGGGTGTTCTCGACCCCGCCCCACACCCACCCGCGGTGGGCGATGACCAGGGGGTCGGAAGTCTGGGCCGGAGCGGCGGCCACCGCGGGGGCGCCCATGATGGCGATGGCCACCACCGCGGCGCCCGCCGTGGTGCGCAGCGCCAGCCGACGTCCCCCGAGGGGGAGTGCGGCACGGCCCGGCGACCGGTTGGCTTCGGCGGCGGGGCGGTCCACCGCCCCGGCGGGCGAGGCGGAGGCCCGGCCGGCCGGAACCCGCCGATCCACCCAGGCGAGCAACACCCGGATGAGCGCCACCGTGGCGATGACCATGAGCACGAAGTCCGCCGCCCGCGCCGCCCCCAGGCCCAGGGTGGTCACCAGATGGGAATCGGTGTCCAGCACGGCCCCGGGCAGGGTCGCGGCCCAGGCCACGGTGCGCGAGGGCAGATCGAAGGTCAGCACCGCGGCCAGTAGCGGGGCAGCGAGGATCGTCGGGAGGCGGAGGCGTGGGGTCCAGGTCGCCTGCCAGCTGGTGAGCATGGCCCGCAACGGGGTCAGCCCGCGGGTGACCAGCAGCGGGATGGTCGGCAACAGGCGCAGGTTCAGATACACCAGCGCGCTGATCATCGACAGGTACAAGCTGATGCTCAACGGTTTCTTGAGGTACTCGGCCGTGACGAACGGGGCGACCCCGATATCGCGGGTCAGCGGGGAGAGATCGGCCAACCCGCCCAGCGGCATGAGCAGGAAGACGTAGAGGGCCACCAGCGGGGCCTGCAGCCCCAGCGCCTTGCCGGTCGCACGCCAGGCCTGGCGTCCCGCCGTCGTTCCCGGATGCCGTGACCCGGCGCGGATCCTGCCCACCAGGGCGATGACCGAGGTGTATTGCAGGGCCAGTGCGCCCAGGGCGATGAACCCGATGGCCAGGAACAGCAACACCGACGGGGGACTATGCAGGATCCGCGGGAAGTTCCGGTCGGTCAGGTTCGGGGTCCCGGCCAGCGCCAATGCGTGGGTGAACAAGAACTTCACCAACGGCAGTACGAACACCAGGATGATGCCCTGCCAGAGCACGAGTACCCCGGCAGGGACCGACAGGCCCGTCAGGAACGCCCTGAGCCTCCCGGGCCGGGCGGTCGGGGCGGTATCGGTCCCGGCCGGTTGCTCGTGCTGGTTGCGCTGGCCGATGGCGTCTTCCCCCTGTCCCTGCCTCGGTGGTTCCGGACCGCCACGGGCCGTGACGGGTTAAAAGATCCGTACCATTTTACCAATGCGGGGCGGGGGACCGGGTATCCGGTGCGTTCGGCGGGGTCGAGTCGCCGGGCCGGACGGGCCCGGGCGGGGTGGTTAGAGCAGGGATTTCAGGTAGGCGCGGTCGGCGGGATCCAGCGACGTGGCGAAGCTGGCCAGGCATCTGCGCCGGTCGTTGGTTTCGCCCAGCGCCCGGACCATATGGGCCGCGGAGAATTCACAACCGCTCAACGCGGCGGTGTAGGACCAGACCTGGCCGGTCAGTTCCCGGGTGGCCAATTGCTTCTCCACCAGATGCCCCAACACCGTGGCCACCGTGGTGTAGGCCGGATGCGGGGGTTCGCCGGTGGCCAGTTCCTCGAGGATGCTGCGCGTGGTGTGGGTCTGCTTGGTCTTCCACAGCACGTCCAGGACCCGGCGTTCCAGGGTGCCGACCCGGGGGGCCTCTCCGGGGTCGAAGGGCAGGAGGGGCTGCCGGGGCGATGCCCCGGGCTCGACGGCGGCCTCGCCGGTGGTGGTGGTGCTCATGCCTGGGTCCTTTCCGCTGTCTCCTGTAGGGCATCCGGTCGCGGGATCGACACCGGGCATTCGACCTGGCCCGAGAGCCGGTAGATCACGGCGCCGAAGGTCATGACCAGGGCCAGGGCGGCCATCCAGGGCTGCAGGGGCGCGAAGTAGGCCATTGCGCCGGAATACCCCAGGGCCAACAGGGCGATCTTATTGCAGACCGGGCAACCGATGGCGAACCAGGCCAGCAGCCCACCGGCCAACCCCCAACGCGAACCGCCGTCGGCCGAGGAGTCCTCCGGGGCCGGGGCGGCCCCGCGGGGACTGACATAGCTGCCCACCAACAGTCCGGAGAGCAGGGACGTGGCGATCCAGACCGGCCGGTCCCATGCCGTGGGGGCGATGTCGCGGCTGAAGAAGTCGTTGGGGATCAGGACGGTGGCCACGCCGAGCAGCACGCCGATGCCCAGGGCGCCGAGGGCGGCGACGATCCATTGCCGGGGCCCCCACCACCTCAGGGCGGTCGCGGCCAACGTGATGCGGCGTGTGAAGCCGATGCGCGGTCGTGCGGGGCGTGACATGGGTACTGGCTCCTGGGTGGTGTGTGATCTTCAACGGAAAACTTGATCGTCGCCGTTCTATCTACTATCAAGGATAGTAGAGATACTATGCAACATAGTAGCTAATCGATCGAAAGCAGCACCCCCATGTCTGAAACACCAATGCACGACGAACCGGCGACGCCGGGCCGCCGGAACGGCGGAGCCAGGAAACTGCCATGGGTGTGGATCATTCCGATCCCCGTGGCCCTCGTCATCGGTCTGTTGATCGGCATGCAATTGCCCTTCGGCAACGGAAGCCCCTCCGAACCGGCCCCGGCCGCCGCACCGCAGGAACAGCAACAGCAGCAACCACCCCAGCAGGAGCAGGCCCCGGGCGAGGACGTCGAGGTCCCGGACATGGCCCGCGTGGATCCGGAGGATCCCACCGCCGTGGGGGATGTGGATGCGCCGGTGGTCATGGTGGCCTACTCGGACTTCCAGTGTCCGTTCTGCGCCAAATGGACGGCCAACACCCTGCCGACCCTGATGGACAAGTACGTCGACGAGGGAAAGCTGCGCATTGAATGGCGGGACCTGGACATCTTCGGCGATGCGTCCCTGAAGGCCGCCGAAGCCGCCCAGGCGGCGGCCATGCAGGACGGCTACCTCGAATTCCACGAGGAGATGTCCAAGGACGGCAAGATCGCCGATGCCTCCGCCTTCGAGGACAAGAACCTGAAGGCCACCGCCGAGAAGCTCGGGATGGACGGCGATCAGCTCATCGAGGACATGAACGGGGTCCACGCCCCGGATGTGGTGCAGCAGAACATCGACGAGGCCATGGAGCTGGGCGTGACCAGCACCCCGTCCTTCCTGCTGAACAAGACCCCGTTCGTCGGCGCCCAGCCCACGGAGAACTTCATC
Source organism: Micrococcaceae bacterium (assembly GCA_030452125.1). Lineage (GTDB taxonomy): Bacteria > Actinomycetota > Actinomycetes > Actinomycetales > Micrococcaceae > Arthrobacter_H. Next base: position 28,815 of record JAKDMV010000020.1, read on the forward strand.
GAGGCCATCGACAAGGAAATCAAGGCCGCTGAAAAGGACGAGAAGTAGATGGAGGCCGGACTGCTCTTTGCCTTCGTCGGGGGAGTGCTGGGGCTGTTCAGCCCCTGCAACGCCCTGCTGCTTCCGGCGTTCTTCGCCCATGCGGCCACCTCCACCCGCAGGCTCTCGGCCCTGGGGCTGGCCTTCCTGATCGGCATGCTGGCCACCCTGGTCCCGCTGGGCCTGGGCATCGGCTGGCTCGGGGGCACCATCGCGGTGGATCGCCGGGCCCTGATCGTCGTGGCCGCCTGGGTCATCATCACCCTGGGGGTCGTGCAGATCCTGGGCGGGGGATTCGATGTCGGCAAGCTGCTGCCCAGCCGGGCCCGGCGCAAGGGTCCAGCGACCCCGTCACTGGGTGGGGCCGTATTGCTGGGGACCGCCGCCGGGGTGGCCGGATTCTGTACCGGCCCCGTCCTGGGAGCGATCCTCACCCTCGTCCTGGCCCAGGGCAGTGCCCTCTCGGGAGGACTGCTGCTGGCCATATACGCCCTGGGCATGGTGATCCCCGTGCTGATCGTGGCCGGCATCATCCGTCGGACCGGGGTGTTCAAGGCCGGCTGGCTGCGCGGACGCACCGTGTATCTGGGCAGGTTCCGCTTCAACACCAACATGTTGATCGCCGGGGTGGTCACCGTGGCCGTCGGGGTCGTCATGTTGGCCACCGGCGGACTCGTCACCTCCAATGAACTGATCTCCGCCTCGGTGATGGACAAGGTCTCCGCCGCGGCCGGCTCCGTCGACCAGGCGCTGCCGGGCTGGGCCTGGCCGGCACTGTTGGGACTGGTGCTGTTGGGCTGGTGGATCCTGGCGGTCCGCCGTCACCTCAAGGCCGAAGACCCGGGGAACGGGCAGGACGCGGAGCACGACGCCGGCTCGCAGGACGCTGGTTCGGGCCAGTCGGGCGAACGGGCCACCAGCGGCGCGGGAACGGAGGCACCATGAACTCCCTGGTGCTGCACCTGGCCGGACCGGGGCAGGCGCCGTTCCCCGATCTGGCCACGGCCTTGAGGATCGCCGCCAACGCGCTGGCCGAATTGCCCGGCACCGAGGTGGAGATCGTGGTCCAGGGTCCGTCGGTGACCCGGCTGGCCGCCCCGGCGGAGGACTCGGCACGGATCACGGAGCTGCTCGGCACGGGACGGGTGGCGATCAGTGCCTGTGCCAACTCCCTGCGCTCGGCCGGGGTGGAGGTCTCGGAGCTGGCCCCCGGGGTCCGCGACGTGCCGGCAGCCATCGCCCAGCTGGCCCGCCGGCAGGGCGAGGGGGCCGCCTACGTCCGCATCTGAGGCAGCCCGGGCCCGACCCGCGATAGCATCGGTCCCGGGAGCCGGCACGTCAGTTCTCGGCGTCCGGGCGTCCGGCAACCGGCCGGCACCATAGACAGCGAGGCGGGGAGACGATGGCCACCGGGCAACGGGATCAACCAGGGCGCAAGGTCCCCCTCTGGCAAGCGGTCCAGGATCGGCTCAAGGAGCGGATCGACCGCGGGGAGTTCGTCGACGGCTTCCCCGGGGAAATGGCCCTGGCCGATGAATACGAGGTCAGCCGGTCCACCATCCGGGCCGCCCTGGCCCCGCTGCGTCGGGCCGGGCTGCTTTCGGCCCAACGCGGCAGGCAATCCTCGGTGGTCAACGTCGTGGACGAACAACGGTTCGGCCCCGTCTACAGCCTCTTTGCCGCCGTCGAGAACGCCGGGATGACCCAGCGCAGCGTCGTCGAGGTCGCCGAGCTGCGCCGCTCCGCCACGGCGGCGGCCCATCTGGGGTTGGCGGCCGATGCCGAACTCGTCTTCATCTCCCGTACCCGCTATGCGGACCGCGACGTCATCGCCGTGGACGACACTTGGCTGCCCGCCGACCTTGCCGCGCCGGTCTTGGAGGCCGATCTGAGGCATACGGCCCTCTATGAGGTGCTGCGCCGCAGGTGCTCGATCACCCTCAGCGCCGGACATGAAACCCTGCACGCGTTGGCCTCCGACGGGGCCCAGTCGCGGCGCCTGGCCTGTCCCGAGGGGACCGCCGTCTTCTTCATCGAACGTCTCGGTCTGGCCGGGGAGCAGGCGGTGGAATGGCGCGAAACCCTCATCCGGGGAGACCGTTTCACCGTCACCACCTCCTATCCCTCGGCCCCCGCCGCCGCCCGCTGACCCCGCCGGTTCCCGGCGCGCCGACCACTGCCACCATCCGGGGGCTTCCCAGAATCGGTAAATGTACGTACATTAGGTCGTAGGGTGCTTCCCGCTGGGATCCGGCACCTCCCCGCCGCATGCACAGCTCCGGCGGGCAGCGCCGAACGAAGTGGAGACGTTTCATATGGGCCTGCACCATCGCATCCTGATCATCGGCGGCGGCAACGCCGGACTGAGCGTGGCCGCCCGGCTACGCCATGCCGGCCAGGACGACGTCGCCGTCATCGAACCGAACGACAAGCACTACTACCAACCGCTCTGGACCCTGGTCGGCGGGGGACGGGCCCCGGCGAAGGAATCGGTGAGGTCCCAGGCCTCGGTCATGCCCCAGGGGGTCGCCTGGATCAAGGACGCCGCCACGGGGGTCGACCCCGAGGCGAAGACCGTCACCCTCGCCTCCGGGACCACCGTCGGATACGACTACCTGGTGGTCTGCCCCGGCATCCAGCTGGACTGGGACAAGCTGCCCGGCCTGCCCGAGGCCCTGAAGACCCCCTCGGCCTCGAGCAACTACAGTTTCGAGCTGGCGCCCAAGACCTGGACCATGATCCGCGCCCTGCGCTCGGGCACCGCCGTGTTCACCATGCCGGCCGGGCCGATCAAATGCGCCGGAGCACCCCAGAAGATCGCCTACCTCGCCGCCGACTACTGGCGTGAACAGGGGGTCCTGGACGATATCCGCATGGTCCTGGTCCTACCCACCCCGGGCATGTTCGGGGTCAAGGAATTCTCCGACGAACTCGACCGGGTCGTCGCCGACTACGGCATCGAGGTCCGCTTCAGCAGCGAAGCAACCTCCATCGACCCGGAGGCCAAAACCGTCTCGGTGCGCAACAACACCACCGGGACCGACGAGGAACTCGGCTACGACTTCCTCCACGCCGTCCCGCCGCAGTCCGCCCCGGACTGGTTGAAGAACAATGCCCTGGCCGACCCCCAGAACCCCGCCGGCTACGTGGAGATCGACAAGAACACGCTGCGCCACACCAGGTACCCGGAGGTCTTCGCCCTGGGCGATGCCGGCTCGAGCCCGAACTCCAAGACCGGGGCGGCCATCCGCAAACAGGCCCCCGTGGTGGTGGAGAACCTGTTGGCCGTCATGCGTGGGGCGACGCCGTCGGCCAGCTACGGCGGGTACGCCTCCTGCCCGCTGACCACCTCACGCCACACGATGCTGCTGGCCGAATTCGACTACAGCATGCGCCCGGCACCAAGCTTCCCGTTCATCGACACCACCCATGAACGCAAGGACATGTGGTACCTCAAACGCTACGGACTGCCCAACATGTATTGGAATCTCATCCTCAAGGGACGAGCCTGAACCCACGAGCGACTGCCTAAGGAGTACGCCATGTTCTTTGAACGCATCTACGACACCGATTTGGCACAGGCCAGCTACGTCATCGGCTGCCAGGGCAACGGGGAAGCAGTGGTCATCGACGCCCGCCGCGATACCGACGTCTACCACCGGATCGCCGCGGAGAACGGACTGAAGATCACCGCCGTGACCGAAACGCACGTGCACGCCGACTACCTCTCGGGCACCCGCGAACTGGCGGCCGATACCGGCGCCACCATGTATGTCTCCGGCGAGGGAGGACCCGACTGGCTCTATGACTTCGAGGCCACCGTGCTCACCGAGGGTGGCACCATCACCCTGGGCAACATCACCCTCACCGCCCTCCACACCCCCGGGCACACCCCCGAACATCTGACCTTCCTGGTCACCGACGGGGCCTTCTCGAAGGATCCCGGGTACGCGCTGACCGGTGACTTCGTCTTCTGCGGGGATCTGGGCCGCCCCGACCTGCTCGACGAGGCCGCCGGCGGCGTGGATACCCGCTTCATCGGGGCGAAGCAGATGTTCGCCAGCCTGCGGGACAAGTTCCTCACCCTGCCCGACCATGTCCAGGTCCACCCGGCCCACGGCGCCGGCAGCGCCTGCGGCAAGGCGCTGGGTGCCGTGCCCTCGAGCACCGTGGGCTATGAACGGCTCAACGCCTGGTGGGGCAAATACCTGGAGGCCGACGACGAGGAAGGCTTCGTCGCCGAACTGCTCGAGGGCCAGCCCGACGCCCCGGCCTACTTCGGGCGCATGAAGCGCCAGAACCTCGCCGGCCCCGCCGTCCTGGGCGAACGGAAGCCGCTTCAGGAGCTCGACGTGGACCAGGTCGCCGCCTCGCTGGACGCCCACGAGGTGACCTTCGTGGACACCCGGGCCCAGAGCGAGGTCCACCGGGGCACGGTCACCGGGTCGGTGAACATCCCGGCGATCAAATCCATGGCCACCTACGGGGCCTGGGCCATCGACCCCGAACGCGACGGCCGCCCGCTGGTCCTGCTGGCCGAGGGCCCCGAGGCCGCCCGGACGATGTGGGACCACCTGATCCGGGTGGGCATCGACGATGTCTCCGGTTACGTCACCAGCATCGAGGGCCTGCCCCGGCATACGCCGAAACTGGTCCAGCCGGGCGAGATCGCCGACTTCGACAAGGCGCTGCTGCTGGACGTCCGGGCCAAATCCGAGCACGAGGACGGCCACGTCCCCGGCTCGGAACAACTCCACGGCGGGAGGGTGTTGTGGAACCTGGAGAAGCTGCCCACCAGTGGAACCATCGTCACCTACTGCCAGAGTGGGGTGCGCAGTTCGGTGGTCGCCAGCACGCTGCGTCATGCCGGGTACGACGTCGTCGAGCTCGAGGGCAGCTATGCCGCCTGGGCCGAACAGCACGCCAGGTAGCCGGCGGTGATCGGTGCCGCACTGGTCTTCGGGCTGATCGTCGGCGGGCTGCTGGGGCTCGTCGGCGGGGGAGGGTCCATCCTGGCGGTTCCGGCACTGGTCTATGGGGTGGGGATGCCACTCTCGGCGGCCATCCCCAGCTCGCTGGTGGTCGTGGGGGCCTCCTCGACCATGGCGGTGCTGCCCCGGATACGACGCGATGTGGACTGGCGGCTGGCGCTGGTCATCGGGGTCACCGGCGGGGCGACGGCCTTCGCCGGCACCGCGGTGAACTCGCTGATGGATCAGCAGGTGCTGCTGATCGTCTTCGCGGCGATCATGGTGCTGGCCGGCATCCGGATGCTGCTGCCCGTCGGCTCCCGGGCCGGCCACGACTATGCCGCCGACGGAACCATCATCTGGCGTCGCCGCCTACCCAAGGCGGTGGCCACCGGTATCGTCGTCGGATTCCTGACCGGTCTGCTCGGGGTCGGCGGAGGGTTCCTCATCGTCCCGGCCCTGGCATTGGTCCTGGGGCTGCCGATGACCACGGCGGTGGGGACCTCGCTGGTCATCGTGGTGGTCAACTCCCTGGGCGGATTCATCTCCCATATCGGGAACCTGGACCTGGACTGGGCGCTGACCGGGGCCTTCGCCGGAACCGCCATGGTGGCGTCCTATATTGCCGGGCATATCGGGCGCTCGCTGCCCGAACGGGTACTCAAACGAGGCTTCGCCTCGCTGGTCTTCGTGGTCGCCGCCTATGTGGTGGCCCGGGTGGTCCTGGCCTTCTAGCCGGTGGGGCCGGGACCCTCCGACGGGCTTGTGGGGCCCGGGCTGCGTAGACTGGCCTGCATGTCGGTTACTGAATTGTCGGACAGCGCCCAAAACCATCTCAAAGCCGTCTGGAGCCTCTCGGAGTGGACCAGCGAACCGGTCACCACCAAGGACATCGCCGAAAAAACCGGCTTGCGGATCTCCACGGTCTCCGATGCCGTGCGCAAACTCGCCGAGCAGGGCTACCTGGACCATGCCAAATACGGCACCGTTGAACTCACCGAAACCGGTCGCACCCACGCGGTGGCGATGGTCCGCCGCCACCGGCTGATCGAATCCTTCCTGGTCGACATCCTGGGCTACGGCTGGGAACAGGTCCACGACGAGGCCGAAGTCCTCGAGCATGCCGTCTCGGACTTCATGATCGAACGCATCGACACCATCCTGGAGCACCCCACGCGCGACCCGCACGGGGATCCCATCCCCGCGGCGGACGGCACCGTGGAGGTGCCCGACGCCGTCCAGCTCACCGGCGTCGAACCCGGAACCGTCGTGGTGGTCGAGCGGATCTCCGACTCCGACAGCGAACTGCTGGGCTACTTCAGGGACCGGGACATCATCTGTGGTGTGCGGTTGACCGTGGGCGCCGGCGAACCGTATTCGGGCACACTCGAAGTGCAGATCGACGGCTCCGACCAGCCGCCGTTGAGCCTGGGGAAGACGGCCAGCGACGCCCTCTTCGTCTCGGTCGCCGGCCGCTAGGGAACAGAAGCAAAAAACTGCCCGCCCGGT
>JAKDMV010000021.1 GCA_030452125.1 Micrococcaceae bacterium
GGGGCCGACTGATTTTTTTGCGTAGGGCGCGTCCGGCCTCGGGAAGGCCGGGGCGGGGGGGCCCCCCGGGGGGGCCCCCGGCGGCCCCGCGGGAGGCCACCCCCCCACCCGGGGGGGCCCCCGCCCCGGCCCCCCCCCGGGGGGCCGGGGCCCCGCTGGCGTGGGTGGCCCCTGGTTCAGAGCAGGCCCATCTCCCGGTCCGTCTGGCGCTGACGGGCCCGTTCACGGCGCGTGCGTGAGGGCCAGTTGGTGATCAGGAACACCAGTGAGGTGATCAGCACCAGCCCGGCGATCACGATGCCGGCATCCATCCAGAACTGTTCAGGATACAGCCGGATCAGGGTGTCGTTGGCGTGGAAGGTCCAGTTGCCCTGGGCGAAGAACAGCTCGTGGAAGTCGGTGAAGAACGTGCCGAAATTCAGGACCGCCAACACCGTCAGCGCGATCATCACGACCAGGGTGATCACCGCACCGGCGAAGAACGCCCGGCGGATCCCTCCCGCATAGCGACGCCACAGGTACAGGCAGACCAGGATGGCCAGCACCGTCAGGACGATCCCGGCGGCATAGGTGATCCCCACGATGGACTTCACATCCGCCATATGGGAGACCTCGTTGGCCAGGAACAGCGGGTCCCCGTTGCCGTCCACGAGGTTGCCCAGGTAGGCGGAGGGGGCGGAGTTGTTGATGTAGTCCACCCCGTAGTTGCCGTAGGTCAGCCGGTCGGCCTGGCTGAAGCCGTAGCCGTCTGCGGGGAAGCCGGGACGGTGGTAGTCCAACCAGAGGAACCAGGAGCTGGCGACCATGCGGATGGCCCCGATGACCACGATGAACGGGAACGCAATGGCCAGGAAGGTCTGCACGATCCGCGCGAACATCGGTTTGGCCGTCAGGGCGGAGTCACGGGCATGCTGGCGGCGCCGGGCCTCGCGGTCGGTTTCGGCGGCAGGATCCCCGGGAACGGGTTCCTGTCGTTTGGCCGCGGCCACCGAATCGGCACGCACGGTTTCACCGTCGGGTTCGGTTTCGCGCCCGACGATCGGTTCGGCCACCACGGCGGAGCCGATGGCGCCGTCCTGTTCCGCACGCGGCATCGACCGGGTCTGGGAGGAATCCTCCTGCTGCCAGGCCGGCAGGGCCCGGGTGCGGGAGTCGTCCGTGTCGACCTGCCCATCGTCGGTCGAGGAGGCGGGGTCCTGTCCGGCCGCGGCGGCGAACTCGGATTCCCAGGCGTCGGGAGCCATCCCGGCCTGCTTCTGCTGCGGTTCCTCTGCTCCGGCCGCCTCCGGGGTCGGCGGGGCACCGTTCTCCCCGGCCTCGGGTCCGGAGGCCCCGGTCCCGTCGGTCTCGGACATCGGCTCCTCGGGGTCCGGCCCCTTGAGGAACTCGGGAACCTCCGGGTCGTGCGCTGCCGGCACCGGCCGGTCGCTGTCCAGGTCCCCGGAGTCGGGTCCTTCCGGCACGGCGTTCTTGTTCTCCATCGATGTGTCCTTCCCTGTTGGCATGAAAAGTCGTTAGGCGACGGCCGCGGTGGCCCCGGCGTCGTATTTTCCCAGATCCCCGGTGAATCCCGCGCGAACGGCCCGCCGGCCCAGGACCAGCGTGTAGGTCCAGTACCCGGCCAGGACCAGCAGGCCGATGCCCAGGCGCACCGCATGCGGCCACCCGCTGGGGGTGACGAATCCTTCGACCAGCCCGGAGACGAAGAGCACCAGGACCAGGCCCAGGGCCACCGTCATCAGCGACCTGCCCTCCACCGCCAGGGAACCGATCCGGGTCCGGGGCCCGGGGGCCACCCAGGCCCAGAAGATCCGCAACCCGGCGGCCCCGGCGACGAAGATCGCCGTGAGCTCCATGAACCCGTGCGGCAGGATGTAGAGGAAGAAGGTGTCCAGCTCGCCCAACGAGGACATCAGGCCGCCGGCCATCCCCACGGAGATGGCGTTCTGGTAGAGCACGTAGGGCACATACAACCCCGAGATCCCGAAGGCCACGCACATCCCGGCGATCAGGGCGTTGTTCGTCCATACCGCCCCGGCGAAGGAGGCCGCCGGATTCTCCGAGTAGTAGTCCACGAAATCGTGGTGCACGTATTGCTGCAGATCGGCATCGGAGCCCATGGCCTTGAGCACTCCGGGGGTGTTGGCGGCCCAGAGCCCGGCAGCGAAGGCAATGGCCACGAAGACCAACCCCACCACCACGGTGAGCACCCGGATCCGGTAGAAGGCCACCGGCAGCGTGTAGACGAAGAACGTGGCGATCTCCTCCAGAACGGGGGTCCTGGCCCCGGTGAAGCGCGTCCGGGCCCGGGAGATCCTCGCGGAGAGGTCGGCGGAGACCACGGCATCGGGTTCGATCGATCCAACCATCGACAAATGGGTCGACACGCGTTCGTACAACCCCAGGAATTCATCGGATTCGGCCCCGGTCAGCCGACGCCGGGAAGACAGGACGTCAAGGCGGTCCCACTCGTGGCGATGAACGGCGACGAAGGCATCAAGATCCACGATCCCAGCCTAACGTGGGGGTGTCGGCTAGATTGGGATGACGGCCGCGTTGCGCCGGGTCGACCCCGGGGCCGGTCGGGCGTCCGATCACCCAGCCTCGATGGAGGGATACCGTGAGCACGATCATCACCGGCGAGGCAGTCGTCCTCCAACTACGGCCCGCCAGCTTCGTGCTGCGTGCCGTGGGCTGCTTCATCGACTACCTCGTCTACGTGATCGGCCTGGTGGCGTCGCTGGTCCTGCTTGAGAAGCTCGCTTCCGGGTTCGACGTCGCGGCCATCCAGGCGGTGGTCATCCTCGTCGTCGTGCTCTGGATGGTGGCTGTTCCGGTGCTCGTGGAGACCCTGACCCGCGGGAAGTCGCTGGGGCGGCTGGTCATGGGACTGCGCATCGTGCGGGACGACGGCGGGTCGATCCGCTTCCGCCATGCCTTCATCCGGGCGATGCTGGCCCTGTTGGAGATCCTGGCCCTCTTCGGTTCGCTGGCCCTGCTGGTCTCCTTCGCCAATGAACGCGGCAAACGCCTGGGAGACATGCTCGCGGGCACCTATTCGATGCGTGAACGCCGCAAGCCCGTGGCCCCGCTGGTGCTTCCCGTGCCCCAGCAGTTGCGTCCCTGGGCCGAACTGGCCGATGTGGGCCGGATTCCGGACCCGTTGGCGGTACGCATCGCCCGCTTCATCCGCCAGGCCCCGTCCATAGCCCCGCCTCCCGGGAACAGGTCGCCGCCACGCTGGCCTCGGACCTGCAACCCCACGTCTCCCCCGCCCCACCGGTCGGCTGTCCCCCGGAACAGTTCCTGGCGGCAGTGGTCGCCGAACGGCGCGACCGCGATCACCGGCGCCTGACTGCGGTGGCGGAACGCCAACGGACGGTCCGCGAGCGCATCCACCGGTTGCCCTTCGGCAGCTGAGGACCGCCGGGACGGGACCGTCAGTAGCGGTAGTGCTCGGGCTTATAGGGCCCGGCCGGATCCAACCCCAGATAGTCGGCCTGTTCGTCCCTGAGTGCGGTCAGTTCGATGCCCAGCGCCTTCAGGTGGAGCCGGGCGACCTTCTCATCGAGGATCTTCGGCAGCACGTGGACCCGTGTGTCGTAGGCGGTCCCCGTGCCGGCCCCGGCGGCACTGCGCTGCCGGGAGAAGAGTTCGATCTGTCCGATTATCTGGTTGGCGAAGGAGTTGGACATCACGAAGCTGGGGTGTCCGGTGGCGTTGCCCAGATTCAATAGTCGTCCCTCGGAGAGCACGATGATCGAATGGGCCCGGGCGGTGCCGGGCTCGAAGACCCATTCGTGGACCTGCGGCTTGATCTCGACCTTCTCGATGCCGGGCACCGCGGCGAGCCCGGCCATGTCGATTTCGTCGTCGAAGTGTCCCACGTTGCCCACGATGGCTTTATCCTTCATGGCCGCCATGTCTTCGGCCCGGATGATTCCGGTCCCGCCGGTGGTGGTGATGAAGAGATCGCCCTGGTCGATGACCGATTCCAGCCGGGCGACTTGGTAGCCGTCCATGGCCGCCTGCAGGGCGCAGATCGGGTCGATCTCGGTGACGATGACCCGTGCCCCCTGGCCGCGCAGCGCCTCCGCCGCCCCCTTGCCCACGTCGCCGTACCCGCAGACCACGGCCACCTTGCCCCCGATGAGCACGTCGGTGGCCCGGTTGATGCCGTCGGGCAGGGAATGGCGGATGCCGTATTTGTTGTCGAATTTGGATTTGGTGACCGAATCGTTGACGTTGATGGCCGGGAAGAGCAGCTGTCCGGCGTCGGCGAGCTGGTACAGCCGGTGCACCCCGGTGGTCGTCTCCTCGGTGGCCCCCAGGATGCCCGCCGCGATGCGGGTGAACCGGCCGGGGTCCTGCGCCAGGGAACGGCGCAGCAGATCCAGCACGATCGTGGACTCCTCGCTGTCGGCGGTGGTCGCCGTTCGAACCGCTCCGGCGGCCTCGAAGGCGACCCCCTGGTGGACCAGCATGGTGGCGTCCCCGCCGTCGTCCAGGATCAGGTTCGGTCCGGCAGCGGGGTCGGTGTCGGCGCCCGGCCAGGAAAGGATCTGTTCGGCGGTCCACCAGTAATCCTGCAGGGATTCGTTCTTCCAGGCGAAGACCGGCACCCCCCGGGGGTCGGTGGCGGTACCGGCCCCCACGACGACGGCTGCTGCGGCCTCGTCCTGGGTGGAGAAGATATTGCAGGAGGCCCACCGGACCCGGGCCCCCAGGGCCGTCAACGTCTCGATGAGGACCGCGGTCTGGACGGTCATATGCAGTGACCCGGCAATGCGGGCCCCGGCCAGAGGTTGGGAGCCGGCGTATTCGGCCCGCAGCGCCATCAGCCCGGGCATCTCATGTTCGGCGAGCCGAATCTGGTGGCGGCCGGCCTCGTGCAGGGAGATATCGGCGATCCGGTAGTCAAAGCCCACGGCTACTCCGCCCCCGCGGTCTTGCCGGCGTCTTCGGCAGGGGTGGGGCCCAGCATGATGGGGATTCCTTCGTGCAAGCGGTACCGCGGGGTGCTGCCCCGGTCATCCTCGCCGGAGGCAACCAATGCGTCGCCGTCCTGGGTGAGCGTCGAGCCGGTGACCGGGCAACGCAGGATCTCGAGCAGCTGGGGTGTGATGTGGGCCATGGGCCCAGCTTATGGCTTTAGCGTGGTTCGCGCAGTATGCGCAGCGGACCCCGTCCGCCATCCGTATCGTCGGGAGGGTCCATGGGAGTCGGGGCGGTACGCGCCGAGGACGGGTTCGTCACGCCTGAACCGCGCTCCACGGTGGAGTGTCCCTCCTCCGGGGCGGGACGGCGCGGTTCGGAGACGGCGTCGGCCAGGGCGGAGAGTTCATCGGCGGCCAGTCGGGGGGCATCGGGCAATTCCAGCCGCAGGACCTGCCAGCCGCGCGGGACGGTCAGCCGATGGGCGTGCTCGCTGCAGAGGTCGTAGCAGTGGGGTTCGGGATAGGTGGCCAACGGCCCGAGGACGGCGGTGGAATCGGCGTACACAAACGTCAAGGTGGCCAGGGCCGAGCGGCCGCAGGCGGAGCGTGAACAAAGTCGAAGGGATCCCACGAGAAAACAGTTTACCTGCCGTGTCGCGCCCCGGGCCCCAAGCAGACAGGCATGGCGGGAAACGGTTCCCGCCGACGGCACCGGGGATCTTCGGTAGGCTCGGTGTCATGGCGCAAGGTTTCAGGGTGCGGTTCGAAGGGCCCGGGGCGACCCGCAGGTCCTTTGAGGAGCGCCGCCGGAACCGCCACGGACGCGGACTGCGCGGGAACCTGATGCACCCGGGGTTGCCCGGCTCACGCACCCGCGCCGACCGTTTCGAGGATCTGGTCACCGAGTCCGCCGAACGCCTCGAACTACTGTGGGGCCAACCGATCGCCTCGATGGAATTCACCATCGAGCTGATGCCGCGCAGCACCTCGCTGGACTACTCCCAGGCCTCCGGACGCCGGGTCCCGTTGGGCCGGACGTGGGGGGCCACCCCGCGTCGCCTCGCCCGCGTGGTCGTCTACCGCCGCCCCGTGGAGGAGCTGGCCGATTCCCCCCTGCTGCTGCCCGAAGTCGTCCATCTGGCGGTCGTCGAACTCGTTGCCGAGCTCCTGCTGCGCGAGCCCGAGGAGATCGACCCCGACTACCACCCCTGGGAGGGCGGCTTCTAGCCCGTCGCCGAGGGGCCTGTTCAGTAGCGCAGATCCACGCCGATGTCCGTGGCTCCCCGGGTGGCCGGCGGCAACGGCAGAACCGACACATCGGTTTTCCCGCGGGTGGCCATCAGGCTTCCGTAGACGGGGTCCCCACTGGCACTGAGGGTCACCGCGACCACGTCCTTGCCCAGGGAATCGACCGTGCGTTCGACGCTTTTTCCCTGGTCCACCTCCACGGTGACCGCCTTGCCGACCTTGCCGTCGGAGGTGACCGGCCGCAGGTCGATGCTCCCGGCCCCGTCCCTGGCCAGGAAGATGAAACGGGAATCGGCCCCCTTCGGCACGACCGCCAGATGTTCGCCACCGAGCCGATGGGCCGCCCCGGCCCAGGCCGCGTCGGTCCGTTTCTTCGCCTTCGTCCCGCGGGTCATCCGCACGGAGGCGGCCACCGGTTCCTCGGAGTCCACGATCGCCGTGTAGTTCCCGGCCTCCACCCCGGTCAGGGGCACACTGGTGGTCGCCCCGGCTTCGGCGGTGTATTGGCCGTCGCTGGGAAGGTCCACCGGTCCGTCCCGGCCCACCAGCCGGACCTTCACGTGTTGCTCCCCCGTCCCGGGGACGGTCAGGTCCAGGGTCGGCACGGCGTCGTCGTACCCCTTCTGCGCGGTGATGTCCTTTTGCGTCTTGGCGTCCTGGATGAGGATCCCGGGCACGACCTGGTGTTCATCGGGGGCGGCCGCGGGCTCGATGAAGTCCACGCCCCCGGGAGTCAACCCGCGCAAGGTGCTCTGTTGGATGACCGCGCTGACCGGGGCACCGGTGGAGGTGGCCTTGACCGACAGCGATTTCTCTCCGGAGGCCATCCCGCCCAGGACGATCGACGTCGACTCCCCCGGGGCGATCACGATCCCGCGGGCATTGCCTGCCTCGATATGCCCCTTGGACCCGTACAGGTCCAGGTCGACGGTGGACGGGGAGGCCGAGGGGTTGGCCAGGGTCAACAGCGCGGTGCTGCCGACCGTGGTCGAGGCGCCGGTCAGCCACTGTTCGTTCGCTGGGACCTGGCAGGTCGCTGCGGCCATCCCGGCCAGGTCGCCGTCGTCGGCGAGGTAGCTGCGGACGGCCCCGGCGGTGGACTGCTGGCCGCCCAGGGGTTGGACCCGCAGGTTCACCGTCGACGGTTCGCTCACCCCGGAGGACGTTTTGGCCTTGCGGCCGGTGAAGCCGTCATCGCCGGTGGATTTGTCCTCCTCGGCCTCGTCCTCCGGGAGTTCCTTGGACAAGGTCTCCACCGTGGACCCGTCGAGCTTCTCCACCTCGGCGCCGGGGACGCGTTCGGCGGCATCGGACAGGACCGTGGAGCGGATCGTCGTCTTTTCCGAATCCGAGGCAGGGGCGAAGGCAGGATCCGTCCCCTCTCCGGCCGCCCCATCAAGCAACCGGGCCGTCGCGGGGCATTGGCCCACATAGTCGCCCGCGGGCACCGAGACCCGGGGAACGGCCCCGACGTCGGGCGCCGACAGCGGGCCGTTGAGCGAGCCTGCGGCAATGCCGCCGCCGGTGGCCACCAGCAGGACGGCCCCGAGCGAGGCGGCTGCGGCACGTCCGCGGCGCGGGATCCGGTTCCGGGTCATTGATCATGCTCCTCGGTGGTCGGCGTGGCGGACTGAAGGGCATCGCCGTCGTCTTCGTCCTGCAGGTGTTCCCCGTCGGCTTCATCGATGTCCCGCACCGATTCGGCACTGCCGGTGGCCCTGAATTCCTCGACCCGGCGGGTGGCGAACCGTCGGCTGGCAGGGATCGGGATGACCAGCAGCACGGTCCCTGCGAAGACGATGGCCAGCAGGATCCCCAAGGGCACCGACCAGGGGGCCGAATAGCCGATGGATAGTTCCCCGGCACCGCTGGGCAGCTCGAAGGCCTGGGCCCACTCGTCGGTGGTGGCTTCGAGGGCCTTCCCGTCGTAGGTGGCCTGCCACCCCGGATCGGCCCGTTCGGCCAGGACGACGGTGCGCCCCTTCGGCCCGTTGGGCAGCTGGTGGCCCTGCACGCGGGCCCCCTCGGAGCCGATGAGGCCGGTGGTCGTGCCATCGGCGTCGAGCAGCCTCACCCGGGCGGTGAATTCGTTGGGGTTCCCGGAGTCCTCCAGTTCGGCGTCCGGGCTCACCCGCCACAGCCAGCCTGCGTCGGTGTAGCCCACGGGGGCCAGCCCCGGGACACCATCAAGGCGTCCGGCCAGCGTGGACACCCCTTCGGGCGCCTGCAACACCACGAAGCTGACCCCGAAGCGGGCCAGCTCCGGTCGCGGGTCGATGGCCTGCCCGGAGGCCAGGCCGGCCACGGTGGAGCGCAGGGTCCGGGCGGAATCGTCGTCGGGGGCCGCCTGCGGATCGGTGAGGCTTCCGGTGAGCCGCGCACTGGAGGAGACCGCGGAGAGCTGGTCCAGGCTCATGCCTGATCCGCTCATCAACGTGGCGCTCATGGCCCCTTCGTCGCCTTCGGGGGCCAGGACGAGGGTGCGCTCCTGCAACGGGGACTTCCCCCGGTCGGCGGCCGTGGCGGGCAGCGTACGGGCCGCCACGGGCACCACCGACTGTCCCAGCCCCAGATCCGAGGTGGTGGCGGGGTCGCTGGTGGCCTCGGAGCCGACGGTCCGCGGGGCCAGCCAGACGGTGGTGGCCACCGTGGCCGAGGCCAGGACCAGCACCACGCCGGCGGCCAGGGCCGGGCCGGCGATGACGCGCAGCCGCGAGGTCTGGTGGAGCCGGACGCTGCGCATCCAGTCCAGGCCGCCCGCGCCGGCCAGGACGACACCGAGCATGAAGACCGAGACGAAGGGACCGGTGAAGGGGGTGACCGCATGGCCGGCCGTGATGCTGAAGGGGAGGGCCTGCACGGCGTATCCGGTCGCCAGGGCCGCCATTCCGGCCACCCAGGCGGTCCGGATGATCGCTCCGCGTCGCCCGCGGCGCAGCAGACCGACGATGGCCAGCAGCAACAGTGGCACGCCCACCAGCAGGGCGGCGATGAACGCCCACGGCCCGGGCAGCAGGTGCGCGGCCCAGCCGAATCCCTGGACGCCGGCCGCCGGGTCGAAGGCCACCGGGAAGCCCAGGACCTGTTGCCACAGCTCCGCGGCGTCGAAGGGCTGGACGACTCCCGGGTCGGCCAGCAGCACCCGGGGGTTCTGCAGTGCCGCCGGGATGCTTCCCAGCGCCAAGACCAGCGACGGCACGGGAACCCACCAGAGGGTCCGGGCCCGGCGGCCCAACGGGATGGCCAGGACCACCACGAGCACCACGGCCAGCGGAAGCAGGGTCGGGGAGGCGGCGGTGACCGCGGCCAGGGCCAGGGCGGCCCCGGCGGCAGCAGTCCACGACGGGACCCCGTGCAACCCCGATTTCGAGGGCGGATCCTCCACCGCGGGAACCGCGTGCTGTTCAGTGCGCGGGCGTCCGGCCCCGACGGCACGGATCACCCCGAGCCCGGCCAACGGCAGCAGCACGTGCACGACGATGGCGCCGGCCCGCCCCGAACCGAGGGCGACCTGCAGGGCCGGGGCCAGGGCCCAGACCAGGGCCCCGAGCAGCCGGGCGGCCCGGCTGGCCGTCACCGATCCCAGGGCCAGCCAGGCGAAGAGTGCCGCCAGCGGCATCGCCAACAGATACACCACGACGATGGCGGCGTTGGGGGTGCCGAACCCGAGCAGTGAGAGCAGCCAGAGCACGAAGTCGAAGGGATCCCCGTGGCCGGGCATCCCGGTTCCCAGATCCTGCCACCACCCGGTGGCGTGGGCCCAGATACCGGACAGGCTCCGGCTGACGGGCAGCATCGACCCGCCGGCCAACGCCCCGGTGCCGAAGAGGGCCCGCAGCCCCAGCAGGGAGACGACGGCGGTGCCCAGCACCGCCAGCGCCGCACCGACCCAGGAACCCGTGCGGGGCGGGGCGGCCAATGCCGCGAAATCGTCGGAACTGTCGCCCGAGGGGTTGGATGCCTCGGCGGCAACCCCCGACCCGTCACCGAAGACCGTGGCGCTGCCGGCGGCCTGGAGCAGGTTGCGTCGATGGGCCCACACCTCGCGCCGCGGGACCATCAACGGGCGGACCAGCGACCGGGAGACCTTGCGGGTCCGTCGTGCCCCACGGCGTGAACCCCGCAGGGCCACCGGAGAGAACACGGCGGACAACGTGCTGCTGAGCTGGCCGAAGCCGAAGGCCGGGTCCTTGGCCAGCAGGGACATCAGTAGCCGCAGGAGGGAACCGAGGACCGCGCCGATGGCGACGAAGGGGACCTTCCAGGCAGGGGCATGCTTGAGCCGCAGGAACACTTCGGCCCGACGGGCGGCCAACGGGCCGGCGATGGACCGGACCTTGTCGGGGGCGTGGAACATCTTGGCGTTCGGGACGACCACGACGCGGTGACCGGCCAGCCGGTTGCGCCAGCACAGGTCCAGGTCGTCGCCGAGCCCGGGCAGTGCGGGGTCGAAACCGCCCAGTTCCTCCCAGATGTCGCGACGCACCAGCAGTCCTGCCGAATTCACGGCGAAGCGGTCGGAACGGGAGTCGTATTGTCCCTGGTCGAGTTCATCGACATCGATCATGGTCAGGCGTTCGCCCCACCGGCTGACCCCCAGACCGACGTCCAGCAGCTGACGGGGCTGATCGCGGTTCAACTGCTTGCACCCGGCGATGGTCACCGCCGGAGAGGTCTCCACGGCTTCGAGCAGCGCCTCGAGGGCACCGCGGTCGGGGGCCGAGTCGTCATGGATCAACCAGATCCAATCCTGGATGTCGGCGTCGACCGCGGGCAGGTTGCCCGTGGTCGTCGGATCCCCTGCCCGGCGCGGGAGCGCATCCTCACCGGTCACGCCCGCGCGCACGGAGGCGCCGAATCCCCTCGCCCGGGCCTTCACCAGCGGGGTGCCGGCAGGCAACGCGTCGGTCAGGAAGCGGGCGGAATCATCCTGGGATCCTGCGTCGACGCCGATGAAATGATCGACCGGCCGCCTCTGGTTCGTGAGCGCTTCGAGGGTTGCCGGAAGGAAGCTCTCCCCGTCGTGGGCAACGACGACGGCCGTGACGCGTACTTGCGAATGAATCAGACCGCTCGCTTCCTCAGCCGGCGGCGCTCGCGCTCGGACAGACCGCCCCAGATGCCGAAGCGCTCGTCGTTGGACAGCGCGTACTCCAGGCATTCGGAGCGGACGTTGCAGGCCCCGCAGACCTTCTTCGCGTCACGGGTCGACCCGCCCTTTTCGGGGAAGAAGGCTTCGGGATCGGTCTGGGCGCAGAGGGCTTCGGTCTGCCATCCGAGTTCGCCTTCGTCCTCCGCGCCGGGGTATCCCGGCATGCCGAGCCACAACTGCTGCTGCGGGTCCACTTCGGCGGGGGCGCTCTGGGCGGGGCGCTCCACCGGAAGTTCACGGACCGGTGCCAGCAGCGCCTCGGGGGTCTCGACGTCGGACTCGTGGGCCGCCAGGAAGGCCGTGGCCTGGTCATCCAGGTCCAGCCCGGCGGCCCGGTAGTTCTCTGCCGCCGCATCGTCCGCGGGGTCCAGGAACCAGTCTGCGGGGACTCCACGGGAGCCGTACCTCTTCGACGCCTGTTCGGCTTGGCTGGGATCGTAAATGCGCTCTGCGTTCCCCATGATGTGCGCCCTTCCGCTGGTTGGCTGTCTCTCGTGCACCGTCCGCGTACCCGACCTGGCGAACGGTAACCGTCCGTCCGTCCTCCGGTCATGTATGCGGCCGCGGCTTAGTCCGCTGTCTGGAAAAAGCTGCTGCCCTACTAATTACAATGGTGTAACTCAGCGACGTCAAGTGGAGGCGGTGATTCTATAGATGGAAGCCGTCCGATCCATGTCGCAACACGCCCGATATATGAGTATACCGATGGGCGTGTCCGAGGGTTCCCCGGATTATCAGGGTTTTCACAGGTTTGAGAGGATTGAGTCCATGACCACCGATACCGATTCGTTAGATTTTACAAACCGACTGCTCTCACGGCACCGGGACTCCGCCTCCCCGTTGCTGACCTGGTACGGCGATCCCGGTGAACGCGTGGAACTGAGCGGGCACGTCTTCGACAACTGGGTCTCGAAATCGGCCAACCTCCTGGCCGAGGAGTTCGACGCCGGTCCGGGCACCCGGGTGCTGATCGATCTTCCGGCCCATTGGAAGTCGTTGGCCCTCGGGTTCGCCGTCTGGTCCACCGGTGCCGAACTCGTCACCACCGCCCCCGACGCAGGGAGCCCGCTGCACCAGATCGCGGACCGGGACGGGACGGCGGGGACCTTCGACCTCGTGGTCACCGGGGACCCGGCCACGGCCACCGAGGCCTTCCCCGCCGCGGAGGTGATGGCCGTCGGGCTGGAGTCCCTGGCCCTGTCCTTCCCGGGCGGCGTCCCGTCGGGGTGCATGGACTACGTGGCGGAGGTCCGCGGCTTCGGTGACTACTACCTGGCCGATCCGGTCCCCGGGGACGCGCCGGCGCTGACCAGCGGGGATGACCAGGCGGATCTTGACTATGCCGGGCTCTTTGCCCTGCCCCCGGCCCACGGTACGGCCCTGCTCGGGCCGGTCACCGACCTCGCCACGACCCTGCGGGCCGCGGTGTCCCAGTGGCGGGGTGATTCCCCGCTGGTGCTGCTCGGTCCCGGGGCCACCGCGACCCCGCGCATCCTCGACGACGAGCGGGTCAGCCACCGGCTCTGAAGGGCCCCGTCCCGACCCTGCGGCTAACGCGTCGTGGGGTCGGAGTCGCCTTCTTCGGGCGGAAGGCCCGCGCTGTCGGGGTGGCCGACCAGATCGCGGTCGTGGATGAACCCCGGCTCGTTCTCCAGTTCCTCGGTGAAGACCCAGAAACGGTAGGCAAAGAAACGGAAGATCGTGCCCAGCACGAGACCGACCACCGATCCGGCAATGAACAGGCTCGTCGAATCGGTCAGGCCGATCCAGTACTTGGTGACCCAGACACAGGCCGCGGCAATGAACAGGCCGATCCCGTTCATGAGGATGAACATCAGCAGTTCACGCACCACGGAGGCCTGCCGGCGATGCCTGAACGTCCAGTAGCGGTTGGCCACCCAGGAGAACATGGTGGCCACGATCCCGGCCACGATCTTGGCCTTGACCTCCGAGCCGTGCATGGGCCCGTTCATCATCCACACGAAGATCGAGGTATCAATGATGAACGCCACACCGCCGACGACGCCGAACTTCATGACCTCGCGCCACAACATGGTGAAAAGTCCTTGGCATTTCTTCGCCAACTCGTTGAGCATGTTCCTCCACAGACGGTGTTCGGTGCGGGCAAAAACCCCGGGATCCGGGGCCCCAGCAGGAGCCGGTCCACTGCGTCCGTGACGCGGCCAGTGCCCCATTCTATCGGCTGGTGCCGGAAGTTTCCGCATAAACCCGAGCCACCGGCCCCGTCGCAACCGGAGGATCGGCCCCGGTTCGGTACCCTGAAGAAGTGAATTTTCCTGTGATTGGCGTGGTCGGTGGCGGCCAGCTCGCCCGAATGATGGCCCCTGAAGCAACGAACCTCGGCTTTGACCTGCGGGTCCTGGCCGAAGGACCCGATGTCTCGGCAGTCGCTGCCGTGGCCCAGGCCCCGGTCGGGGACTACCGGGATCTGGCCACGCTGCGGGAGTTCGCCGCCGACGTCGACGTGATCACTTTCGACCACGAGCATGTCCCCAACGAACACCTCAGGGCCCTGATCGACGCGGGCGTCGATGTCCAGCCCCGTCCGGAAGCACTGATCCATGCCCAGGATAAGCTCGTGATGCGTGCCGCCGTCGAAAAGCTCGGACTGCCGAACCCGGTCTGGGCCCGGGTGGATTCGATCGACGAGCTGGTCGCCTTCGGCGAATCCACCGGGTGGCCGGTGGTGTTGAAGACCCCCCGCGGCGGATACGACGGCAAGGGAGTGCGGATGCTCGACGATGCCGCCGCGGCGTCCCGCTGCGCCGATTGGTTCGAGGCCGGGACCGGGTTGCTGGCCGAGGAGAAGGTCGAGTTCAGCCGTGAGCTCTCCGCCCTCGTCGCCCGCACGGCCTCCGGTGAGGCCCGTGGCTGGCCCGTGGTGCACACGATCCAGGTCGACGGGGTCTGCGATGAGGTCATCGCCCCCGCCCCCGGGCTGGACCCGGCCACGGCGGAAGCAGCCCGGACCGCAGCCCTGGGTCTTGCCGAGGCCTTCGGCGTCACCGGCGTGATGGCGGCCGAACTCTTCGAAACCCCCGGCCGCGGCCCCGGATTCGTCATCAACGAATTGGCGATGCGCCCCCACAACACCGGCCACTGGACGATGAACGGATCGGTGACCAGCCAGTTCGAGCAGCATCTGCGCGCCGTGCTGGATCTGCCCTTGGGCGACACCAGCGCCCTGGGTGAGGTGACCGTGATGAAGAATTTCCTGGGCGGAGCGAACCAGGATCTCTACTCGGCCTTCCCCGCCGCGCTGGCCGCCCAACCGCGCGTCAAGATCCATGCCTACGGCAAGTCAGTGCGTCCCGGCCGGAAGATCGGCCACGTCAACCTCGTCGGGACCCCCGGCCAGCAGGTCGACGACGTCCGCCGCGCGGCGACGCAGGTGGCAGGCATCATCAGCGACGGTGCCCCGTCCACGACACCGACCGAAGGAGCCCGACCCTGATGAACACCGTGAAGCCCCTCGTCGGCGTCGTCATGGGGTCCGACTCCGACTGGCCCGTGATGCGTCTGGCCGCCGAAGCCCTCAAGGAATTCGGCATCCCCTTCGAAGCCGACGTCGTCTCGGCCCACCGCATGCCCGACGAGATGATCGACTACGGCAAGACGGCCCACGCCCGCGGTCTGCGCGTCATCATCGCCGGAGCCGGCGGTGCCGCCCATCTGCCGGGCATGCTCGCTTCCGTCACCCCGCTGCCGGTGATCGGGGTGCCCGTCCCGCTCAAGACCCTCGATGGCATGGACTCACTGCTGTCCATCGTGCAGATGCCTGCCGGGGTCCCGGTAGCCACCGTCTCCATCGGCGGGGCCCGCAATGCCGGGCTCCTGGCCGTGCGGACCCTCGCCAGCGGCACCGACGAGCTGGCCGGCGACCTGCGGTCCCGGCTCGTCGATTTCGCGGATGAACTGCGTCAGCAGGCCTCCGCCAAGGGCGATCGTCTCCGCCTGCGCGTGAGAGACGAGATGGGCCTCGGTTCCTGACCCATGACCCGACAGACGCCACGACGCCCCGCGGCCGGGAATCCGGTGCGGGACCCCGACCATGCCTCCGCGCCCGTCCGAACCAAGCGGGCCTTCTTCCTGCTGGCGCTGACCGTTTTCATCCCCGGTGGGGCGCAGGCTGTGGCCGGCAACCGGACGCTGGGACGCCGGGCCCTGACGGTGACCCTGACCTGCTGGGCCCTGATCGTCATCGCCCTGGTGGTCGCCTTGGTCAACCGCGGAATCGTCATCCAGGTGCTGGCCAAACCGGCCGTCCAGCTGGTCCTGGTCATCGTCCTGGTGCTGTTGGCGGCCGGGTGGATCCTGATGTTCATCAACACCCTGCAGATCATCCGGCCCCGGTTGCTGACCCCGGCGATGCGCGGGGTCGTCGCCGCGTCCACGGTGGTGCTGATGCTCCTCACCGGCGGCGTCCTGGGCTACGGGGCCTTCCTGTTGAACACCGGCCGTGACACGATCCAGAACGTCTTCGCCTCGGGGCCGTCCATGGATGCGGTCGACGGCCGCTACAACATCCTGTTGATGGGTGGTGACGCCGGGGCAGGGCGCACCGGGCTGCGCCCCGATTCGATGGCCGTGGTGAGCATCGACGCCAAATCCGGTCGGACCGCGATGATCTCCATTCCACGGAACCTGCAGAACGCGCCGTTCCCGAAGGACTCCCCGCTCCACGACGTCTACCCCAACGGTTTCGATTGCGGGGACGAGTGCATCATCAATGCCCTCTACCCCACGGTCGAGGCCGATCATGCCGATCTGTATCCGGGGAAGGAGAACCCCGGAGCCGAAGCGATGATGGATGCGGCCACCGGCATCACCGGCATCGACGTCCAAGCCTATGTGCTGATCGACATGGACGGGTTCTCCTCCTTCATCGACGCCATGGGAGGGGTCACCGTGGAATCCGGGGGGTGGGTCCCCTACAACGCCAAGAAGTGGCCGGGAACGCTTGTCAACACCCACTGGTTCTCCCCCGGGACGAAGGACTTCACCGGCAAGCAGGCCCTTTGGTTTGCCCGCTCCCGTGATTTCACCACCGATTACCACCGCATCCGCCGTCAGCAGTGCCTGCAGCAGGCGATGATCAACCAGTTCAAACCCTCCACGGTGTTGACCCGGTTCACCGACATCATGGCCGCCGGCGAGGACCTGCTCGAAACCGATATCCCGCAGTCCCAACTCGGCAGCTTCCTCAATCTGGCAAACAAGGCAGGCAAGACGCCCTTCAAACGCCTCACCCTCGGGGCCCCGGACTTCGGCACCACCGCCGACCGGTTCTCCACCTTCCCCGTCTACAGCGAGATCCATTCCCGGGTCGACGGGCTGCTGGAGGAAGCCACCGATGCCGGCGCCCGGTCCGCTGCGGCGAAGAAGTCTGCTGCCGCGGCAAAGAAGAAGTCGGCCGCGAAATCGTCCCAGGCCGATCAATCCGACTCCGGGGACGCCAACTCCTCCTCCACCGGACCCACGAAGCCGGCCACCGATGCCGAATCGGCGGTTCCGGAAGCCATCGAGGGAAGCACCGATCCGGAAGCGGTGCCCTCCACGCAACCGGATGGCTCCCCCATCACCGAGAAGTACCTGGTCCAACTCGAGATCAACGGGCAGCGGACCCTCATCTCGGAGATCGCGGCCAACAACAACGAGTGCAGCGCGCCGTGATCGGCACCGCCGTCGTACCCCGGTTGCCCCGGGGAATCCGCGCACTGGCCTAGATTGGGGGTAGCGCCCCGTATCGACCCAGCTGCCAAGGAGCCGAATGTACCGCCTGAGCAATACCGTCAGGGACTACCCGTGGGGATCCACCACGGCCATCGCCGAACTCTTCGGCACCCGGGCCACGGGGGGTCCCGAAGCAGAAATGTGGATCGGAGCACACCCCGACTCCCCCTCGGCGGCCAGCCATCCGGATCTCGAAGGGACCACCCCGCTCGATGAGCTGGTCGCCACCGATCCTGTCCTGTTCCTCGGAGAGGAGACGGCCACCCGCTTTGGCCGGCTGCCGTTCCTGGCGAAGATCCTCGCCGCGGAGAAACCATTGTCCCTGCAGGTCCACCCCACCCTGGACCAGGCCCGGGCCGGTTTCGCGGCGGAGCAGGAAGCCGGCGTCGATCGTTCCGCGTCACACCGCAACTACAAGGACGACAACCACAAGCCCGAACTCCTGTTCGCCCTCACCGCTTTCTCGGCCTTATGCGGTTTCCGTCCCGCCGGAGAATCGGCGGCACTCTTCACCTGGCTCGCCGACACCATCGACGCGGACCCCGAACTCCCCGACGCGGACGGCAGCGCCCAGGCGGTGGCACGCCGGACCGCCACCACCCTGGGTCAGGGGGATCTGCGGGGGGCCTTCACCCAGCTGCTCTCCGGAGGCGAGGACGTGGCCCGCCTGGTCGGGCTCGCCAGCGCGGCCGTTGCCTCCGGCCGTCATCAGGTCCACGACCCCGGGCTGGCGGAGCTGGAAACGTTGAACGGCTTCCACCCCGGGGACCCGGGGGTCCTGGTGTCGTTGATGCTCAACCACCTCACCCTGGAACCCGGCCAGGCCATCTACCTGCCCGCTGGGAACATCCATGCCTATCTGCGGGGGCTGGGGGTGGAGGTCATGGCCAGTTCGGACAACGTGCTGCGCGGCGGGCTGACCGGCAAACACATCGACCTGCCCGAACTGATGGACACCGTGGACTTCCACAGCTTGGGCGTACCCCATCTGGAGGCCGCCGAGAACCTGTTGGGCCAGGAGATCTACCGGCCGCCGTTCGACGAATTCCAGCTCCAGCGCATTGCCTTGCCCGGCGACGCCCTGCTGGCCGGGGACGACGTCGCGGTGGCCCAGAACGGTCCGGTGGCGATCATCTGTGTTTCCGGTGACCTGCTGTTGGATTCGCCCCGGGGCAACCTGGAACTGGCCCGCGGCCAGTCGGCGTTCATCCCCGCCGCCGAGGCCCCCGTGGTCGCCAAGCGTCTCGGCCAGGGACCGGCGGTGGCGTTCGCCGTGACCACCGGGTCGACCCGCTGACCCGCCAGGCCCCGGGCCTGGCGGGGTGGCTGGTCCCCGACCCGGGTGCTAGCGGGTGTAGGGCTCCCACTTACGTGACTGGTGCTCACCTTCGACGGTACGGATCGTCCCGGACTTCGAACGCATGACGATCGAGTGCGTGAAGATCTTGTCGTTCTTATAACGCACCCCGGTCAGCAGATCGCCGTCGGTGATGGCCGACATCGCGAAATAGCAGTTGTCGCTGGTCACCAGATCATGGGTGGACAGCACCCGATCCAGGTCGTGGCCGGCGTCGATGGCCTTCTGCTTCTCCTCGTCATCGGTGGGCCACAGGCGACCTTGGATGACCCCGCCCAACGAACGGATGGCGCACGCGGTGACGATGCCCTCGGGGGTCCCGCCGATGCCCATCAATGCGTCGACGCCCGAGCCCTCGCGGGTGGCCGAGATGGCGCCGGCGACATCGCCGTCCATGATGAACTTCGTCCGGGCCCCGGCATCGCGGATCTCCTGGACCAGCCGGGTGTGACGTTCGCGGTCCAGCACGCAGACGGTGATCTGGTTGATCGGCTTGTTCTTGGCCTTGGCGATCAGATAGAGGTTCTGCTTCACCGGCAGACGCAGGTCCACCAGTTCGGCCGCCTCCGGACCGGTGACCAGCTTCTCCATGTAGAACACGGCCGAAGGGTCGAACATGGAGCCGCGTTCGGCCATCGCCAACACGGCGACCGAGTTGTTGATCCCCAGTGCCGTCAGCCGCGTGCCGTCGATGGGATCGACGGCGACATCGACCTCGGGACCGGTGCCGTCCCCGACCTCCTCGCCGTTGTACAGCATCGGGGCTTCGTCCTTCTCACCTTCTCCGATGACGACGGTGCCGCTGACCGACACGGTGGCCAGCAGTGAACGCATGGCGTCGACGGCTGCGCCGTCCGCCGAGTTCTTGTCGCCGAAGCCGACCCAGGGGCTGGCGGCGATCGCGGCAGCCTCCGTGACGCGTACCAGCTCCAGGGCCAGGTTGCGGTCCGGTTCGGCATCGCCGACGGACAGTCGGGGGGACAGGTGGGCAAAATTAGTGGCTTCTGTCACGGTGTTCCTCGTCGTCGAGTGGGTGTGGGTGCCATGGGCAACGCCTTCGAGCATATCCGCTGGAGCGGCGGATGGGGTGGTGATGACCGACACCGCGTCATCCTCCGGTCGGAATATCGGGGACAATGGGGGCGTGAGTGATGCACCCCAGACACCCCCAGAGGCCGATGAACCACCGGTGACGCCGGTCCTGACGCCCGCCCAGTCCAAGCGCGCCAACCAATCGTTGAAGGGCATGATCATCTCCGTCCTGCTGACGGTTGCCGTTGCGGTCCCGGTCATCGCGCTGAATCCGGCGGGCAACGACGATAAGTTCAAACCCGATGTCAATGTCACCGCCGTGGCTTCCGAGGCCGGTCAGGCAGCCGATTTCACCCCGGTGGCCGCCCGGATGCCCGAGGGCTGGTATCCGAACTTCGCCCGGTGGATTTCCGGCAGTGCCGACCAGATCGATTATTGGGAAGTCGGTTATGTGACCGGCGATGACGGCTTCGTCTGGGTCCGGCAGACGGCCGATGCCACGCCCGGCTGGATCGCCAAGATGAGCGAGGACGCCACCGCATCCGGCAGCGTGGAAGTCGACGGGACCACCTGGGATTCCTACACCAGGGCGGCCAAGGTCAGTTGGGTTCGCAAGGCCCACGGTTCGACCCTCATGCTCAGCTCCGAATCCGGGGACGAGGTGCTTCGGGAGGCCGCCCGGGCCGTCCTGGAGGATCAGTCCGGCTCGAAGAAGTAGCGGATCCGCGCCGTGGCGCGTGTACTCTTTTTTCATGTCTGCTGAATCTCTCGAGCCCGCATCCGCCCCCCTCACCCCGGCCGAAGCCTGGACCAAATTGCGTGAAGGCAACGCCCGGTTCGTCTCCGGAGCCACCAACCACCCGAACCAGGATTCCTCCCGCAGATCGGCTCTGGTGAACACCCAGCACCCCTTTGCCGTGATCTTCGGTTGCTCGGATTCCCGGCTGGCCGCCGAGATCATCTTCGATGTCGGACTGGGTGACGTGTTCGTGGTCCGGACCGCCGGACACGTGCCCGACGATGCCGTGCTGGGATCGCTTGAATACAGCGTCGCCCTCTTGGATGTCCCGCTCATCGTGGTCCTCGGCCACGACAGCTGCGGCGCCGTCACGGCCACGATGGACGCCTTCGAGACCGGCCAGATGCCGCCCGGATTCATCCGTGACCTCGTCGAACGCATCACCCCTTCGGTCATCACCGCCCAGCGGGCCGGGGTCACCGACGTGAACACCACCGTCGAGGAGCACGTCAGGCAGTCCACGCATCGGTTGGTGGAATCCTCCAAGCTCATCTCCGACGCGGTCGACGCCGGCGAGACGGCCGTGATCGGCGTGACCTACCGCCTCGAAGAAGGCAAAGCGGAAATCGTGACCGGGTTCGGCGAGCTCTAGCCCCCGGTGTGTCCCGGATGACGCCGTCCCGGGTCCTGTTGGGGCTCCCGGGCGGCGTATGGTGATGTCATGGCTAGCAAGGATGAATTCCGTATTGAACATGACACCATGGGCGAAGTCCGCGTCCCGGCCGACGCCCTCTATAGCGCCCAGACCCAGCGCGCCGTGGAGAACTTCCCGATCTCCGGCAAGCGGCTCGAACGTCGCCATATCCAGGCCTTGGCCCGGGTGAAGCGTGCGGCGGCCCTGGCCAACGCGGAGCTTGGCGTCCTCGACGACGAGATCGCCCGCGCCATCGTCGACGCCGCGGAGCATGTGGCGTCCGGCGACTACGACGGGCATTTCCCCATCGACGTCTTCCAGACCGGTTCGGGGACCTCCTCGAACATGAACACCAACGAGGTCCTGGCCGCCCTGGCCAACCGGGGTCTCGAAGCCGCCGGCAGCCAGGTACGTGTCCACCCGAACGACCACGTCAACGCGTCGCAGTCCTCCAATGACGTCTTCCCCACTTCGGTCCACGTCGCCGTCACCGATGCCCTGCTCAACGACCTGGTCCCGGCACTGGGCCACCTCGCCGAGAGCCTGTCCCGCAAGTCCGAGGAATTCGCCGACGTCGTGAAGTCCGGCCGCACCCACCTCATGGATGCCACACCGGTCACGCTGGGCCAGGAATTCGGCGGCTACGCCGCCCAGATGCGCTACGGCGTCGAGCGGATCGAGGCCAGCCTGCCCCGCGTGGCGGAGGTCCCGCTGGGCGGAACCGCCGTCGGCACCGGCATCAACACCCCGGCGGGCTTCCCCCAGCGGGTCATTGCCCTGCTGGCCGAAGACACCGGCCTGCCCCTGACGGAGGCACGCAACCACTTCGAAGCCCAGGCCAACCGCGATGGGCTCATCGAAGCCTCCGGACAGCTGCGCAACATCGCCTACTCGATCATGAAGATCAACAACGACCTGCGTTGGATGGGATCGGGACCCAACACCGGTCTGGGCGAGATCGCGATCCCCGATCTGCAGCCGGGGTCCTCGATCATGCCCGGCAAGGTCAACCCGGTCATCAGCGAAGCCGCGATCCAGGTGGCGGCCCAGGTCATCGGCAACGACACCACGGTCTCCTTGTCCTCCACCAACGGGGCCTTCGAGCTCAACGTCGGGATTCCGGTGATGGCAGCGAACCTGTTGGAATCGATTCGGCTGCTGACCAACACCTCGAACGTCATGGCGGACAAGATGGTCGATGGCATCACGGCCAACGTGGAGCGGGCCCGTTTCCTGGCCGAAGCATCCCCGTCCATCGTCACCCCGTTGAATAAGTTCATCGGCTACGAGAACGGCTCGAAGATCGCCAAGAAGGCCATTGCCGAAGGACTGACCGTCCGTGAGGCCACGGTCGCCCTGGGCTTCGTCGAGCGAGGCGAAGTCACCGAAGAGCAGCTCGATACCGCCCTGGACGTCACCACGATGACCTCTCCTTCGGGCCAGTAGGACCAGCGCCGCCCCTTCGATGGAGGCCCACCCCGGCTGGGGGTAGGGCCTCCATTCGTTTCCGGTGCCCCGCCCATCCGGTGCGTGACGAAGCACACCCTCCCATTAGTTGCACTGTGAAGCGAAGAGTGCAAAGCTGCACTATATGCAGGAAAGTGCACGGGAGTCCCTGGGGGCCAGGGAACGTCGGCGGGTGGAAACCTATGCCTCACTGACCGACCACGCCCGTACCTTCACCCTCGCTCGTGGACTGAACGGATTCACGATCGAGGAATTGTGCGAGGCCGCCGGGGTCTCCCGCCGCACCTTCTTCAATTACTTCTCCACCAAGGAGGACGCCGTCCTCGGGGTGAAGCCTGCCAGCCCGCTGGAGCCCTTTGCCCAGGACTTCGTGGACTCCGGTCCGGGGAACGCGGCCGACGGCTTCGGGCGCCGCCAGGCCCTCCCCCTGGATGAGGCCCTGGCCGAACTGTTCCTCAAGGCCTACTCCACCATGGATGTCCCTCCGGCGGACATGCACGCCTTCATGCGTGTGATGCACTCCGAACCGGCCCTGATGAAACGCACCATCGATTCAGCGATGCAGCGGGAACGGGCCCTGGCCCAATTGATCGCCAGACGACAAGGACTCCCACCCGGAGACCGGTTCGCCACCCTGGCCTCCACCTTGTTCTCACACCTGGCCATGACCAGCTTCCAGCAGTTCGTCGGTCGTGCCAGCCCCTGTTCCGCGGATGACCACAGCGGGGTTCCCCCCTCGTCCGAGGCCCCCACCGCGGATGAGACCACCGACGAGGCGCTGGAACGATTCACCCGGATCCTCACGGAGAATTTTTCCCACGCACGCCGCCTCTTCGGCGCCTGAGCACTTCCCGCCCCCTGGCCGGGCCTCCCCGTTTCCCGGGCCCCTTCCGCCTTCTTCCCCGCCGTCCCGGGCCTCTCCTTCCGGGACCAGAACCACCAAGGAACCACGATGAGCACTACAGCTCCCCCGCAGGCCTCCAGCCCCCTGGCCCTGACCCAGCGGCGCATCTGGATCATCTTCTCCGCCCTGATCGCCGGCATGTTGCTGGCCAGTCTGGACCAGACCATCGTCTCCACGGCAATGCCCACGATCGTCGGTGAGCTCGGCGGCGTTGAACACCAGGCATGGATCACGACCGCCTACCTGTTGGCGACCACGATCGTCATGCCGATCTACGGAAAATTCGGCGATGTGCTCGGCCGGCGCCACCTCTTCCTCATCGCCATCGCCCTGTTCACCCTGTCCTCGGTGGGTGCGGCATTCGCCGGTGGCTTCTGGGTCTTCGTCGGATTCCGCGCCCTGCAGGGCCTGGGCGGTGGCGGGTTGATGATCCTGTCCCAGGCCATCATCGCCGATATCATCCCGGCTTCCGAACGCGGAAAATACATGGGCCCCCTGGGAGGGATCTTCGGCCTCTCGGCAGTCGCCGGCCCGCTGCTGGGCGGCTACTTCGTGGACCACCTCACCTGGCAGTGGGCCTTCTACATCAACATCCCCATCGGTATCGCCGCCTTCGCGATCGCCTGGTTCGCCCTGACCCTGCCGAACAAAAAGGCAACCAAGTCCATCGACCTCGCCGGGGTGGCCTTCCTGTCCATCGCCACCACCTGCCTGATCTTTTTCTCCGACTTCGGAGGCAGTGCCGAGCACGGCTGGTCCGCTCTGTCGACCTGGCTCTGGGGAGCCGGCCTCCTGGTTGCGGCCACCTGCTTCATCGTCGCCGAACTCCGCGCCTCGGATCCGATCATCCCGCTCTCACTGTTCCGCAACCGGGTGTTCATCACGGCTACCGGCATCGGGTTCACCCTGGGTCTGGGCATGTTCGCGGCCCTGGCCTTCGTTCCCACGTTCCTGCAGATGTCCTCCGGGACCTCGGCGGCCGTCTCGGGCTTGTTGATGCTGCCGATGATGGCGGGCCTGATGACGACCTCGATCTGGTCCGGCATCGCGATCACCAGATCCGGCAAGTACCGTCCCTACCCCATCGCCGGCACCCTGGTCACGGCTGCTGCCATGCTCGCCATGACCACGCTTTCCGCGCACACGCCGCTCTGGCTGATCTGCGTCTTCCTGCTGGTCTTCGGCGCGGGTCTGGGCCTGATCATGCAGGTCGTCGTCCTGGTGGTGCAGAACGCCGTTCCCCCCGAGATGGTGGGGACGGCCACCAGCACCAACAACTACTTCCGCGAGGTCGGCGCCGCCCTGGGCGTGGCGATCTTCGGGGCGATCTTCACCAACAACCTCTCCGAGAAGCTCACCGCGGTCTTCACTCGTGCGGGCGCCTCGCCCAGCGATGCCGGGCAGGCCACCGCGACCCTGGATCCCTCGGTCCTGGAGAAGTTGCCGCAGTCCGTGCAGGAGGGCGTGGTGAGCGCCTACGCGGATTCGCTGGCACCGGTCTTCTGGTACCTGATCCCGTTCCTTCTCGTCGCCTTCGTGCTGGCGCTGTTGCTCAAGCAGGTTCCGTTGTCCCACACCTCGGGAATGGTGGCCCGCGGCGAGGCGGTCTCCGGCGAGGAAGCGCTGGAACTGGAAGCCCAGCTGCGCACGGCCAGGAAATCCGCCGGCACCTCCACCCCGGCGGCCGCGGGCCCGGAGACCGGCCCCTCGGACTAGCCGCGGCGTTTGGCCGCTTCGTCGCTGGAGGTCAGATGCACGGCCGCTTCGGGCGTGGCCACCCGGAAGCTGAAGCTCTGTTCCAGGTAGAGGTGGACGTCATGGGCGTCGTGGTGGCTGTATCCGATGGACAGGTCCTGACCGGATTCGAAAAGGAAGTCGCCCCCGCGCAGGCTCATCACCACGGCACCCTTGACTCCCGGAGCCCAGACGATCGGCCCATCGAGGATCTTGCGCAGGTGCTCGGAGAGCAGGTATCCACCGCGTTCGGTGGCCTGCACGACCGCCGTGTAGTGCCCGGGCCCCAGGGCGAGGCCGAAGGGACCCGAGATCCCCTCTTCCAACAGCTGGTCCACGGCCTGGGCCACCCGCTTCGGATAGTCGGAGAACTCCTCCACCCTCGGGACGCTCGGCAGGGAGGTGGCTTGGGTGATCCCGGTGATCTGCGCCTGCCGCCACCCATGGAACACCGCCTGGTTCTCGGCACTGGCCATCTGCAGGGCGGCCGTATCGAGCTTGGACAGGTCGACGTCGGCGGCCCCTCGTTCACCGTCCAGCAGTTCATCGCGGGAGACGGAGAAGGCCACCTGCATCTCGGCCAGGGGCAGCACGCGACGGCGTCGCGAAATCATCGGATCATCATCCGAACTGGCCAGCCGTTCGGTGCGCCCGAGATTGGTCGCCGAATAATCCCAGCCGAAGGGGCCGGAGAAATCGACGAGCTTACGGGCACCCAACGTGGTGGTCAGGCGGTCCCGCGCCTCATCGTCGAGGAGCTTCCAGCCGGCGGCGGTGATCGGTGCCAGCTCACGGAGCAAGTGGTTGGTGGTCATGATGCAGTTCCTTTCAGCGACCCGATTCCCAGGGATCCATCGACCGGTCCGGTGGGTGTGGGCTCCGGCGGTTCGGTGGTTGCCGCGGTCCCGGCGTCGGCGGCTTCCTCGGCGGCTTCTCCGTTGTCGACGATATCCCCGTCCCGGAAGAGGATGCCGCGGGCGATCAGCCCCCATTTCGGGGTCGCCCGGAAGAGGTACTCCAGTTCCATGCAGAAGTGCTTGAACTCCTCACCCAGGGAGTTCTCCATGATGGCCCGGGCCGCCGGATCGGGTTCAAGGGATATCCGTTGCTCGTACCAGCCGATGGCTTCGGCTTCCTCGGTGAGGTTCGTGCACATGCGCGCGAAGGTCCGTGTTTCGGCCGACAGCTCGGCTGGCGGCTCGTGGTATTGCTCGGTTCCCATGCGTATCCCCTTCGATCCGCGCCACCGGCCTCGATGGCGGTTTCCCTGACGCCAGCCTAGTGGCGGAGCGCGGGCAACACCATGGGTCGGTTACCCGCCGGCCATCCGGGTGATCACCCGCGCCAGTTCGTCCACGAACTCCGGCACCGGCATCCGGACCGCGGATGGGGTGTTCAGATGGGCGACGAGGGCCTCGGTCATCCCGCCGACAGCCACCAACCCGATCAGCCCCGGCGGGGACTCGGGGACCAGCCCGCGGCGGATCAGTTCGAGCATCATGGCATCCATGGCCCGGGCGATGCCTGCGATCATCTGCCGCCGCCTGGTTTCCAACTCCGGTGAAACGCCCACGGCTTCGATTTCAAGCACCAGGCCCAGTCGCTCGTCTTCGAGCATCGGGCCGACCCCGGCCTGGACACCACGGCGGATGATCTCATAGGCGGTATCGCCGGCGGCGATGTCCAGGGCCATCACCCTCCGTTCGATTCCCCGGGTCGCTTCAAGGTAGATGGTTTCGAGCACTTCCTCGCGCCCGGAAAAACACTCGTAGAAAGAGCGGGAGGAGACCCCTGCCTGGCGGCACAACCCCTGGACCGTGGTTGCGGCATAGCCCTGGGTCCCGAAGAGTTCCACCCCGGCTTCCAGGAGCCGATGTCGGCGGGCGGCATCCCGCTGCGGGCGGGACACACCACGCCATTTCCGACCGGCTTCGGATGCGTCGTCCTCCTGCACCGGCGATTCTCCAGTCTTCACGCAAGCCACTCTGCCACAGCGACGGCCTTCATCCTCGATCCAATTCTTGAAAATCTGCATTTCCAATGTAAGGATCATCACATGTCTTATTTCGTCAAGGAACGCGATCGCGCACCGGCCGCTACGCAACCGATCCCCGCCAACCCCTCCCTGCCCCGCACCTGCGTCATCGGGGCCGGGTCCTCGGGCCTGGCCGCCGTGAAGGCGCTGCATCAGGCCGCAGTGCCGGTCGATTGCTTCGAACAGGGCAGTGTCGTCGGCGGGAATTGGGTCTTCAAGAACCCCAACGGCCAGTCCGCTTGCTACGAGACCCTGGAGATCAACACCTCCTGTCCCCGCATGGCCTTCTCGGATTTCCCGATGCCCGCCGACTATCCCGCCTATGCCCGCCACGATCAGGTGGCCGCCTATTTCGAGGCCTATGTCGACCATTTTGGTTTTCGCGACAAGATCCGCTTCAACACCCGCGTCGACGCAGTCGTACCTGAAAACGGTGGATGGCGGGTCGAGACCACCGGCCCCGAGGGCACACGGCAGCACCACTACGACGCCGTCCTCGTCGCCAACGGGCACCACTGGGACGCCCGCTGGCCCGACCCCGCCTACCCCGGAAGCTTCGATGGCGAGCAGTTGCACGCCCATGACTACCGTTCGGCGAAACAGCTTCGGGACAAGAACGTGGTGGTTGTAGGCGCCGGGAACTCGGCCCTGGATATCGCCTCCGAGGCCGCGCGGGTCGCCCGCAGCGCGATCCTGTCCCAACGCCGTGGCCAGTGGGTGCTGCGCAAGTACTTCCTCGGTCGGGCCTCGGACCAGTTGGTGCTGCCCAAATGGCTGCCGTGGTGGGCCACCCGGGCCAGGCTCCGGCTTGCCTCGATGCTCTCCGGCAGCACCAGGCGGCTCGGGCTGCCGCAACCGGCCCACGCCCCGGGCCAATCCCACCCCGTCCAATCGGAGCAGATCCGCCGGGTGCTGAAATCAGGGGCCGTGACGCCGAAGCCGGGCATCGAGCGGCTCGACGGGGGCCGGGTCGTGTTCACCGATGGCTCCGCGGCGACGGCGGATCTGATCATCTGGGCCACCGGCTACCGCGTGCGGTTTCCCTTCCTGGCGGAGGACCTGGTCAGCCCCGCGGGAAACGAGTTTCCGTTGTGGAAGCGTACCGTTCACCCCGACCACCCCGGGCTGTTCTTCGTCGGCCTACTCCAACCCATCGGGGCGGTGATGCCCCTGGCCGAAGCCCAATCGGTATGGGTCTCGGAGATGCTCACCGGACGCTACGTGGCGCCGGAGGCAGAGGTGATCCGCACGCAGATGGAACGTGACCACCAACGCAATGCCCGTCGCTTCTACTCCTCCGCCCGGCACACCATGGAAGTCGATTTCGACAGCTACCTCTGGGACCTCGAGCGAGAACGCCGCCGAGGCGGCGCCCGAGCCGCCAAATCGTCCCCGGAGGCCCGCCATCGCCTGGGGGCTGCCGCATGAGACGGCTGACAGGGCACCGCCCCTCCCCCGGCATCCTCCCGGCCGCTCGGGGTGGGGCAGTCATCACCGGCGCCGGTGGCGGGTTGGGCCGGCAGATCGCCCTGCGGCTGGCCCGGGCGGGTTTCACCCTCCAGATCACCGACGTCGATCGTCGGCGGGCCGAAGCCGTGACCGCGGAGATCAATGCGGAATTTCCGCGGCCGGTGGAACGGCTGGCCTTCGCTTCCTCCCTGGACGTCCGCGACGCCGACGCGTGTTCCGAGGCCGCCGAGGCCACCCGGGCACGGTCGGGTTCGTTGGCCCTCTGGGTCAATAACGCGGGGGCCTTGTTCACCGGGCCCGTCTGGGAGCAGGACGAACGGCAACGACGTCTGGTCCTGGAGGTCAACGCCGCCGGGACCATCAACGGCACCTTGGCCGCCCTGAAGATCATGCGTCCGGCCGATGCCGGCCAGGTCGTGAACGTGGCATCACTGGCCGGTCTGGTCGGGGTACCCGGTGAGGGGATCTACGCCGCCTCGAAGCACGCGGTCCTGGGGTTCAGCGTGTCGGCACTGGCCGATCTGCGGGCCGCCGGGGTCAAGGGCGTGGAGATCAGTTGCGTCTGTCCGGACGGGATGTGGACCCCGATGCTCCATGACAAGCTCGATGATCCCGGTGCCGCGCTGTCCTTCACCGGCAAGCTGCTCGACCCGGGTGAAGTCGCTGATCTGGTCCTGCGGGTCATCGACAAACCACGGCCAGTGACGGCCTGGCCGCGGTGGCGTGGAGGCCAGGTCCGCGTCTTCGATGCCTGGCCCGGTCTCGCCGTGCGACTGGCACCACTGATGGTTGCCTATGGTCGCCGCCGGCAGGGGGCCTTCGCCCGGAAGCTGAAGATCTAGGCAGCGGCCGCGTTGCCGTCGGCCTCCTGCGGGAAATCACCCCAGGAAGCAGGCGGCCCGGTCCTGGTCCCGCGCCCAGTCCACGGCCCGTTGGTGTTTGGGCGGCAGGACCGGGCGGTCTGCGTCATGGAACCAGGCGACCTCGGTGTTCTCGTCGTCATTCACCCGGGCTTGGCCGGAAAGATAGTGGCAGGCGAACACCACGTCGAGGTATTGGGCCTGGTCGCCGTTCGGATAAGTCACTGGGTCGGTGGTGCCGATGCCGGCCAGCCGCTCGACCCGGACTTCGACTCCGGTCTCCTCCAGGACCTCCCTCACGGCGGTGGCCGCCGGTTCCTCCCCGGGTTCCATGATCCCCGCGGGGAGGGTCCACCGGCCGTTATCGGCTCGTTTGACCAGAAGCAGTGCACCGTCGTGACGATGCACCACGGCTTTCACCCCGGGGAGCCAGAGGGGGTCATGGCCGATTTTCTCGCGCAGGGACAGGATGAATTCGGGGGTCGGCATGTTCCCTAGCCTGCCACGAACAGGGCTGCCGCCGTACCGATCACCAGGTAGGGCCCGAACGCCAAGGAGGTCTTGAGGCGGGCCCGGCGCACCATGATGAACACCAGCGAGGCCAGCGCCCCGAGCAGGAAGGCCGCCACGGTCCCCAGCAGCAGGTGCGTCCAGCTCACATAGCCCAGATACAACCCCATGATCCCCGCGAGCTTCACGTCCCCCAACCCCATGCCCCGCGGCTGGATCAGATGCAGCAGAAGATAGAAGCTGAACAGGATGGCACCGCCCAGGACGGTTCGCAGCAGCCCGGCCCAGTCACCGGCCAGCCCCAGCGCCGCTCCCAGCAGGACCAGCGCGAAGAGGTACCACGGCAGGATGATCCGATTGGGCAACAGATGCGTCCTGGCATCGATCCAGGCCAGCCGTGCCCCGTTGATGATGAAGAGCAGCAGCGCCAGGACCAAGGGGACGAAGGCCGCCGGAGCCGTCTCACGCAGTTCCTGAATCGCTTCGATCATGGACCCACGCTAGCGCAGCCCCGGGCGGGGATGGGACCCGCCTGTCTAGACTGTGGATATGACTATTCCTCCGACCACCCCGACGCCGCCGGGCCCCTCGGCGGTCTCCCGTGAGGATGCCGCGGCCTTCCGCCGGCTCTGCAGGTCTTCACCCTGGCGGTGGAAGACCCTGCGCTTCGACGTTGAATGGTTCACCGCAGACCCCACCGCCACTACGGCCGCCCCGGTGAAGCTGCAGGAGGACCACACGCCCCTGGACGCCCTGTCGGCGCCGGCCGATGTCGAACGTGAGCAGGAGAAGGTCCCCGAGGCCATTCCCCGGATCCGGGCCTGGTTACGCCGTCCGGATGCACTGCGGGTCGAGGACGAATCCTCCGAACTGCTGTTCAGCACCACCTCGATCCACGCTTCCCGTGATGCCTTCTACGTCCAGGGCAACCGCAACTCCTGGTTGTTGCCACCGCGGCTGGTGACACCGATCTACGACGACGACGGGCTGATTGCCCGGCGTCCGGAGGCGGACTACGGTGACCCGGTCTTCGGGGATGCCCGCTGGGCCGCCATGCTTGATCCCGTGGAGCTGGCGGGCAGCGCACCGGTTCCGCTGGAATTCCCGCTGTCCAACGTCGTGGAGATCCACGAGCTGGCCGAAACCCGGCATGCGGGACGCCCGGCCCTGGAAGCCGTGGTCTCACCCAATGTCACCTACACCCCGGACACAGCCGGGTTCCCGCTGCTGGAGGCGGGGAGGACCCGGCTGCGGATCGACCTCCAGACAGCGGTCTGCGTGTACTCGGAGGCCCTCGACGGCCCGGTGCAGGGCAACGGGCACGACATCCACATCCACGCAGTGAACGAATACATGCTCGATGACCTGTTCGTGGAACATTCGATGCATCTGACCGACGTGCGGGACCACATCCCCTGGATCATCCGCGGACGGCGGGCCGGTTGAGCCATCGGCCCCCGCCTGGAGCGGACCCCGGGTCGCCGGCCCGGGCCCGGTTACTCGAGCATGTCGGTGACCAGGGCCGCGATGGCCGAACGTTCGGACCGGGTCAGCGTGATGTGCCCGAACAGCGGATGGCCCTTGAGTGTTTCGACCACCGCGGCCACGCCGTCGTGCCGGCCGACCCTGAGATTATCGCGCTGGGCCACATCGTGGGTCAGGACGATCTTTGAGTTCTGTCCGATCCGGCTCATCACCGTGAGCAGGACGTTCTTTTCCAAGGACTGCGCCTCGTCGACGATGACGAACGAATCATGCAGGGACCTGCCCCGGATATGGGTCAGCGGCAGGACCTCCAGGAGCCCGCGGTCGACGATCTCCTCCATGACGTTCCTGGAAACCAGCGCCCCCAGGGTGTCGAAGACCGCCTGGCCCCAGGGATTCATCTTCTCGTCTTCCGCCCCGGGCAGGTAGCCGAGTTCCTGGCCTCCGACCGCATAGAGGGGCCGGAAGACCACGACCTTCTTATGGTCGCCCCGTTCCATGACCGCTTCGAGCCCCGCACAGAGGGCGAGGGCTGATTTGCCGGTTCCGGCCCGTCCCCCCAGGGAGACGATGCCGACCTCACGGTCCATCAGCAGCTCGATCGCCAGTCGTTGTTCAGCCGAGCGTCCATGCAGGCCGAAGACATCGCGGTCGCCCTTCACGAGGCGGACGAGACCGTCCTCGCCGACCCGGCCCAGGGCCGAGCCGCGATTGGAGAGCAGCACCAGACCGGTGTTCGCCGGCATCTCGGCCGTCTCGGCGATCAGGACCGGTTCGTGGTTGTACAGATCCTCGACATCGGCATCGGCCACATCCAGTTCGGCGGTCCCGGTCCAGCCCGAATCGACCACGAGCCCATTGCGGTACTCATCGGCCTGCAGGCCCATGGCCGAGGCCTTGACCCGCATCGGAAGATCCTTCGACACCACCGTGACATCACGGCCCTCATCGAAGAAGTTCTTGGCCACGGCCAGGATGCGTGAATCATTGTCCGCTGCCCGGAAGCCCACCGGAAGGACCTCGGTGGACACGTGGTTCAGCTCGATTCGCAAGGATCCACCCTCGTCCCCGATGGGCATCGGCCGGTTCAGGCCTCCGCGTTCGATCCGGAGCTCGTCCAGCAGCCGCAGGGCCTTGCGGGCGAAGAAGCCCAGCTCCGGGTCGTGGCGCTTCTTCTCCAGCTCGCTGATCACCACGATGGGGACGATCACCTCGTGTTCGGCAAAGCGCAGGATCGCCCGCGGGTCGGCAATCAGGACCGAGGTGTCCAGGACATAGGACTTCTCCCCCACGCTTTGCCGGGCGCCCGTCGCCGGGTCGGTTGCGGGGGTGGTGCGGGCGGTGCCGGAGGCGGGAGCCTGGCCCGTCCTGCCGGTCTCGTCCGCTGCGACGTTGCTGGACTGGATTTCGACTGCCACGATGACTCCCAACAGGGGCGTTGCGCCCCTAGGTAACCGTTCTGCGGGTGGTCCGGTCCAGCCCCGAGGCCGGGTCCGGCCTCCCGTCGTTGACAGTGAGTCTCAACGTGCGGTGGCCTTTCCGTTTCGGCCGGCGGGCGTGCCTGCCGATGCCTTCAAGCTAGCCCGCCGACGTGTCCCGTGGCCCAAGACACGCCGTCCGACGGGCGAATGGCCGATGGCCCCGGGGTGAACGGCTCAGCTCCCGAAGCGACGCTGGCGGTCGGTGAAGTCGCGCAGCGCGCGCAGGAAGTCGACCTTGCGGAAATCGGGCCATAGCGCCTCGCAGAAATAGAACTCGCTATAGGCGCTCTGCCAGGTCAGGAAACCCGAGAGGCGTTGTTCCCCGGAGGTGCGGATGACCAGATCCGGGTCGGGCTGGCCCCGGGTGTACAGGTAGCGGGAGATGTGCTCGACCTCCAGCCCCCGGGCCACCTCGGCCAACGAGGTGCCGGCGGCATCGGCGTCGGACAACAATTCCTTGACCGCGTCCACGATCTCGGCACGACCCCCGTAGCCGATGGCGATGTTCACGTGCAGGCCCGAGGCATTCCGTGAGGATTCGCCCAGGGCATGGAGCTTGTCCGAGAGGTAGTCGGGAAGTGAGTCGTAGGCGCCCATGGGTTGCACACACAGGTCCCGTTGCTCGGCGAGCCGGTCCAGCATGTTGGCGATGATGCCCATCAGGTCATCCAGCTCGGCATTGGATCGGCTCATGTTGTCGGTGGAGAGCATGTAGAGGGTGACGGTGGGGATGTTCAGTTCCCGGCACCAGCCCAGGAACTCAACGATGTTGTCGGCGCCGGCCTGGTGGCCATGCACGGTCGGTGCCCCGGCGAGCTTGGCCCAGCGCCGGTTCCCGTCCACGACCATCCCGATATGGCCGGGCAGCTTCTCGGCGGGGATATCCTTCTTGAGCACTTTGCCGTAGAGACGGTAAAGGACTTCGGGCAACCGCACGTCGTTCCCTTCCAGTCGTTCGGCCAGCACGGATCAACGCTGCATGGTTGCCGCGCCTCTAGGCTACCGGCTGGGCCGCCCCCGTGTTGTCCGGCACGCCTGCAGATACCGGCTTCCTCGGGGACCACCCTTGTTACTCTCCGGTAGTATCGGAACATGTCGCCGTCAAGCCCGAGCACGTCCCCGCTGGAAGAGATCAAACCATATTTGCGGGGGTGGATCCATGCGGTCACCGCACCGTTGGCGCTGGCGGCCGGCATCGTCCTGGTCGTGCTGGCCCCGGGCCCCTGGGGCAAGGCCTCCGCCGCGGTCTATGCCGTGACGGGACTACTGCTGTTCAGCGTCTCCGCCGTCTACCACCGCGGAAACTGGTCCCCCAAGGTCAAGCGGGTCCTCAAGCGGCTGGACCACACCAACATCATGCTGGTCATCGCCGGCTCCTACACCCCCATGGCCTGGGCCCTGCTGCCGGAGGCCAAAGCCACCTTCCTGCTGTGGCTCGTCTGGATCGGAGCGATCCTCGGTGTGGCCTTCCGCCTGTTCTGGACCGACGCCCCCCGGTGGCTATACACCCCGGTCTACATCGCCCTGGGGCTGGCCTGCATGATCTACATCGGCGACTTCTTTGCCGCCAGCATCCCGGCAGCGGTCCTGCTGTGCGTCGGTGGCGCGCTCTATATCGCCGGCGCCGTCTTCTACGCCCTCAAACGCCCGAACATCCACATCGAATGGTTCGGTTTCCACGAGCTCTTCCACGCCTTCACGGTCGGCGGGTTCACCTGCCACTACATCGCCATCATGATCGCGATGCTGACGGTCCGCTGACCGGAGCCCTGCGCGCCTGCCGGCTGCTCACCGCCGGGGCCAGGGGGACTCCTCGATGCGTTCGACGTTCTGGTTGAAATCGCGCAGCATCCCCGAGAAGGCACGCTGCTTCTCCAGCGGCCAGTCGGCCACGACTTCGCGCAACCCCTGTTCATAGGACCTGCGCGTTTCCAGCAGCGCCTCGATCCCCGCCCCGGTCGGGGCGATGCGCCGGGCCACCTCCCCCGCGACCCCGGGGACGTAGGCCACGTGGTCGTGGCGGATCAACGCACCTACCTGGCGGTGGATCGTGGAGGCATCCAGGCGCAGGGCCCGCGAGAGCTCCTTGAGCGTCATGGGATCACAGTGCTCCAGCCGGTTGAGCAGGACGTAGGCGGAACGTTCGAGGGCAGGGCCACCCTGGTGATGCGGGCGCAACTGGTGCCGGAAGAACAGCATGAGTTCATATTGCATCTCCCGCAGTGCATCAGCGTCTTCCGTCATCCTTCTCCCTCTGGTTGTCTTCGGCAGCAATCCACTATACAACAATATGTATTGTGCAATAGGTGTGCATAATGCAATTCTCGTGTATGGTGCACAAGCATTGTTCGGCGCACCCACCCCCTCCAGTTAGCGAGCCTCATTACTTTAACTTATAAACAAAAGACGCAGCCCACCAAAATACATGTGTAGATATCGGTGGTCGCAGTATCATTAAAA
>JAKDMV010000116.1 GCA_030452125.1 Micrococcaceae bacterium
GGTAGTATTCCCCGGCCCACCTCCCATAGGTGCTCCAGGCCCTCCCAGTGGGGCGCCTGGTCCGAGTTGCCCAACATGAATTCACCCAGTTCACGCAACTCGACGTTGGCCCGGGCGTTGCGCAGCCTGCCCACCAGGGCGTTCCGCGCCGCGGTTCCCGAACTTCCGGCGGCGAACGGCAGTGCGTCCCGCACCAGATCGGTCCCCAGGGATGCCAACAGTGCCCCGGTGTCCGAGGGGTTCGACTTCAATTCGGCCACCAGCCCCCGGGGCTCCTGGTCCAGGGCCGCACACCATCGTTCAAGGCCGCGCAGGGATTCCCGCCACCCGCCGCCGGCACTGCGGTGTTCTTCAACCACCTCACGCACCGCCTCCAGCCCGGGCCACGAAGCTGTCCCCGTCCCGTCCCACGGTTGGGACACGGGGCTGCTCCCCCGCAGGACCATGTCCAGATGTGTCTCCGAAAGCAGGACGGATTCGATCGGCCGCCCCGACGTAGGACAGCAGTCCGGTTCCGCGCAGAAGTAGGACCACCAGCGTCCGCAGCCGACCAGCCAGGCATCAGGGATCCGGTATCCGCGGCGCTGAAGCTGCGTGGCCACCACATCGGTGAAATCCCGGTACGGGAGCATCTTTCCGTCCGCATGGGCCAGTTCCGAATACACCACCAGGCAGGCGCCATCCGCCTCGGGGGCCGCCCGCAGATAGTCGGCCAGCTGCCGGGTGAATGCCCGCGCCGCCATCATGCCGGGGCCCGGGGCCGGGAGGTCCACCCGCAGCGTGGCTTCCAAGGCTTTATCCCGCATGATCAGCACCACCAGGCTTTCGCGCGGATGGAATCCGAGCAGATGGGGTACGAGCGAGATGACGCCTTCGGCGTCACTGACGGAGAGTTGTCCCGGTGAGCTGTTCATAACCCCACCGTGTCCCCTGCCGTGCGTGGCGTCCGAGGCTGGGCCGTTGACTTGTGGAGCAACCGGCCCCGACGGCGCCGGGCAGCTCCCGGTGAGGGGTCCGTGGCAGCTGCCGTTCAGATGCGGGGCCGCCGGCCGCGGCGCCACCGCCGTTCCGAGAAGGCCTGCCGGAGGGGGACGACCACCACCCCGTGATGGGCCAAATCGTCCCGGGCCTTGCGGCGGGTGACGAGGATGCCGATGGCGCCCGCCGCCAGGGGGATGAATTGGAACGCCATCGCCCAACGGAAGGCATCGAGGTTGTAGAGATCCCCCCGGCCGCCCGCGGCCGCGAACTGCAGGTCGAGGATGAGCCCGATGAAATACACGCTGATCAGCGCCGCGGTGAATCCGCCGACATTGACGATGCCCGTGGCGGTTCCGATGCTCTGAGGGGTGTTGAAGGTCCGGGCGAAATCAAAGCCGATCATCGATCCCGGTCCACCGATCGCCAGCAGGGTCAACAACACGACCAGCAGGCTCAGCGGTGCCGGTCCGGGCCAGAGCAGGACGGTGGCCCACGCAGCCGAGATCAGGATGATGATCCCCAACGCCAACGTCGACCGCCGCAGGGGATGCCGCGCCACGATGGCCCCGAACAACGGCCCGAAAACCAGCGAGACCAGGACGAAGATCGTCATCAGTCCCGACGCCGCGGCCGGCTCCAGGCCCTGACCGGAGACCAGAAAGGGGTACCCCCAGGCGAGCAGGAAGACGTTGGAGGTGAATTGCAGGCCGAAGTGCGTCCAGAACCCCAACCGTGTCCCCGGCTGGCGCCAGGCCTCCCCCAGGACGGCCAAGGATTTCGGAGCGGGTCCGGGGGGCAGCGGCGCGCTTCCGGCCGGCTGGTCCCGCACGACGGCCAGGGAGAGGACGAAAGCCAGGACGCACAGCGCGGCCAGTGAGAGGAACGAGGTCGTCCATCCGGCCCAATGCAGCAGGGCCACGAAGGGCACCAGGCTGAGCAGTTGCCCCAACTGGCCGACCATGCCGGTGAACTGGGTGAGCATCGGGACGCGATAGCCCGGAAACCAGGCCGAGATGAGGCGGATGACCGATACGAAGGTCATCGCATCGCCGGCGCCCACGAAGAAGCGCCCGACCAATCCTGCGGGAACGGAGGTGGCCAGGGCCAGCAACATCTGTCCCACGCCCATCAGGACGGCACCGAAGATGATGAGCCGCCGTGAACCGAACTTGTCGATCAGCATGCCCACCGGGATCTGCAAACCGGCATAGACCACGAGCTGGACGACACTGAACATCCCCAGGATCGAGGCACTGGCATCGAACCGGGTCGTTGCTTCCAGCCCGGCGACACCGAAGCTGGTCCGTTGGGTGACGGCAACCATGTAGGCGAAGACACCGATCCCCCAGACCCACCAGGCGGGCCCGGAGGCGGCCCTGACCCTGAGGGCGGTCACTGACCGCTTTCGTCGGGGTCGCCCTTGGCTGCTTCCGAGGAGAGGAAGGCTTCCGCCGCCGTCCCCAGGTCTTCGCCATCGGGAACGGCCTCGTCGGCCGTCAGGAGCAGCGAACGCCGTTCGGCCTCGGGCTCATGGGCGTCAAAACGCTTCTCGAAATTGGCGACCATCCGCTGGACGTCCGGGGCGTCGGCGACCTGCTCGGCGATCTGTCCTTCGACCTTCCGCGCCGCTTCGCGCAGATCGTCCGAGGGCAATCCCAGCCCCAGGGCGGCCCCCAGGAATTCCAGCGCAGCCACTGCTGCCTGGGGGTATTCCGAATCGGCCAGGTAATGCGGAATGTGCAGGTCGTACCCCA
Source organism: Micrococcaceae bacterium (assembly GCA_030452125.1). Lineage (GTDB taxonomy): Bacteria > Actinomycetota > Actinomycetes > Actinomycetales > Micrococcaceae > Arthrobacter_H. Next base: position 2,736 of record JAKDMV010000116.1, read on the forward strand.
CGACGTCGCGGCCATCCGCGTCCAGGCGCATTTCCACCAGATGGGCTGCCGCCGCGGGAATCTGGGCGGAGGGGTTCCACGTCGAGATGCCTTGCCCGAAATCGGGGCGGTTCCCGTGCACCGTGACTCCGATGCGCCGGGTGTGCGGTACGGGCAGGGGCGCCGCGCCGATCCCGGCAGCCAACGAGACATTCAGGCCACGGGCCAGCAACACGACGGCGGCGGCGAACCGCTCCCATTGGAAATCCGGTTCCGATCCGGTCAGGAAGAGGAAGTCGGTGCCCAGCCCATCCGTGAGCCGGTGCAGTTCGATCACGGGCGCCGCATAGTCGGTGAAATGGTCGGCGGCCAGGGAGATCTGCGGGCGTCGTTCGCGGTAGTTGACCAATTGGTCGGCATCGAAGGAGGCGATGAGCTCGGAATCGAGCTTACCCAGCAGTTCCCGACGGATTTGTTGACTGACCTGCCCTGCGTCGGCATGGCCCGCGAGGGAGACCAGCATGCCCAGTCCTTGGAGACGCACGTCATCGACGACCTCGTCGTCGTACCTGACGAGGGACAAGGGATCAAGCATGGTGTCTCCTTCCAGGGACTCGAGCATGCACCTTCCGGTTCAACACACGGGGCCTCGGATTCCTTCCCGGCCCGGGCACCATTCTATCGGTTGGACCCACCAGGTCGGCCCATCACGACGCCGGTGGACCCCGGCACCATCGGGCAGCGATACGATCAAGGGGAACGCAACATCTACTTCACATACCAACCGCAGCCCTGGTGGGCGGCTGCATTAAGGATCCCGACCCGTGATCAACGCCAGCGAATTGAAGCTGACCGCCGTTTCCCCCGACGTGCGGCGGGTGGCGGCCAACGCCGTCGTCATCGCCATCGCCCAGGGCAAGGACGGCCCCCGGCTGCTCGACGCACCCCTGCCGAAGGCAGAGGCCTCCGCCCTCCAGGACTCACTGCCCGCCCTGGGCGCCACCGGAGCGGCCGATGAAGTCCTCCGGCTCCCGGCCACCGGTTCGCTGAAGGCCGAAGTCCTGGTCCTGACCGGCGTCGGGACCGTCGAAGGCGAGACCCCCGAACCGGAGGCGCTGCGTCGCGCCGCCGGTGCGGCCGCCCGCCAGCTCAAGGGCCACGCCAAGGTGGTCTTCGCCCTACCGACCCCCACCGTCGAATCGGCCACGGCCGTCGCCGAAGGTGTCGCCCTGGGTGCCTACGCCTTCTCCAACCACCTCTCCAAGGCTCCGGAGAAGACGCCATTGACCGAGGGCATCATCGCCACCGCTGCGTCGGCCGATAAGACCCTGCCGGCCGCATTGCGCCGGGCCGCCATCGTCGGTCGCTCCGTGCGCGGCGTGCGCGATCTGGTCAACACCTCCCCCAGCGACCTCTTCCCCGAATCCTTCGCGACGGAGGCGCGCAGCGCCGTGAAGTCGCTGCCGATCAAGGTCACCGTCTACGACGAGAAGCGCCTGGAAAAGGACGGGTACGGCGGGATCATGGGCGTCGGCAAGGGCTCTTCGCGCCAGCCGCGCCTGGTCAAGCTGGAGTACTCCCCGGCCAAGGCCCGCCGCCACCTCGCCTTCGTCGGCAAGGGAATCACCTTCGACACCGGCGGCATCTCGTTGAAGCCGGCAGCGAACATGCACTTCATGAAGTCGGATATGGCCGGGGCAGCCACCGTGCTGGGAAGCATGCTCGCCATCGCCGAGCTCCAACTGCCGTTGCGCGCGACCGCCTGGCTCTGCCTGGCGGAGAACATGCCCGGCGGCCACGCCGCCCGTCCCGGCGACGTCTTCACCATGTTCGGCGGCAAGACCGTGGAGAACCTGAACACGGACGCCGAAGGTCGCCTGGTGATGGCCGACGGACTGGTGGCTGCCAGCGCCGAAAAGCCCGACGTCATCATCGACATCGCCACGCTCACCGGCGCACAGTTGATCTCGTTGGGTCGCCGCACCAGCGGCATCATGGGTGACAGCGGTGTCCGCGATGCACTGGTCAGTGCCGCAGGGACCTCCGGGGAATCCGCCTGGGGCATGCCCATGCCCGAAGAGCTCCGGGCCTCCCTGGATTCGACCGTCGCCGATCTGGCCAATGCCGGTGAACGCAACGGCGGGATGATGACCGCCGCCGCGTTCCTGCAGGAGTTCGTCGGTGAGGTCGATGGCCGGAAGATCCCCTGGGCACATATCGACATCGCCGGCCCCTCATATAACGACGTCGCCCCCTATGGTTACGTCCCCAAGAACGGGACCGGATCCGGTCTGCGCACCCTGGTCACCTACGCGGAGGCACTGGCAGCACGGTAGTTTCCGAAGCGGCGGTCCATGAGACCGGTCACCCACCCACGATCGGCCGGTCACGGTTTGTGGATGATCGGCCATGGTCCGCGCTAAGGTGAACCCTGAAAGAATAGTAGGCAGTGCCTCTCCGGCCCCGAGGTCGGACAGGCAGAACACATGGAACGAGCCCCCACACCGTGGGGCATGATCTCACTCGCGAGGGAGCGTCAACGTGGCCGAATCGGCAACAACGCAAGAATTCGATGTACTCATCCTTGGTGGCGGCAGCGCCGGCTACTCGGCCGCATTGCGCGCCATCCAGCTCGGCTTCACCGTCGGCCTGGTGGAAAAGGCAAAGCTCGGTGGCACGTGCCTGCACACCGGGTGCATCCCGACCAAGGCGTACCTGCACTCGGCCGAACTGGCCGACAACGCCCGCGAAGGCGCCAAGTACGGCATCAACACCACGTTGGATTCCATCGACATGGGCGCGGTCCGCCAGTACAAGGACGGCATCGTCGCCGGCAAGTACAAGGGACTGGCCGGCCTGCTGAAGATGAAGAAGGTCAACGTCATCGAGGGCAACGGCCGCCTGGTGTCCCAGGACACCATCGATGTGGACGGGGTCGCCTACAAGGGCAAGAACATCATCCTGGCCACCGGCTCCACCACCAAGACCATGGGGCTGGAGATCGGCGGCCGAGTGCTCACCAGCACCGAAGCGCTCGCCATGGAAACCCTGCCCCAGAGCGCCATCGTCCTCGGCGGCGGCGTCATCGGCGTGGAGTTCGCTTCCGTCTGGAAGTCCTTCGGCGTCGACGTCACCATCGTGGAGGGCCTGCCGTCGCTGGTCCCGAACGAGGATCCCTCGATCGTCAAGGGCCTGGAGCGTGCCTTCAAGAAGCGCGGCATCAAGTCCAAGACCGGCGTCTTCTTCGAGAAGGTCGAGCAGAACGACGACGGGGTCAAGGTCGCACTGGCCGACGGCACCGACCTCGAGGCGGACATCGTCCTGGTGGCCGTGGGCCGTGGCCCGGTCACCGAGGGCCTCGGCTTCGAGGAGCAGGGCCTGACCATGGATCGCGGCTTCGTCATCACCGACGAACGCCAGCACACCGGTGTCGGCAACATCTACGCCATCGGCGACATCGTTCCCGGTCTGCAGCTGGCCCACCGCGGCTACCAGCACGGGATCTTCGTGGCCGAGGAGATCGCCGGCAAGAACCCGGTCATCGTCGAGGACATCAACATCCCGAAGGTGACCTACTGCGAACCGGAAATTGCGTCCGTGGGCTACACCGAGCCCAAGGCCAAGGAAAAGTACGGCGACGACCAGGTCGAGATCCAGGAATACAACCTCGCCGGCAACGGCAAGTCCTCCATCCTGGGGACCGCGGGCATCATCAAGATGGTGCGCGTCAAGGACGGCCCGATCGTCGGTGTGCACGGCATCGGCAGCCGGATCGGCGAGCAGGTCGGCGAAGCGCAGCTGATCGTGAACTGGGAGGCCTACCCCGAGGACGTGGCCCAGCTGGTCCACGCACACCCGACCCAGAACGAGGCCATGGGCGAGACCGCCCTGGCCATGGCCGGGAAGCCACTTCACGGTTAAGCACGGGTATGACGTGCACGGTGGGCCGATCTTACGCGGGTCGGCCCACCGTGCACTAAGCTCGACGCAAGCCGAACACCGGCCGCTTCGCCCTCGTTGCCGGCCGTCCAAGTCAAGAGATATAGCTTTAGGAGAACGGGGACACCATGTCTGAAACCGTGAACTTGCCCGCACTCGGTGAGAGTGTCACCGAAGGCACTGTGACGCGCTGGCTCAAGCAGGTCGGCGATAGCGTCGAGGTCGACGAGCCACTACTGGAGGTCTCCACCGACAAGGTCGATACCGAGGTCCCCTCGCCGATCTCCGGTGTGATCGAAGAAATCCTCGTCCCCGAGGACGAGACGGCCGATGTCGGCGCCCCGCTGGTGCGCATCGGCGACGGATCCGGATCCGGATCCTCCGAAGAGGCACCGGCCGGCGAGGAAGCCCCGGCAGAAGAGGCCCCCGCCCAGGAGTCCGCTCCCGCAGCCGAGGAGTCCTCCTCCAGCGAGGCCCCCGCTGCTTCCGATGATTCCGGCGAACGGGCCGATGTCACGCTTCCCGCCCTCGGCGAAAGCGTCACCGAAGGCACCGTCACCCGCTGGCTCAAGCAGGTCGGCGACGAGGTCGAGGTCGACGAGCCGCTGCTCGAGGTCTCCACCGACAAGGTCGACACCGAGATTCCTTCACCCGTCGCCGGCACCCTGCTGGAGATCAAGGTGAACGAAGACGACACCGCCGAGGTCGGATCCGTGCTGGCCGTCATTGGTTCCGGGTCGGCTCCGGCCCAGGAGGCCCCGAAGGCCGAAGCGCCCAAGGAAGAAGCACCGAAGCAGGAAGCCCCGAAGGCCGAAGCGCCCAAG
>JAKDMV010000022.1 GCA_030452125.1 Micrococcaceae bacterium
CAACTTGTTTGCTTACCCTAAACAAGTAAGTTATCGTGGTCCGGTAGCAACGCAAGGAGCCAATAGTGATCAATGACCAAGAAGCCGGCAAGATCCTCTCGGAAATGGTGCAGACCAGTCGGACTTTCCGCCTGGCCGGCCAACGCAATAAGGACCAGAGCTTCACGGGGACCAGGTTCGGATTCCTGCAGCATCTGCGCCACCGTGACGCCCGTTTGGGTGAGCTGGCGTCCCAGCTTTTCGTCTCGGCACCCGTGGCCTCGCGGGCCGTGGACTGTCTGGAAGCCGACGGACTGGTCGGGCGCCGCCCCGATCCCGAGGACGCCCGGGCCCAGCTCATCTCCATCACCGACCACGGGCGAACGAAGCTCACCGACAGTGAAACGCACGCCGTACGCCGGTTCGCCGCCTCCCTGACCGACTGGTCCACGGAGGACGCCGAACAGGCCATCAACCTCCTGCAACGCCTGAACCTGCACCTGGAAGAAATCACCAGGGACCCCGAACTTCATGGACCCCACGGGGCCGACAAGCTAACCACCTCCGACACCGGAAGCGAGTTGATGGGATGACGTCCTCCACCTCCACCACCGCAGCAATCAACACCGAAGAACCACGGGAGTATTCGCATCGCGAAATCCTCCAGGTGATGACCGGTCTGCTCGCCGCACTTTTCACCGCGATGATCTCCACCACCATCGTGTCCACAGCACTGCCCACCATCATGGCCGATTTGGACGGCACCCAGCGTCAGTACACCTGGGTCATCACCGCCAGCCTGCTGGCGATGACAATCGCCACCCCGATCTGGGGCAAACTCTCGGACCTCTTCAACAAAAAGACCCTGGCGCAGATCGCGATCATCATGTTCGTGGCAGGCTCCATCGCCGCCGGACTCTCCACGACCATCACCTTGATGATGACCGCTCGCGCGGTCCAGGGCGTGGCCATGGGCGGGCTCATGGCGCTGGTGCAGTCGATCATGGCCTCCATCATTGCCCCTCGTGAACGTGGACGCTACGCCGGCTACATGGGTGCCGTCATGGCCGTGGCCACGGTGTCCGGGCCGCTGATCGGTGGGGTCATCACCGATTCCCTGAACTGGCGCTGGACCTTCTTCGTCAGCGTCCCCTTGGCCGTCGTCGCGTTGATCCTGCTTCAACTCAAGCTCCATCTGCCGACCATCAAGCGTGCCAACCTCAGCATCGACTACCTCGGCGCCATCCTGGTCTCCGTATCGGCCGCCATTCCGATGCTCTGGGTGACCTTCGCCGGGAGCGAGTATGACTGGATCTCCTGGGAGTCCGGCGTCTTCTTGGCCGCCTTCCTCATCGCCGCCGTCTTGGCGGTGATCGTCGAGTTGCGGGCCCCCGAGCCGATAATCCCCATCCGGGTGCTGCGCAACCCCACTGCTGCGTGGATGATCGTCGCCAGCGTCGGTGCCGGTGTCGGCATGTTCGGTTCCGGCGTGTTCCTGACCCAGTACTTCCAGCTCGGTGACGGGCGCACGCCCACAGCTGCTGGCCTGATGACCATTCCGATGATCCTCGGCCAGACGCTCTCAGCCATGATCGGCGGACTCATCGTCACGCGGATCGGACGGTGGAAGCCGGTGATGATGATCGGCAGCGTCATCATGCTCATCGGCCTCGTCGGTTTGGGCACCATCAACCACGACACCTCCTACCTCTACGTCGCGATCTTCATGGCCCTCATGGGTCTGGGCATCGGCACTCTGGTCCAGAACGTCGTGCTGGCCGTGCAGAACACGGTCGACGTCACCGAGGTCGGTGCGGCCTCAGCGGCCATCGCCTTCTTCCGCTCCTTGGGCGGGGCCATCGGCGTCTCCATCCTTGGCGCCGTGTTGACGAGCCGCGTCAGCACCAACATCTCCGAAGGCCTCGAAAAGCTAGGCATTCCCGCCGGCGCCATGTCAGCAGGAGGCGGGGACACCGAACTGGATATCAGCGGGTTGCCCGCACCGGTTCAGGAAGTGTTCCACAATGCCTACGCCGATGCGTTCGGCCCGATCTTCATGATCGCCGCCATGATCGCCGCCGTCTCTGTCATCGCCATCGCCATCGTGCGCGGCGCCCCGTTGCGCACCACGGTGGCCATGAACCCCTCGCCCAAGACCCCGGTGCCCGACAGGAGTCAGGACGAGGACGGAACCCTGGAGGGCGACGGCGCGACCCAGCCGGGGACATCGCCCACAACACCACCATCCTCGGGTCACCAAGACTGAGAACGAGGAGAAACAGGAGTCGAACATGCAGGACATCAACACGATGAAGGCCTTCGTCCTTCCACATCGTGATGCCCAGACCGTGGAACCGGCCCGCGTGCCGGTTCCACGGATCGGCTCCGACGAACTGCTGGTGCGTGTGCACGCCATTGGCGTCGGGATCCACGATTCCTATTTCCTGCCCGGGGACGCCCAGTACCCCTACCCCATCGGGATCGAGGCGGCCGGCGTCGTCGAGGAAGTCGGCAACGACGTCACAAGCCATGCCGTCGGCGACCGCGTGTCCTTCGTCAGCGCCATGCAGCCGGGCGGAGGCACGTGGGCCCAGTGGACCGCAGTGAAGGCGGAATCAATGATCCTGCCGATACCCCAGGGCATGAGTTTCGTTGCGGCAGCGGCTGTTCCGGTGGCCGGGAACACTGCGTTGAAGGCGCTGCACACCGTGGCCGATGTCCCGTCAGGTGGGTCACTCTTTATCGCCGGCGGATCCGGGGCCATCGGCACGTTCGCCATCCAACTGGCCCGTCAGCGGGGCTTGCGGGTCGCCGCCTCGGCATCGGCTGCCAACCACGGCTACCTTCAGTCGATCGGGGTTGAAAAGGCCGTCGACTACCACGACTCCCGATGGCGCGAAGAGGTGCTGGCCTGGATGCCCGGAGGGGTTTCGGCCGTGATGGCAGTCCAACCCGGCACGACGGCGGACAGTCTGCCAGTGCTCAGGGACGGCGGGACCCTGGTCTCGATTTCCGGTGACCCGCTGGTATCCGAGCGCGGGGCCCACCTGACCGGGCTCCCCTACCAGCTCGACGTCCGGACGGAGCTCGGTGAACTCATGACCCGGATCGCCTCCGGACGGGTCCACCTCGAACTCGAGCGGGTGTACCCGTTCGACGAGGCCCTGGAGGCCCTGGCAAAGGTGCAGACCCGTCGGGCTCGAGGAAAGGTCGTCCTGGAGCTGGTCTAGCCTCCGGCGGCCCCGGCAGGCATGGGCGTGTTTTGGACCGCTCGTATGCCGTTTTGTGGATATGTGACAAAGCCCCGTGTTAACGTGTCCTAAGCGTCGGCCCGGGCTATCTCCGGGCCATGGGGCGCGTGATCCATCGAATAACCCGACTTGAGGAGCGCCAAAAACGCGATGAGCGATCTACATCCGGCACCTGCAGACCAGGCCGACAGCGAATCCGGTGGTGAGCCGCCCAAGGGTTCGGCGCCGGTCAGGTGGCCGGTTTTCATCGCCTCGCTCGTCGGGGTCCTTGCCGTCGCGATCTGGACCCTGTCCGCGCCGGATCAAGCCGAGGCAGTCATCGGTGAACTGGTCGCCTTCGTCTCCACCAGTTTCGGCTGGTTCTACATCCTGCTGGCCACCGTCATCCTGGTCTTCGTGATCTACCTGGGGATGTCCCGGTTCGGGCACATCAGACTGGGACCCGACGATTCCCGCCCCGAGTATTCGACGTTCGCCTGGGCCGCGATGCTCTTCGCCGCAGGCATCGGCACCGACGTGATGTTCTTCTCCGTCTCCGAGCCGGTCTCGCAGTACCTGAACCCGCCGGTCGGCCAGGGCGAAACCATTGATGCCGCGCGGGAAGGAACCTTCTGGACCCTGTTCCACTACGGAATCACCGGTTGGGGCATGTACGCGTTGATGGGCATGGCCCTGGGGTACTTCGCCTACCGGTTGAATCTGCCGCTCGCCGTCCGTTCGGCCCTCTTCCCGCTCTTCGGGCGACGCATCAACGGCGTGCTCGGTCACGCCGTGGACACCGCCACCGTCCTCGGGACGATCTTCGGCGTCGCGACCAGCCTGGGCATCGGCGTGGTGCTGCTCAATGCCGGACTCAACATCATCTTCGGCATCGCCATCGGAACGGCGGCGCAAGTCGGACTGGTGGTCCTGGCCGTGATCATGGCAGCCATCTCGGCGACCACAGGTGTCGACAAGGGCATTCGCTTCCTTTCCCAACTCAACGTGATCCTGGCCATCGCGCTGGCCGGCTGGGTCCTGGTCACCGGAAACACCCGTTTCCTGCTTGATGCGATCGTGATGAACGTCGGAGACTTCATCAGCATGTTCCCGGGCATGACGTTGCAGACCTTCGCCTTCAACGACGTCGACGAATGGATGTCGCTGTGGACGTTGTTCTTCTGGGCCTGGTGGGTCGCCTGGGCTTCCTTCGTCGGCATGTTCCTGGCCCGCATTTCGCGCGGTCGGACGATCCGCCAGTTCGTCCTCGGCACCATGGTCATTCCCTTCAGCTACATCGTGATGTGGGTATCGATCTTCGGAAACGCCGCCCTGTCCCGCGTTCGTGGCGGGGATACGGAGTTCGCCGACACGGCAGCATCGGGCAGCGGCCTGGGCTTCTTCAACCTCCTGCAGCAGTACCCGCTCTCCGGGGTGGTCATTGCCGTCGCAGTCCTGGTCGGCCTGCTGTTCTATGTCACCTCCGCCGACTCCGGCGCCCTGGTCATGGGCAACCTGTCGTCGCGCCTGCGGAGCGTCCAGGAGGATTGTGCCCCCTGGTTGCGCATCACCTGGGCCGGGACCACCGGCCTGTTGACGATGGGCATGCTTCTGGTCGGCGGGATCACCGCGCTGCAATACGCCACGATCATCATGGGCCTGCCGTTCTCGATCGTCTTGATCCTGGTGATGATCAGTCTGTGGAAGGCGTTGCGGGTGGAGGGCCGCAGGGCCGATACGACCACCGGCACCCGGGCCCATATCCTGGCGGCACGGTTCGAAGGCCGCGAAACCTGGAAGACGCGACTGTCCAGGGTCACCAACTTCGTGAGCCCCGATGATGCTCGACGAGATCTCCGGGACCTGGTGCTCCCTGCCTTGCAGGAGGTCTCCAAAGAGCTCAACGAGCGCGGCGTGCCCGCCCGGGTATCGGTGGAAGAGGGCGAGAGGCCGGCAGTACAGCTGACCACCAACGCCTCGTCGGACCCGTTTGTCTACCGGGTGCAATTCGAGCTCGTTCCGGTGCCGGCCTACGGCGGCCGGATGGTCGGGAGCAGGGACCAATACGCCCGGCTGGAGGTCCACCTGTCCGCCGGCGGGCAGGACTACGACGTGATGGGCTTCTCCAACACCCAGCTGATCCACGACTGCCTCGACCACTACGAGGAACATGTGGAATTCCTGAGGACCGCGGACTAGACACCACGGGGCAGGCGCCCTCGCAGCCGCTGCTCAGCGGAGTCCGTTCCCTGCCGAACGGGCTCCGCTGCCCTTTTTAATTGCTGCCCCGCGGAGCATGAACACCCCGGCCAGGGCAATCGTCACGCAGTAGGAGACCGCCGGCGGCTCCTGCGGCCGCAGGGAAGGAGGGGAGTCAACGCGGTGGCGACCGCCCGGGTCGATGCCGACTCATCCGCATGGGTGCGGGTCCTCTACGACGGCCTGTCCCTCGAGGACGCAGGGGTGCAGCTCGACGGTCGGCTCGAGGACGCCCGGACACTGATCGACCAATTCACCACCGCTGGCACAGCGAAGGCCGGGTCGCGAACTCCTCGCGGCCCGGCCTGAGACATCACGGCTCTAGCGCCAGGCGTTGCCCGACTTCTCCTCGTAGCCCGCGAAGGCCTTCTCCAAACCGGCCAGGACTTCGGCGGATGTTTCGAAGAGGGCCTTGAAGCGCGGTTCGTCGACCTTGTCGACGTCCTCGCGTAGATGCTCGGCCAGCTCCGTCAGCCGGGAACGAACCTGCATGGTGTGCCGGCGCGGATCGCTTTCGGGCAGGGACTTCGGGTCGGTCATGGCGTACCTCCATTTCATGGCTCCGGTCGGGAGGCCGGGGCCGAACGAACCATCGTCATCGATGGCCTACCCCCATGATCCCACCGCTCCGGCTCCCCGGACAGGGAACGTCTCGGAGATCACCCGGGGCAAAAAAGCACCGCCGGTGCATGGCCAGGCCATGCGCGCGACGGTGTTGATTTCCTTCCGGGGCCTAGGGGGCCGGGTTGATGACACGCCCCCAGGTGGACTTGTTGCCCCAGATGTTCTGCCGCAGGCCCTCCAGCTGGAGGATCTGCGAGTGGTCCACGAACAGGTTCACTTCGTTCCCGTAGTTCTTGATGTACCACTCGAAGACCGGTCCGTCGGCAGCCTCGAACATCACGTTTTCCAGCCCCACCGAGTTGATGATGGATGCGGCGGCACCGGTGTTCCATTCATCGACGTTCTCGGTGATGCCCTCGGATTCGATCATGATGATCTCGGCCCCGGCCTCCAGGCACCGGGTGGCACGGTCCGTCAGGTCGCCGATGTCCTTCATCGACTCCGCCGCCAGTTCCGCCTCCCCGGAGTCCCCTCCGGAACCGACCTGGATGCCCAGCTCCGGTTTGGCCTTCAAACCCGCCTGGGTGACCTTTTCGACCAGACGTAGCAGCCCGGTGGTGTTGAGCATGATGAAGCCGGTGGAGATTTCGATGGTGTCGAACCCCACGTCCTTGGCCTCCTTCAGATACTGGTCCACGGCGTCGTTCCCGTAGCGCAGCACGGTCTCGATCCACCCCCCGGAGGAGACGTAGGATCCGTGGTCGTGGGCGATGTCGCTGAATTTCCTGACCTGTTCGGGTGGCACCAGGGCGAAGGAGCCGCCCGCCCATTTGATGCCGTCCACCCAGGGGCCCGCCACGTCGAAGACGTCCTGCAGATGGCGGGTGCCGAAGGTGGAGTAGTAGGGGGCGCGGATCTCGGTCAGTCCCGTGGTGCGCGGCTTCGCCGGACGGTACGCCCGGGGAACGAAGTTGAATGAAACGTCTTGGGCAATCTGGTTGGTCATGCTGTCTCCTGAGAAAACTCGCGCCGATTCGGGCTCGAGGGTGTACTGGACCGCCGGGTGCCGACCTGGGCCAGCAAGACGGTCAGATCCGAGACCTGGTGTTCGTCGATGGTGTGCACCGTCTCGGCGATGCTGTCGCGCAGCTCGTGGCTGGCGAAGGGTGCGGCGAGGGCATCGAACTTCTCTCGTGCCCCCTCCCAATCCAATGGGTCGTCGTGGAAGCCCTGGTAGGAATCCCGGGCCGAATGCAAGCGGGTTCCATCGGCCAGGATGACTTCCAGGTCCGCCGGCATGTGCTGCGGGAAACGCCGGGAGAATTCCGGGTCCTCGCTGATCTCCACCCGGCCCATCAGATCCTGGACGTCCCGGGCGACGATGCGCTCGGGGGTGTACTGCCCGGGGGTGACCTCACCATCCAACAGGGCGACGGCGAGCATCCACGGCAGGGAATGGTCGGCTTCCTCCTTGGTGGTGATGTTGCGCTTATCGCCTTCCTCCCCACCCCCGATGATGTTCCAGGCGACATCGAAGGTCCGGAGACGGACCGAACCCACCTTGGCGGCGTCGAAGCCTTCCTGGCTGCGGATGTCCAGGGCGGCCTCCAGCGCGGACTGCGAATGGATTTCGGCATTGTGCTTCTTGATGATCGTGCGCAGCACGCTTTCCAGGTCCTCGACCGACCAGTCGATGCTGAAATCGCCGGCGATGGTTTCCTTGAAGCCCTTATTGCCTTCGAAGACCTGGGCCGGGCCGGTGATCCCGCGTGAAGCCAGCAGTGCCGACCAGGTCCCTTCCTTCGCGACGTGCGGGTAGGCCAGACCCTTCCAATGGCTGAGGTCCCCGGTCCGGGTCACCCGCAGGGCGTTGTTGGCGGTGCCGGCCATTGCGATGGCGTTGGCCGTCTGCTCCGCCGTAAGGCCCATCGCCTTGGCGGCGGATGCGGCGGCCGCGTAGGCCCCTTGGGTCGTGTGGTCGAAGCCCTTGTCCCGGACCGGGGCGACATCCGAGAGGCGGGTGTGGACCTGGTAGGCGACCGCCAGGGCGTCCAGGAAGGTCTTGCCGCTGGCCCCGGCCATTTCCGCCGCGGCGAGCGCCGCGCCCAGGTTGTCGGAAGGGTGGTTGGTCTCCTTGGGGGCCAGATACGAATCCATGAAGTCCAAATAGCGTGAAAGTGCCGAGTTGAAGAAGGCCACCCGTTCGGCAGTGGACTTCCCGCCTCCGATCATGGTGGCCTGCTCGGTGCCTCCCAGATCCTCCAACAGGCCCCGGATCGAGGAGATGGGTTCGGCGTCGAGGGCCCCGATCGCGACCCCGAGCGTATCCAGGACATGGATCTTCAGCTGCTCGCGCGCCGCGGCCGACATCCTGGCCGAGTCTGCTTGATGGACGAAGGCTGCTAGTTCCTGTACCTCAGTCATGTGCACTCCCCACTGTTGAAACGGAACCCTAATTATTTATTAGGTTTACCTTACTTAGTTTAGTCACGTCTTTATGCCCTATCAAGGGTGGGGGTGTGTGATGTTGAACGACCCACCGGGGACGCCGGCTGGCCGTCGGCGGGCCGGGGCTCTCGCGCACCCCAAATATTTGATTTATGGTGAAGGGGATTACTCCCGAACGAGGTGGGTGGATCCACGTCGGCCAGGGCGCGGGTGCCGAAGATCCGAGCATCCGACCTCCTGGTCCCCCGCTCCTGCGGACGAGTCGACCCCTGGCCTTCGGGAGTTCCGTTCTTCGAGGTGGAGGAGTTTCATCATGTGCGCATCGGGTCCGGTCAACGACGGCGTCTCGCCGATCGCCCTGTCCGACATCAAACAGGCCAGGGAACTGCTCAGCGGGGTGACAGCCTGCACGCCGATCGAAACCAGCTCCTCGGTCAGCGACCTCGCCGGGGTGCCGGTGTTCCTCAAATGCGAGAATCTGCAGCGGACCGGCTCCTTCAAACTGCGCGGGGCCTTCACCCGGCTCTCGGCGCTCGGCCAGGACGAACGCCGACGCGGGGTCATTGCCGCCAGCGCGGGCAACCATGCCCAGGGGGTGGCCCTGGCCGCCCGCGAGTTGGGGATTGATTGCCTGGTCTACATGCCCGTGGGGGCGGCCCTGCCCAAGGTGACGGCCACCCGCGCCTACGGTGCCGAGGTGCGCCTGGCCGGTGGCGACCTCGCCGAATCCATCGAGTTCGCCCAGGCGGAGGCCGCCACCAGTGGACGCGTCTTCATCCCCCCGTTCGACCACGTCGATATCGTGACCGGCCAGGCCACCCTGGGCCTCGAGGTGTTGGAGCAGGTCCCCGACGTCGGGACGATCATCGTCCCCACCGGGGGCGGGGGCCTGTTGGCCGGGGTCGCCACTGCCGTGCACCTCTCGGGATCCCGGGCCCGGGTCATCGGGGTGCAGGCCGAAGGGGCCGCCGCCTTCCCTGCGTCACTGCTTGAAGGAGCCCCGGTCCGCCTGGACAAGATGTCCACCATTGCCGACGGGATCGCGGTGCCTTCGCCCAGCGAACTCACCCTGGGCATCGTGCGCGATCATGTCGCCGAGATCCGTACGGTGACGGAGGAGCAGATCGGCGAGGCGATGCTGCTGCTGAGCGAGCGGGCCAAACTGGTCGTCGAGCCCTCGGGGGCGGCGGGCGTCGCCGCCGTGCTCGAAGGGGCCGGGGATCTGGAGGGGCCCGTCGTCGTCGTGCTCTCCGGCGGGAACGTCGACACGCTGGTGCTGAACCGGGTGCTGCAGCATGGCCTCGTGGCGGCGGGACGCTTCATGCAGATGATCGTCCGCGTCCCGGACCGGCCGGGGTCGCTGGTCGAACTGCTGACCGTGCTGGCGCGTACCGAATGCAATGTGGTGAACGTCGAACACGACCGCACCACCAGCGGGCTCGCGGCCACCGAGGTGCAGATCGGGGTGAAGGTCGAGACCAAGGGCCAGGACCATAAGGTGGAGATCGTTGCCGAACTCAAACGGCTCGGCTACGAGGTCTCCTACCCGGCCTTCGAAACCGCCTGAGGCCCCTAGACGGAGGCCCGGCGGCCGGCTTCCTGGACGAGGGCGATCGTCATCTCCAGCGCGTCCCCTCCCAACCGGTAGGAGGGGCCGGCGACACCGATCTGGGCTACCATGAGCCCGTCCGCCCCGAAGACCGGTGCCGCCACGGAGGTCAATCCCGCCTCGAACTCCTCCAGCGAGAGTGCATAGCCGCGCTGCGCCGTCGTTCTGATTTCCTCGGCCAGCACCGCACGGTCGGTGATCGTGGAGTCGGTAAAGCGTTTCAACGACCGGCGCAGCAGCCGCTCACGATCCGAGGCGGACTGGAAGCCCAGCGAGACCTTCCCCGGTGACGTGCAGTGCAGCGGGGTGCGGCGCCCCAGCCAGCTGCGCCCCACCACCGAGGACGCGGGAAGGATCTGGTCGATGGTCACCGATTCCCCCGCCTCCGTGACGTTCAACGTGACCGTTTCCAGGCATTCCGCGGCCAGCCAGATGCACGCCTGGTGCACCTGCGGGCTGAAGCTGGCGGTCGTCGGGACGGTTTGGGCCAGTCGGACCAGGCCGTGGCCCAGCTGGTACTCGGTGCTGTCGGAGCGCTGCTCGACCAGACCGTGCCCGGCCAGCGTGTTCAGGATCCTGAAGGCCGTGGACTTGTGCACCTCGAGTTCCTGGCCGACGGCGCTGACGGTGCTGGCCCCTTCGGTGGCAAGGAACTCCAGGATCAGGGCGGCCCGATCGACGGACTGGATGCTTCCCCTGGCGATGCGTTCACTCGGTGCCGTCATGGCGCTCACGCTACCAGCAGGGCTTGCCGCGATGGTGCCGGCGGCTTCTGCTGGTCCACGGCTCCTCCTGACGGTTCCGGGTCGGTGGCCCATCAGGCCTTCGGCGTCTCCTTGGTCGGGTCGATGAAGGGTTTGCGCACCACGGTCCCTTGCCGGGCGCCTTCGGGGGTGTGCACCACCATGGTGGTCCCCTCGGCGCTCAGGCCGATCGGGACCATGGCCAGTCCGATGTTCGCCTCCAGCCGCGGGGAGAAGCAGGCGCTGGTGACCCGGCCGAGTTCGTCGCCCCCGGCCTCGGACACCGGGAAGTGTTCGATCATGGAACCGTCGTTGTAGCTGCCCATGGGTGGACCGTCGATCCGCAGGCCGACCATCAGCCGCTTGGCGCCCGCCGCACGAATCCCGCGCAGGGCCTCCTTGCCCACGAAATCCGCCTGCTGGTCCAGGTTGATCATCCAGTTGTAGTCGTAGCCGACCTCCAACGGGTTGGTGTCCAGGGTGATGTCGCATCCATAGGCGAGCATGCCGGCCTCGATGCGGCGGATGTGGCAGGGGCCGATGACGCGTAGGTCGTGGGCCTGTCCGGCATCCCAGACCAGATCCCAGAGCTTGCCGCCGTCGCGGCTGGCGTTCTCCAGATAGATCTCATATCCGGTTTCCCCGGTGTAGCCGGTGCGGGAGACCACGACCGAGAGGTCTCCGAGCATCCTACGGGTCAGATAGTAGTATCCGAGGTCCAGGATGTCCTCGCCGAAGAGGTCGGCCATCAGGGCCTTGGCCTTGGGGCCCTGGATCTGGATCGGGGCCACGTCGACTTCCTTCACCGACACGTTCCATCCGCCGGCATGGGCCAGACCCATCGCCCAGAGGTGGACGTCGCTATCGGCCAGCGAGAGCCAGAACCTGTCCTCCTCGACCCGGAGCAGTATCGGATCGTTGATGATCCCGCCGTCGGCCGCGGTGATGAAGACGTATTTGCACTGCCCGACGGCGCATTGATGCAGATCGCGCGGGATCAGGTAGTTCGTGAAGGCGAACGCGTCGGGACCACTGATTTCCAGCTGTCGTTCGACCCCGACGTCCCAGAGCGTGACATCGGTCAGCAGCGACCAGTATTCGGAGACCGGATCCCCGTAGTGGCGGGGGTGGTACGTGTGGTTGTAGACGCTGTAGGCGGCCACCCCGTGTTCACGGGATTTCCAGAAGTACGGCGACTTGCGCAGCCGGGTATACAGGGTCACCGCGGGATGCGGATTGACGAGGGACCCCGTGGTGGATGAATGGAAGGCACCGGTATCAATGGTCTCGGACATGATCACTCCCTGATCTGGCCCCCCGGCGCCGACCTGCTGTCGATTGTTGCGCATGGTGCGCGACACTGCGCCATGTGCAACCAGTGTGAACCCGGATCGGGGCTGGGTCAAGGGTCCTTGGCCGCACCGGGCCGCGGCTCCGCCCGGCCGCGGGGAACAGTTTCCGGCGTGGGCCACAAAGGGCCCAGTCAGGGGGTTTTGAGCTCGTCGGCGCGTACCAGCAGGACCCCGGCCACAATGGCGGCGCCTCCCAGCAGTTGGACCGGTGCCGGCAGCTGCCCCAACAGCAGCCAGGCCCACAGCACGGCGAAGAGGACCTCGGTCAGCGAGATGAACGAGGCGACCTTCGAGCCCAGCGCCCGGGCGGCCATGATCCCCGAGACATAGGCCAGTACCGTGGACAGCAGGACCAGCCCGGCCAGTGCGACCCACCAGCTGGTTTCGAAACCGGCGAACCCGACCCGGCCGAAGGTCGCCGTGAACGGCAGCAGACCGCTCACCCCGAAGACCAGCATCAGCAGGGCCCCCACCAGCAGCCCCCCGGTGGCCAGCACCAGCGGCGGCAGCGACTCATTGGCCTTGGCCGTAACGAAGAAGTACACCGCCAGCCCGACCGCGGCGCCGAGCCCCCAGAGCACCCCGATGAAGTCGATCGTCTGCGCTCCGGCCAGATCCAGCACCAGCATCAGCCCACCCAGGGACAGCAGCGTCCCGATGATGGTCAGCGGTTTGGGCATGCGCCGGCTGTTGGCCCAGAGGACCAGGACGATGAGCACCGGCGCCATGAACTCCAGCAGCAGGGCCACCCCCACGCTCAGGCGGCCGACGGCCTGGAAGAAGGCGAATTGGCAGACGCCGACCCCGAAGACCCCGAAGAGCAGGATGGGCTTCCAGTTCGCGGGCACCGAACGCCACCGCCCGCGCAGGGTCAGCACGGCCGGGACCAGCAGGACCAGGAAGGCACCGAACATCCGGGCGGCCACGGCCGCCCCGCTGCTCCACCCCGCCTCGAGCAGCGAGCTGGCAAAGGAGCCGGAGATCCCGAAGACCGCCGAGGAGAACAGCGCGATCCACACCCCCGGGACCCCCGGGCGGGACACGGCGCCGGACCGGGTCCTGACCTGCTCGGTCATGCTGCTCCTCGGGGGTCGTTGCGGATGGGTTCGAAGCCCGGCCTCCGGGCTTCAGCGGCATCAGGAGTAAAACTCCGTATACTAGTGACATACTATACGCCGCCGGGTTCATGCGAGGTAAAAGGAGTCATATGAAGTTTGCCCCTGACACGGAAACGTCGTTGCAGACGGTCGTGAACCTCCTCAATACGGCGCTGCCCGAGATCGATGGGCTGCGCACCGGCGCCGACCTGGACGAGTTCGTGGCCCGGGAGGAATACACTGGTGCCAGGGCCCACGACGAGGCCGAGCTACGCAGCGTCAGGCATTTGCGCGGGACCCTGCGCGCCCTGTGGATCGCCGAGGAGGACGAGGCGGTGGTCATCGTGAACAACATCCTGCGCAATGCCCGCGCCTTGCCGCAGCTGGTCAAGCACGACCACTGGGACTACCATCTGCATGCCACCAGTCCGGCGGCGCCCCTGGCCGAACGGATGGCCGTCGAGGCGGCCATGGCCATCGTGGATGTGTTGCGCTCGGGGGAGAAGCAGCGTCTGCGCATCTGTGCCGGGACGGGCTGCGAGGCAGCGGTCCTGGACCTCTCGCGGAACCGGTCGAAGCGGTACTGCCAGACGGGGAACTGCGCCAATCGCGAGCATGTGCGCGCCTACCGGCAGCGCCGGGCGGCCCTGCGGCCCTAGACTGGTGGCAAGCGGCCTCGTCGCAGGCACCGGCGTCGGAAAGGAAGAGATTGTGAACACCTCTGAACAACCCCAGGAACACCATGCCTCGGAGAACTACGAGGTGGATCTCGAGCATGCCTCGGACGGCACGTTCAAGGCGGCCGGACGGTGGTTCGTCGGGCTGGCGGATGCGGTCCTGGGCGGCGACGGCTCCGATGTCATGGGGGCCACCGCCGTAGTGCGCCGCCTCGACAACGATGCCGAGATCCTGCGGGTGACCGGGAACAACATCGACGAGGCCGAAGGTCTGGCGGCGTTGCTGCGCAAGGACCTGGCGGAGATGACGCGCGAACAGTTCCTGGAGGAATGGAACGGCAAGGACGGCGTGGAGACCGCCGACTAAGCCCGGGAGGCTACTCCTGGCCGGGCTGCTTCTGCGTCGGTCGATCCGAGGCCCGGTTCACTCCCGAGCCTTCGCTGAGTTCACTCGGGTTCTCCTTGCTGGCCATGGCCAGCACGGAGATGACCACCAGGCTGGCGACGAATGCCACACCGAAGGCGATCAGTCCGATGTCCACGCGCAGGGGGTTGTCCCCACCGCCGGTGGCCGAGATGGACGCGACCGCTGCGGCGATGATGCCTGCAACCAGCGCGAAGATCAACGGCGATTTGATGCTCTGCTGCCATGTGGTCTTCGGCCGAGACGGGTTGGAACCCACGGGGATGCCTCCTGAAAGAATTTGGAACGACTCCAGTCTACCGCTCCGTGGCTCCCTCGCGTGCATCGTGCCGGTAGCCGAATGCAGCGATGAGCAGGAAGACCGCGACGATGATGGAACCGCCCCCGGCGATCCCGAGGACCCCATGCTGGTCCAGGCCCGGCCAGGCCAGCAGCAGCACGCCGGTGACCAGCGAAACGGCACCGGTGAGCAGGAATTCCCGCACGGGGACCAGGTCCCCCCGATGGCGGAAGTAGGTGGTCAGTTCCAGCAGGCCGGCCACCGCCAGGCCGAGTCCCCCGGCGATCACGGCGGCGGTGGTGCTGGCGAACACGAGCAGGAAGACCGCGCTGAACGCCCCGGCGATCGCGGCGCCTCCGAGCAGCCCGCGGACCGCGAAGGGCACGATGCGGGCCACCGCGAAGTCCCATACGGATTTCGCGCTGAGCACCAGGAAGGCGGCAAAGAGGTAGGCCACCACCGCTTCGCTGGGATCCTGCCAGAAGACCGACAGAGCTCCGAAGGCCGTGGCCACCACGGCGCGGAACATGACTGGTTTCCAGACGGCGGAGGCTTCTTCAGGGGGGGTGGGGATGGCAGGCACCCTACGATCCTAATGGGAATCGGCGCTGGCCTGCTCCACCTCCCCGGGGGCTTCCCGGCCTCTGGTCGGGACGGCGCGGGATCAGGCCGGTGCGCCCAGGGCCATCCAGCGGTCATTGCGGATCCGCCACAGCAGGGTCGCGCCCCGCAGGGCCATGTACCCGAGGCCGAAGGCACACCACAACCACAGGATCGGCAGATCCGGCAGCAGGGGCAGCCAGGCGGCACCGGCCAGCAGGGGAAGGTAGAGCACCAGGGCGATGACCCCGGCCAGGGCCAGATAGCGGGCGTCGCCGGCACCGATGAGGACCCCGTCGAGCACGAAGACCAGTCCCGCCAACGGCTGCGAGGCCGCCAAAACCCACAACCCGATGGCCGCCGCCCGCTGCACGTCGGGATCGGAGGTGAAGACGGCACCCAACACCGGGGCCACCAACGCCAGGACCACCCCGGTGCCCACCCCGAAGATCAGGCCCCACCGGGTCATCAGCCGGGTCAGTGCCGAGGCGGTGGCCCGGTCCCCCGCCCCGAGTTCCTTGCCGATGAGCGCCTGGGCGGCGATGGCCAGGGCGTCCAACGCGAAGGCCATCAACGTGAAGATGGTGAACACCAGTTGATGGGCCGCCAACGTCAACGCCCCGTCGGAGGTGGCGACCCAGACCGTGGCCAGGATGCCGGCCCGCAGGCTCAGCGTGCGCAGCATCAGCCAGCTGCCGACCTTGCCGGTACCCACGACCCCGCCGGGATGCGGGCGCAACGGAACCCCTTCGGCCCGCAGCCGCGGGACCAGCATCGCCAGATACACCACTGCCATCCCCCATTGGGCGATGGAGGTGCCGATGGCCGAACCGGCCACCGATAGCCCGGCCCCGTAGACCAGGGAGAAGTTCAGCACGATGTTCACCCCGAACCCGGCCCCGGCGACGATCAGCGGGGTCCTGGTGTCCTGCAGCCCGCGCAGGACCCCGGTGGCGGCCAGCACCAGCAGCATGGCCGGCAACCCGGGCATGGACCAGCGCAGGTAGTCCAGCGCGAAGCCCAACACCTGGCCCTCGGCGCCCAGGGCGCCCAGCAGTGCGGGCCCGGCGAACCAGCCCGCCACGGCCAGCACGAGCCCCAGGACCACGGCCAGCCAGATCCCGTCCCGGCCCGCGGCCAGGGCGAGGTCCAGACGCCTGGCCCCGAGCCAGCGGGCGACGGCGGGGGTGGTGGAGTAGGCCAGAAAGACCATGAGTCCGACGGCGGTCTGCAACACCGTGGTTCCCAGTCCGGCGCCCGCGAGTTCATTGATCCCCAGATGCCCGACGATGGCGGTGTCGGCCATCAGGAACAGGGGCTCGGCGATCAGGGCGCCCAGGGCAGGAACGGCCAGGGCCAGGATCGTGCGACCGAGCCGGGCCGGGATGCGGGCCGGGCCCTCGGCGGTGGTGCCGGTATCCGGCGTCGTGTCTCGGTCTTCAGTCATGGACCGTCGCTCCCGTCATGGGTCGGCGGGCCCCGGAGGCCCGAAGGAAGATGGCTGCCACCCCGACGGCGACCCCCTGCAGCAGGAGCACGAACAGGACCGCGCCGGCCCAGCCATGGGGGGCGAAAGCCAGTCCCACGGCCCAGCCGAACAGGGAGGAGCCGGTGTAGTAGGCGAGGTTGTAGAGGCTGGCGGATTGGGCCCGGCCCGTGCGTCCGATCAGCGGGACCCAGCCACTGGCGATGGCATGGGCCGAGAAGAAGCCTGCCGTGAAGATCACCAGGCCCACCAGCACGACGGCGATATGCGGCACCAGGGTCACCAGCAGGCCGACCGCCATCACGGCGATGGACCCCAGCAGGGAGGGCAGCCGGCCGAATTTCCCGACCAGGCGCCCGGCCTGCCGGGAGGACCAGGTCCCCGAGAGGTAGGCGAGGAACACCAGTGAGGTCAGCGAGGCGGGGATCAGGAAGGGCGCGGCCTCGAGCCGGAAGCCCAGGAAGTTGTAGACGGCCACGAAGCCGCCCATCAGCAGCAGCCCCTGCGCGTAGAGGGCGAGCAGCCGGACGTTGGCCAGGTTCGTCCATAGTTTCCGCCCCAGTCCGGGGGTGCCCGGGGAGCGGCGCGGGACGGGGGCGAATCCCTGGGGTTTCGGGGCCAACGCGATGAAGACCGCCGCGGCCACGGCAGCCAGCAGGGACACGGCCAGGGTCCCGACCCGCCAGGAGACCAGTTCACTCAGCGGCCCGGCGACCAGCCGTCCCGAGAGCCCGCCCAGCGTGGTGCCCGAGATGTAGGTGCCGGCGGCGATGGCCGAATGCAGCGGATGGATTTCCTCGCTGAGGTAGGCCAGGGCGACGGCGGGGATCCCTCCCAGCGCCACGCCTTCCAGGAAGCGCAGTCCCAGCAGGGCCTGGAAGCCCGGGGAGGCCGGGACCAGCAGGCCCAGGATGACCGCGGCCACCACGGCGCCTTGCATCGCCTTGAGCCGTCCGACCCGGTCCGCGACGGCGGACCAGCCGATGACCGAGACCGCCAGGCCCAGGGTGGCGGCCGAGACCCCCAGTGCCGCCCGGGCTTCGGAGATCCCTTCGGAGCGGGCCAGGGCCGGGAGCACCCCCTGGACCGAATACAGCTGGGAGAACGTGGCGACCCCCGCGGCGAAGAGCGCCAGGATCATGCGTCGATAGCCGGCCGAGCCGCGCTGGTGCCCCGGGAACTGGCCGGTTTCGCTCATGCCCCGGGCACCAGGGGAAGCAGGTAGTAGGCCACCGTCAGGGCGATCAGGTTGTTCAGCAGGTGGATGAGGTAGGAGTAGGCCAGCGAACGGCCGGTCAGCACGTAGGCGACGCTGATCACCGCCCCCAGGCTCAGATAGGGCACCGCTGCCATCGGCTCGAAGGAGCCCGTGCCCAGGAAATGCATGCCGGCGAACAGGATGATCGAGATGGCCACGCATACCCAGACGTTGAGTTTGCGGCTCAGCTTGCCGATCAGCAGGTGCCGGAAGATGTATTCCTCCACGAACGGCCCCATGACCACCGCCATCACCAGCATGGTCGGGAAGGGGACCGTGGTGGTCATCCCCTCGATGGCCAGCTGGTTCTCGCTCTTCACTCCCCCGCCCAGGGACATGATGATGATGGTGGTGACCACCAGGTTCGCCACCCAGGCCCCGGGGATCATGAACACCTTGGCCCAGGGGTTGGATCCGAAGGTGCCGAAGGAGTGTTTCAGCGTGGGGAAGGCCATGATCATGGCCCCGCTGAACAGCACGGCGTAGACGATGAAGTTCATGGCCGCGGAGGCCGTCTCCGCGGTGCTGAAGGTGTCCGTGAAGCCCGGGATGAGCCTCAGCAGCGAGGCGGCCCCGGCGACGAAGAGCACCACGTAGGCCAGGACCATGACCGCATCCCCCACCCGGAAGGCCCCCGGGAGGAACCGTGCGTTCCTGCCGGGCCGCGGCACACGGGGGGAGGGTCCCGGCGCGGCCGGCTGCGTGGTGGGATGCATGGTTCCACCCTAGCGACTGTTGCCGACAGCGACCGTCTCGACCGGCTCAGGTTTCGGGGGCGATGAGGACCTTGTATCCGCTCTCTTCCAACTGCTGCCGCTGCTGCGCGGTGATCCCCGGGTCGGTGATGACGTGGCGCAGATCATCCCCGTCCACCGAGGCGAAGGAGCGCACCCCGATCTTGGAGGAGTCGACCACCAGATAGCTGCGCAGGGCCCGGACGCCCATGAGTTCGTTCACGGCGGCCTCCCCTTCGTCGGCCACGGTGGCCCCGGCCTGCGCATGCAGGCCGCCGACCCCGATGAAGGCCAGCTCCAGGGTGACCCGGCCCAGCGGCTGTTCGGCGAAGGGTCCCACGAGGTCGTAGGAGCGCGGGTTGAGCACCCCGCCGGTGACCATGACCTTCACATGGTTGCGCACCGCCAGCGTCGAGGCGATGTTCACCGCATTCGTCACCACGGTCAGGGTCGGCCGGGCCGGCTCCTGCTGCAGGTCGGCCCTCAGCCCCAGGGCGGTGGCGATCGCCGAACTGGTCGTGCCCCCGGAGAGCCCGATGCTCATATCTGCTTCGACCAGCGAGGCCGCGTAGGCCCCGATCCAGCGTTTGCGGGTGGCCGCCGGGTCCCTGTTGTATTTTCCGGGCAGATCGTAGGCCAGGGCATTGGTCGTGGCCCCGCCATGGGTGCGGGTCAGCAACCGCTGGGAATCCAGCGAATCCAGGTCCCGGCGGGCCGTGGCCGGGGAGACCCCGAGCTTGTCCACGATCTCGTCGACCTCCACCTGTCCGTCCTGGGACAGCAGGGCGAGGATGGAGCTGAGCCGCTCGTTGCGTGTCATCCCGGCGCTACTTCGTCGCCCCGGCGGCCAGGCCGCCGATGAGACGCTTCTCGATGAGCATGAACAAGATGATCACCGGCAGGATCGCGACGATCGAGACCCCGAACACGTACTGCCATGCGGTGGAGTACTGTCCCACGAAGCGGGTCAACGCGACCGACAGCGGCTGGTTCTCCGCCGTGGACAGGATGACCAGCGAGGCGGCGAATTCGTTCCAGCAGGCGACGAAGGTGAAGATCAGCGCGGTGACGATCCCCGGCCACACCAGCGGCAGGTTGACCGTGAACAGCACCCGGAGCTTTCCGGCGCCGTCGAGCTGGGCCGCTTCGTCGACCTCCTTGGGGACCCCCGCGAAGAAGGTGTGCATGATCCACACGGCGAAGGCCAGGTTGAAGGCGGCGTTGATCAGGATCATCGCCAACCAGGTGTCGTAGAGGTTGAAGACCAGCATTTCCTTGAACAGCCCGACCGTGAGGATCGCCGGCTGCAGCATCTGGGTCACGATGACCAGGAACATGAAGGCCATTTTTCCGCGGTACTTGAACCGGGCGCTGTAGTAGGCGGCAGGCATGGCCACCAGCAACACCAGCAGGGTCGCCGCGACGGCGATCACCACGGTGGAGATCAGGTTGTAGGCCACCGGGGTCTCGGGGGTGTCCCACATGGTCAGGTAGTTCGACCACTGGGCTCCATCGCGCGGCAGGTAGTCCGGGGGCACGGAGAGGATCTCCGAGCGGGTCTTCAGGGACCCGATGAACATGACGGCATAGGGGATCAGGAAGATGGCGGCCACGATCAGCCCGACCGTCATCCGGCCCACGACGACCCGTCGGCTCGCGTGGTCTTCGGTGGTGAGAAGTGCCACGGTCTAGACCTCCTTCATGGGTTTCACGGCCCAGACGTAGATGGCCACGATGACGACGACGATGCCGAAGTTGACCACCGACAAGGCACTGGCGATGTCGATCTGGCGATCGAACTGCAGGACCTTGAAGATGTAGGTCATCAGGGTGTCGGCGTCGTAGCCGGGGATCGACCCGGTCATGACCTTCAGGATCGGCAGGTTGTTGAAGACGTTGATGATGTTGATCAGTACCGAGACCGCCAGCGCGCCGCGCAACTGCGGCAGCACGACCAGGAAGTACGTCCGCCAGCGTCCGGCGCCGTCGACCTTGGCCGCCTCCAGCGTGTCACCGGGAATGGCCTGGATGCCGGCCAGGATCGTGTAGGTGGTGAAGGGGATGGACACGAAGACGGCCACCGCCATGGCCACCATCAACGCCGATGAGGCGTGCTGGGTGAAGCCGTAGGAACTGTCCAGCAGCCCGGTATCGGTGAGGAACTTGTTGAAGATCCCGTAGTTGGGGTCCATCGAGTAGTAGAACAGCGTGGTGGTCATCACGACGCTGGCCGCCCAGGGGACGATCACTGCCATGCGCACCAGGGTGCGGCCGGGGAACGGCTTGGACAGGAACTGGGCCAGGCCCAGGGAGATCAGCACGGTGAAGAACACCACGACCACGACCCACAGGACCGAGTTCAGCATGATCCTGGGGATGTTCGGGTCGCTGAAGACCTGGCTGAAGTTCGCCAGCCCCACCGAGCCCAGATCGGTGCCGATCTGGCTGATCTTGCGCGTGGAGTTGTAGATCATGTACCCGGCGGGGAACACCACGATCACCAGGATCAGGACCAGCGCCGGGGAGATCCAGGGCAGGGCGGATCTGAAGGAGGAGCCCTCGGCCGACGTGCGCCGTTTGGAGCGCCGGGGTTTCGGGGGCCCGGGGGGATCGGCCACCCCGGTCCTGGCCGGTGCGGTGGTGCTCATACTGGTCTCCTGACCTGGTCTTCGTCTGTTCCGGGCCCCACGAGGCTCCGCGGCCCGCCGGCTATGCCAGCGGGCCGCGGAGTCAGTGGGCCCATCCGCCGTGGTCGGCGGGTCCGGCCGCGGGCTACTTGGCCGCGTCGGCCTTCTTCTGGATCTCGGCGAGCACGTCGGATGCGGACTTGCCGGTGGCGATCTGGCCCATGAGCGACTTGAAGGCGCCATCGGTGGCGTTCCAGGCCGGGTTCGTCGTCGGGTAGAAGACGGCGTTGGGCAGCAGTTCCAGGAACGGCTTCAGCGTCTCGTCGGAGGACATCTCCTCGGAGACCGAGGTGGTGGTGGGCAGGAAGCCCTCGGTCTGCACCCAGTTGCTGTACACGTCGTCGCTAAAGAAGTAGTCCATGAACTTCTTCACGGATTCGGACTTGCTGCCGTCGTTCTTGAAGGAGAGCATGCGGTCCGCGACGCCCAGCGTTGCCGGGTCACCGGTGTTGGTGGCGACGGGGGCGATCCCGTACTTCAGGTCCGGGTTCTCCTCCTCGATCTGCCCGACGGTCTGCGGCAGCACGTAGGCGAAGCCTAGCTTGCCCTGGATGAAGGTGTTCAGCATCGGGGTGCGCTGCGTGGAGCCGGGGTTCTTCTGCGTGGCGCCTTCCTTGACCATCTTCTGCATGAACTCGGCGGCCTCGACGTTCTTCGGGGTGTCGACCTCGATGGACTTCTCGTCACCGAAGTCCCCACCGTTGCCGGCGAACCAGATCAGCGATTCACCCTGGGCCTCCTCGGACCCCAGCGGCATGCCGTAGCCGTCGGCCTTGGTGTCCTTGCTGATGGCCTTGGAGGCGGTCAACAACTCGTCCCAGGTCGTGGGGACCTCGTCGACGCCGGCTTCCTTCATGAGGTCTTCGTTATAGGCCAGTGCGCGGGCCGAGGCGATCAGCGGCAGACCGTACTGGGTGCCGTCGAACTTCTCGTTGTCGGCGAAGGAGGTCTGGAAGTTCTCCAGCGTATCGGCGGAGGCGATGTCCTCGGCCGGGGCCAACAGGTCCTCTTCGGCGAAGCCGGCGAAGGCGCCGCCGCCGTAGATGTCCGGGGCCTTGTCGCCCTGCAACTTGGTCTTCAGGACGCTTTCGATGTTCTCCCAGGACTGGATCTCCAGATCCACCTTGACCTCGGGGTTCTCCTTCTCGAAGCCGTCGATGACGTCTTGCCACAGCGCCTTGGTGCCATCGGAGTAGCTGGGCACCAGCATGCTCAGCGTGGTGGTGTCCCCGGAGGCGTCCCCGCCCTCGTCGCCGCCGCCGAAGCCGCAGCCGGTCAGGACCAGCGAACCGGCAGCCACGCCGGCCAGCAGGGTTGCGCGTAGTGAACGTTTCTGCATGATTCCCCATCTCGAAGGTGTGCGTCGGCGAGTGATCCGAAGCCAATTCATAATTGAAAATGCTCTAATCGACCTTAAGTCGATCAATAAAGAACATGATTATGACAGTAATGTGACTGGGGTCTCGTCGTCAAGTCCCCTTGTCAACTGCTTTGGCACGACGTTCCGACCCCCTCGAAGCGGCGGGAACGGGCTAGGCCGGTGCGCTTCCGTCGTCCTGCAGGGCAAACAGCCCGAGCATGCGGCCGGCTTCCTTCGCCATGCGGGCCCGACCGGCTCCGACGTATTTGCGGGAGTCGACCACGGTCTCGTCGGCTGCCAGGTACTCGCGGATCCCGGCGGTGAAGAATCCGTTGAGATGGGTGGAGACGTTGATCTTGCGCATGCCTGCACGGATGGCGGCCACGATGTTCTCGTCGGAGACCCCCGAGGAGCCGTGCAGCACCAGGGGAACGTCCACGGCATCCGCCAGCCGGGAGATCAGCTCCACATCCAGTTCGGCGGATCTGCTGGTCATGGCATGGGAGGATCCGACGGCGACCGCCAGGGCGTCGACCCCGGTGGCCGCGACGAAGGCGGCGGCCTCGGCCGGATCGGTGCGCACGCCCGGCGCGTGGGCCCCGCCCTTGCCCCCGACCTTGCCCAGCTCGGCCTCGATGTAGACCCCCCGGTCATGCGCGTAACGGGCCACCCGGGCCGTGGCGGCAACATTGTCGTCATAATCCAGATGGGCGCCGTCGTACATGACCGAGCCGAAGCCCAGCTCCACGGCCTGGAGGGCCAGCTCCTCGCTTTCGGCATGATCCAGGTGCACGGAGACCGGCACGGACGCGCCGCGGGCGATCGCCAGGCAGGCCAGGCCGATCGGCTCCAGGGCACCGTGGTAGGCCACGCAGTTCTCGGAGATCTGCAGGATCACCGGCAGACCCGCTTCCTCGGCCCCGGCGACGAGGGCCTCGGCCGTTTCCAGGTGGATCACGTTGAAGGCGCCCTGCCCCCGCCCGGCGTCGGCGGCGGCGGTCATCAGTTCACGGGTGGTGCTCAAGGCCATGGAGGGTCCGGCTTTCGGTTGAAGGGGTGGTTCTGGGTGGCTGCGGTTTCTAGTGCCGGGTGACCACGAGCCGGCGGGCCAGCTCCGGATGGCTGGGGTGCAGTTCCCCGGCGGCCGGCATGAGTACCGCCGAGGCGGACCAGGCGGCCGCGCGGCGGACCAGGGCCTCGGCGTCGAGCCCCTCGGCCACCCCGGAAGCCAGGGCGGCCACGCAGGCGTCGCCGGCCCCCGTGGGGTTGCCGTGAAGGGGTTCGGGTAGCCGGGCCGATATCGACCGTCCGGGGGTTGCGGCCTCGAAGAGGCTCAGCCCGTCTTCACCGGCGCTGACGACCACGCGCCGTGCCCCCAGTTCCAGCAGGAGCCCGGCGCCCCGGGCGATCTCCGATTCCCCGGTGGCCTCGAGGAGTTCGTGATGGTTGGGTTTGAGCACATCGGCCCCGGCCCTGGCCGCGGCCAGCAGTCCGGCCCCCGAGGTGTCGATGAGGCAGGGGACCCCTCCGGCGCGGGCGGCCCGGACCAGCCAGGGGTAGAAACCGGAGCCGTATCCGGCCTCCTGATCGGCTTCGGCCTCCCCGGGCCCGGCGGCCCCACCGGGGAGCGAGCCCGATCCCACGACGACGTCGGCCCCGGGGATCGAGTCCAGGACGGCACGCTGGACGGCGTCCCATTCGGCGGCCTCGAGGCCTCCGCCGTGTTCGTTGAAGATCGTGGTCATCCCGGTCCCGCGGTCGACCAAGGCGAAGCTGCGTCGGGTGCCGGGGGCCACGGGGACCAGCGTGTTCCCGATGCCGGAGGCGTCCAGTTCGGTGGCGAAGGTCTCCCCGGCCCCGCCACCTCGGGTGGCGATGGCGTGGACGGAACTGCCCTGGCGGTGCAGGATGCGGGCGACATTCAGCCCCTTGCCTCCGGCGCGGACGCCCGGGGCGGGGACCCGGTTGGTCCCACCCACGGCGAGATGATCGACATCGTAGGTTTCGTCCAGGGCCGGATTGGGGGTGATGGTCAGGATCACGGGGTCTCCTTGGTTGCGGCCGACCGGGCGGCCTCGGCCCGCAGATACGCCCCACGCAATCCGGCGTCCTGGCCCAGTTCGGCGGTGATGATCCGTGGTGTGCGGTGGAAGGACAGCCGGGCGTCCACGGCGGCGCGCAACGGAACCAGCAGGTCGTCCCCGGCCTGGGCGAGCCCGCCGCCGACGATGACGGCCTCGGGGCCCACGGAGGCACAGAGCTGGGCGATGGAGAAGGACAGGGCCTCGACGGCCGCGTCCCAGCAGTGCGCCGCGTCGGTGTCCCCGGTACGCCGGCGTTCGAGGACTTCGCGGGCACCATCGACTTCCGTTCCGGTGGCCCGCGTGTAGTTCCGGGCAATGGCGGCGGCGGATCCCACGGTTTCGAGGCAGCCGTGGGCGCCGCAGGGGCAGTCCAGGCCCCCCGGGACGGCGGCGTGGCCGATCTCCCCGGCAAAACCTCCGGCTTCGAGCCGGCGGCCGTCGACGAAGAGCGCCCCGGCGATGCCGGTGCCGATGACCAGGACGGCCGTGTTGGCCGCCTGCCGACCCAACACCCGGCCGGCGCCCAGGGCTAGTTCGGCCTCCCCGGCGGTTCCGACGTCGTGGCCGAATCCGGTGGGGATCCCGAAGCGTTCGGTGCACAGCCGACGGAAGGGCACGTTGCGCCATCCCAGGTTCGAGGAGAAGACCCCGGTGCCGGCCTGCTCATCGACGGTTCCGCACACCACGACCCCGGCGGCCACCGGGGTCAGCGACGGGGATCCGGCCAGCAACCGGCCGCGCAGCACGTCGAGCTCGGCCAGGACCGCGGCGGCCTCCGGGTCCCCGGCCTGCGGGGTCGGGGACCTCAGGACCGTATGCAGGGTGCCGTCGGGGGTCGCCAGGGCGGCCTTGATGTCGGTGCCGCCGATGTCGAAGAGCAGGTAAGCCGGTTCCATGGGTGTGGTGCGCCAGACCGGGGCGGACCCTAGGCCTGCTCCTCGAGGATCACCGAACGCGAGAGGTTGCGCGGGGCGTCCGGGTCCAGGCCGCGGTGGCGGGCCCGGTCCAGGGTGACGCGGTGCAGGCGGGCCAGCTCGGCCAACGGGTGGCGCGAGGATTCGACATAGAGGGCCCCGGTGCGTTCCACGTCCGCGGCCAGTCCCTCGGGAGCCGGCCCGAAGGACCAGGTGACCCGGCCGGGGGCGGCGATGGCGATGGGTCCGTGGCGGTAGTCCATGGCCGGGTAGGCCTCGGTCCAGCCCTGGACTGCTTCACGCATCTTCAGGGCGGCCTCATGGGCGAGCCCGACGCTCCATCCCTGTCCGAGGAAGGTGAACTGCTCGGCCTCGAGCAGATCGGTGCCGGTTTCCTGGTCGACGGCGGTGCGGGCCTGTTCGATGGCCTCGCCCAGGTCCATGCCGACACTGCTCAACAGATAGGCCAGCGCGGTGGTGGCGAAGCGCGTCTGCACCACCGACTGCTCGTCGGCGTAGGGCAGTTCCACGACCCGGTCGACCATTTCCACGATCGGCGAGGAGGTGTCCCCGACCAGGGCGATCGTGGTGATGCCCGGTTCGAGTTCCTTGAGCAGCGTCAGGACCTCGGAGGTGGTGCCCGAACGGGTGATGGCCACGACCGCGTCGTAGCCGCGGCCGGCGATGCGGGCCTCGGAGGCGGCGAAGGCGTCGGTCACGCCGTGGCCGGCGGTCTCCCGGGCCGCGGCGTAGGACTCCGCCATGAACCAGGAGGTGCCGCAGCCGACGACGGCGACGCGGGCCCCGGAGGCGGGCAGCAGGTTCTCGGAACCGGCCTGGGTGACGGCGCGCTGCCAGACGTCGGGCTGGCTGCGCAGCTCCTCGTCCATGTGCTGGCCAAGTGATGCGTTCGTGGTCATCGATACTCTCCTGGGGTGGTTCCGCCTGGCGGGATTCGGCATTGATCTCCCCCTATGATCGCTTATGAGCGTTCGCTATGTCTAGTAATCATAGTTGCTCACATTCTGGACGGCCGGTCAGCACGTTTACAGCACCCGCAAACCCGCCTCGGCGGCGAGGAGCGGGGCCAGGTCCTGCAGCTGCAGTTCGCCGACGGTCGCACCCCGCAAACCGCCGACCCCGGACAGTCCCGCCAGCGCGGCCCCGCGCAGGTCCACATCCTTGAGCTTCGCCCCATGCAGGGACAACATGCCGATCCGGCAATCCTGGAACGCCACCCTCTCGGCCTGGACCGCCCCGAGATCGAGCTCGTCGATGATCATCGAGCGGAAGAGCACGTCCTTGAGCTTCGCCCCGCGCAGGTTCACCAGATCGAGTTTGCCGCCGTCGAAGAGCACCGAACGCAGGCCGGCCCCATGCAGTTCGGCGGAACCGATGCGGGTGCGGGCCAGGCTGGTGTTCCACCAGCCGCTGTCCGGGGCCCGCAACGAGGCGGCCCCCAGATCGGTGAACTCGCAGTTCCCGAAACTCGCCCGGTTCAGTTCGGCCCCCATGAGCGAGACCCGCCGGAAGGTGCACTCGGTGAAGACGGTGTCTTCGAGGTCCTGCCCGTCGGCGTCGTCGGAGTCGAACAGCAGGCCGTCGCTGCGTCCGTCCAGGTCCAAGCCCGTCAGGTCCCCCGGCGGACGGTTCCCCGGGGCGTTGAAGGAGGGAATCCTGGGCGGTCGGGGTTCAGCGGGCATCCGGTTCATGGGCCGAGACTACCGGGGCCCGCTCAGAGGTCCGAAACCGGCACGGCTCCGGCCCCGTCCCCGGCGTCGGGGTCGATATCTGGGTCCTCGGCAGGTCCGGCGAACTGGGACATGTACAGCCGGTAGTAGGCCCCGCGGGCCGCCAACAGCACCTCGTGGCTGCCTTGTTCGACGATCCTGCCCGCTTCCATCACCAGGATGGTGTCGGCGTCGCGGATGGTCGACAGCCGGTGGGCGATCACGAAGCTGGTCCGGTCGGTGCGCAGCGCGGCCATGGCATGTTGGACCAGCACTTCGGTGCGGGTATCCACCGAGGACGTCGCCTCGTCCAGGATGAGCAGCGACGGGTTGGCCAGGAAGGCCCGGGCGATGGTGATCAGCTGCTTCTCACCGGCGGAGACGTTGGTGCCCTCGTCGTCGATGATGGTGTCGTAGCCCTCGGGCAGCGCCTTCACGAAGCGGTCGACGTAGGTGGCGGTGGCGGCCTCGTGGACTTCCTCGTCGGTGGCATCGAGCCGACCGTACCTGATGTTCTCGATGATCGTCCCGTTGAACAACCAGGCGTCCTGGAGCACCATGCCGACCTTGGAGCGCAGTTCGGCCCGGGACAGTGCCGTGATGTCGATCCCGTCCAGGGTGATGGCCCCGCCGTCGAGCTCGTAGAAACGCATCACCAGGTTCACCAGCGTGGTCTTCCCGGCCCCCGTGGGGCCGACGATCGCCACCGTATGGCCCGGATGCGCCTCGAAGGACAGGTCCTCGATCAGCGGCCTGGCCGGATCGTAGGAGAAGGTGACGTCGGTGAACTGGACGTGGCCTTCGGTGCGGGCCGCCAGCCGGGCGGTGGGGGTTTCCGCCTCCTGCTCCTGGGCGTCCAGCAGCTCGAAGGTCCGTTCGGCGGAGGCGACCCCCGACTGGACCTGGTTGGCCATTCCGGCGATCTGTCCCAGCGGCTGGGTGAATTCGCGGGAGTACTGGATGAATGCGGTGGCATCGCCCAGGCTCATCTGCCCCGAGGCCACCCGCAGGCCGCCGACGACGGCGATGCCCACGTAGGCCAGGTAGGAGATGAACTGCATGACCGGGAAGATGGTGCCCGAGACGAATTGGGCGCCGAAGGAGGCCTTGAACAATTCCTCGTTGCGCTCGTCGAAGCGGGCCACCGATTCCTCCTCGCGGCCGAAGACCTTCATGAGGTCGTGGCCGGAGAAGGACTCCTCGATCTGCCCGTTCAGCGTCCCGGTGGACTTCCACTGCTCGGCGAACAGGCCCTGGGCCCTGGTCCCGATCAGCGCCGCGGCCACCGCCGAAAGCGGCAGGGCGACCAAGGCGATCAGTGCCAGCTGCCAGGAGACGATGAACATCATGATCACGATGCCCACCACGGTCAGGATCGATTCGAGCAGCTGCGAGAAGGCCTGCTGCAGGGCGGTCTGGATGTTGTCCACGTCGTTGGTGACCCGCGAGAGCAGGTCCCCGCGCTGACGGGTGTCGAAGTAGTTCAGCGGCAGTTTGTTGAGCTTGTCCTCCACGTCCTTGCGCAGCCGGTAGACCACGCGCATGACCAGTTTATTCAGCAGGTAGCCCTGGGCCCACATGAAGACGTTCGCCACGAAGTACATCATCAACACGAAGGAGATGATGACGCCGAGCTGGTGGAAGTCGATGCCTGTCCCGGGAACCAGGTCCATCCGCTCGAGCATGTCGGCCAGATTGGTCTTGCCTTGGGCCCGCAGCCCGGAAACGGCCTCCGCCTTCGAGGTGCCCGGAGCCATTTGTGAACCGATGACGCCCGAGAAGATGACGTCCATGGCCCTGCCCAGGATCTTGGGGGCGATGACGGTCAGCACCACGCCGACGGCGACAAATAAGAGTACGACGGCGATGCCGGCCTTTTCGGGGGCCATGAGCCCCATGAGGCGTTTGGTCGCGGGCCAGAACGCCTTGGCCTTGCGCACCGGCCGCTGGTCCCCGAATCCGTCATCGGCGGATACGGCGAAATCCTCGAGATCCTCGACCTGTGCGGCCGGTTTCTTCTCGGCCATCTAGGACACCTCCTCCGCACTGATCTGGGATTCGACGATCTCCAGGTAGGTCGCCGAGCTTTCCAACAGTTCCTCATGGGTGCCGCGCCCGACGATTTCGCCGTCGTCCAGCACCAGGATCTGGTCGGCGTCGATGATCGTGGACACGCGTTGGGCGACGACGATCACCGTGGCCTCACCGGTGGTCTCCTTCAACGCCGCCCGCAGCCGGGAGTCGGTGGTGACGTCCAGTGCCGAGAACGAATCGTCGAAGAGGTAGACCTTGGGCCTGGCGGCCAGGGCGCGGGCGATGCACAGGCGCTGGCGTTGTCCGCCGGAGACGTTCGTCCCGCCCTGGGCGATTCCCGACTCCAGTCCACCCTCCTTCCCGGAGACGAAATCCCGGGCCTGGGCGATCCGCAGGGCCTCCCAGAGTTCGGGATCCGTCGCCTCCCGGTTGCCGTAGCGCAGGTTGGAGGCGACGGTTCCGGAAAAGAGGTAGGGCCGTTGCGGGACGGCGGCCACCCGTTCGGAGAGTTGTTCGCGGGTCAACGCCGACACGGGGGTCCCGTCGATGAGCACCTGCCCGGCATCGGCGTCGTACAGGCGCGGGATGAGGTTCAGGAGCGTGGATTTACCGGACCCGGTGGATCCGATGATCGCGGTCATCCGACCGGGTTCGGCGGTGAACTGGAGATCCTTGAGCACCGGTTCCTCGGCGCCGGGATAGCCGAAGGAGACCCGGCGGAATTCCACGGTGCCATGCGCCGGGGCGTCCACCGTGGTGACCTCGGGGTCGCGGAGCGAGGGTTCGGCCTGCAGGACCTCGTCGATCCGTTCCGCGCAGACGGCGGCGCGCGGGATCATCATGGCCATGAACGTACCCATCATCACGGCCATGAGGATCTGCAGCAGGTACTGCAGGAAGGCGGTCAACGAGCCGACCTCCATGTTCCCGTCGGCCACGCGGTGTCCACCGAACCACAGCACCGCGGCGGTGGCCAGGTGCAGGATCATCCCGATCAACGGGAACATCAGCACGAACAGTTGTCCGACCCGGACCCCCACCTCGGTCAGGCGTTCGTTGGCGGCCCGGAAACGCTCGGTCTCGTAGGGTTCCCGCACGAAGGCCCGCACCACGCGGATGCCGATGATCTGCTCGCGCAGCACCCCGTTGATGGAGTCGATGCGTTCCTGCATCAGGCGGAACAGCGGCATCAGCAACCGGATGAGGAAGCCGACGATCACCACCAGCAGCGGGACCGACACCCATACCAGCCAGGACAGCCCGGCATCCTCACGCAGGGCCATGATGATCCCGCCCACGCACATGATCGGGGCGGAAACCATGAAGTTCAGGCCCATCAGCACCAGCATCTGGACCTGCTGGACGTCGTTGGTGCCGCGGGTGATCAGGGTCGGGGCGCCGAATTCGTTGACCTCCCGGGCCGAGAACCCGGCGACCGAGTGGAAGACGCCACGGCGGATGTCCCGGCCCACGGCCATCGAGGTCTTCGCCCCGAAGTAGACGGCGGCGATCGCGGTGAGGACCTGGATGAAGGCCACCATCAGCATCATCGCGCCGGTGCGCCAGATGAAATCGGTATCGCCCTGCGTCACTCCCTCGTCGATGATCCGCGCGTTCAGGCTCGGCAGGAACAACGTGGCCATGGTCGTTCCGAGCTGGAAGACCAGCACCGCGATGATCCACGGTCGATAGGGTTTCGCGTGCTTGAGGATCAGGCGCAGGAGCATGCAGGGGTGACTTTCTGGACTAACCACACCGGGGGCTGGGTCGCGTCGGCGGGTGATGGCCCGGGCGGCTGTGGCCGTTCGGGGCACTGGCAACTGTACTCGGCGCGTCGGGCCTTTCAATCCCTCCGCCGAAGGATTTGCCCCCGGGCCCTATCGCGACACCCAAACACCCTTATAATGGTAATGGAATACCACCATGCGAAAATCTAAGGAGAATCACATGTCAGAGGCCCCCACCCAGCTTCAGGCCGGCGATCGCGCACCGGACTTCACCCTCACCGACGCCGACGGCGCCACCATCAGCCTGTCCAACTACACCGGCCGTTCGGTCGTGGTCTACTTCTACCCCAAGGCCGCAACCCCGGGCTGCACCACCGAGGCCTGCGATTTCCGGGACAACCTGAGCTCGCTGGCCGGCGCCGGCTACGACGTCCTGGGCATCTCCTCCGACGGGGAGGACGACCTGCAGGCCTTCGCCGATGACCAGTCACTGACGTTCCCGCTGCTGTCGGACCCGGACCACCGGACCGCCAAGGCCTACGGCGCCTACGGGGACAAGGACCTCGGCGGAAAGACCGTCACCGGGACCCTGCGCTCCACGATCGTCGTCAACCCCGACGGGACCGTGAAGTCCGCCGAGTACAACGTCGCCGCGGAGGGCCACGTCTCCCGCCTGCGCGAGCAGCTCGGGGTCTAGGACCCGCGACCGCGGCGCCGCACGACGGCGCAGGCACCGCCCACGCAGAATGCCCATGGGGACTTCGGTCCCCATGGGCATTGTGCGTGGTGGCGCCGACCGGACCGTTCGACGTCCGGGTCTCTAGCCTCGGCATTTCATGAGGTCGTCGCCCCGGAGGCGTGTTTAAGCCCGTAAAGGTGCTCCTGACCTGCGAAAATAGTAGTTACGACACAACTGCTTTCGACAGGAAAAGGAGCACCCTTACGGTGAAGAAGTCTACCCGTTTCTACCCGGACCTCGACGTCGACGACGCAGGGACCGGGATCGTGTCCCAAGCCGGCGCCGTATTGCTGGCCGAGACCGCGAAGGCCGTTGCCCTGCCAGCAGCGTTGAGCACCGCCATGAAACCGTGGCGCAAGCCCTACGCCATCCACGACCCGGGCAAGATCCTGCTCGATGAGGTCCTGTCCCTGGCAATGGGCGGGGACGCGTTCTCCGACGTCGACCGGCTGCGCACCCAGCCCTGGGTGTTCGGCCCCGTCGCCTCCGATCCCACCGTTTCCCGCCTACTCAAGGCCCTCGCCGACGACGCCCCGGCAGTGCTGGAGGCGATCAACACCGCCCGCGCCCAGACACGTGCCCGGGCCTGGGACGCTGCCGGGCACGATTCACCGGTCCACGCCGCCAGCGATGAAAACCCGCTGGTCGTGGACCTGGACGCAACCCTGGTGACCTCCCACAGCGAGAACAAGGAACAAGCGGCCCCGACCTACAAGCGCGGCTTCGGGTTCCACCCTTTGGCCTCGTTCGCCGACCACGGCGCGAAGGGCACCGGGGAGCCGTTGGCGATGCTGCTGCGCCCGGGCAACGCCGGGTCAAACACGGTGGCGGACCACATCACCGTGACCGACGCCTCCCTGGCCCAGCTCCCACCCGGACACCGTACGGGCCGGGCGATACTGGTGCGCACCGATACCGCCGGTGGCACCCACGGATTCCTGGATTGGCTCACCGACCCGGTGCGGGACCTGGCCTATTCCGTGGGCTTCGGATTCTTCCCGGCCATGGAAAAAGCCCTGGGAAGCATCGACAACAACTCCTGAGTGAAGGCCCTGAACAGCGACGGGATCGAACGCGAAGGGGCCTGGGTAACCGAGCTGACCGGCGACCTGTACTTGTCCTCGTGGCCGGCCGGGATGCGGGTGATCGTGCGCAAGGAGGAACCCCACGTCGGGGCGCAGCTGCGCATTACCGACATCGACGGGATGCGCTACACCGCGTTCGCGACGAATCAGGCCGGGGACGATCTGGCCCGGTTGGAAGTCGCACACCGTTTGCGGGCCCGCTGCGAG
Source organism: Micrococcaceae bacterium (assembly GCA_030452125.1). Classification (GTDB taxonomy): domain Bacteria; phylum Actinomycetota; class Actinomycetes; order Actinomycetales; family Micrococcaceae; genus Arthrobacter_H. The sequence continues at coordinate 33,308 of JAKDMV010000022.1, forward strand.
GACCGGATCCGCAATGGCAAGGACACCGGATTGGAGAACCTCCCGTTGAAGGCCTTTGCCGGCAATGAGATCTGGGTCCACCTGGTGATGCTCGCCCTCGAGCTCACCGCATGGACGCAGATGCTTGCCCTGACCGGGACCGAGGCACGGCGGTACGAACCCAAGCGCCTGCGAACGCGGATCTTCGAAACGGCCGGCAAAATCATCACCACCGGCAGGCGCAAGATCCTGCACCTTGCGGCAACGGCTCCGGAAACACCATTGATCCTCAAAGCCCTGGAGCGACTTCGGAGCCTCCCGGCACCTGGCTGACCAGCCCCCGGACCATCCCGACGAAGCAAGAAGCACATACAGCGGAACCAGTGGAGATTCAGGCCCGATCCGAGGCTATCGGGCAATCCGTCACACCCTCATGCCAGAATCAGTACCGCTAGGCAGAAGGTAAGTCCTGGCCCGCAACCAGCACAGCCCGATGAAAGATCGAGGCTAGGGCCTGGGTCGGGGCCGTGTGGCCACCAGCTCGGCAAAGCGGCTGATGTAGTCCTGCAGGAACCCGACCGTGGACTCCTGGCTGATTCCGCCCTCCTCGTCGATCAGCCCCGGGGACCGGGACAGGAACACCTCGGGCTGGCCCGGGGTGGGCATGTCGAAATAGGACAGCGCCAGCCGCAGGTTCTTCTGTGAGCTGTACCCGCCCATGCGGCCCACCGAGTGGCTGATGATCCCCGCCGGGAGGTTCTTCCATGCGACGTCGGCATTGGGCTTGGAGCCGATGTCCACCGCGTTCTTGAGGCAGGCCGGGATGGTGCGGTTGTTCTCCGGGGTGACGAACAGGACGCCGTCGGAGGCCTTGATCGTTTCGCGGAAGCCGGTGTATTCCCCGGGCAGGGGTTTATCGGCGACCTCGGGGGTGTCGTAGTCGAAATCATAGAGCGGCAGGTCGCGGATCTCGACGATGCGGGCCTGGTAGCCAGCGGGGAAGAGGTCGATGGCGTTCAGTGCGATCTTGCGCGCATAGGAGGCACGGCGCAGGCTGCCGACGATGACGGAGATGTTCCTGGTCATGGAAATGGGGTTCCTTTCGGGACGGTGGGCAGGCCGGGCGGGCGTCGGGACGCACCCGTGGTGCCTGCGACTCCCACCCTGGCCTACGAAGAACCGTACTTGAAAGTTCGATAGACCCAACATTAGGCTGGCCCCACGACATGAAAGGAGGTGCCGCATGCACCGGGACGGCATATGGCTCGAGGCGATCACCCTGTTCCAGGCCATCCGCGAGGGCAATCAGCCTGCGGCCAAACGACTACTGGACTCCTCCGCCCATCGGGACGAGGTCTTCGAGGGGCTGCTGAGCATGCTCGGGATCTTCCTGCGCGGACAGCAGGCCACCGAACTGGACCATTTCATTTCCGCGGCCCACCG
>JAKDMV010000117.1 GCA_030452125.1 Micrococcaceae bacterium
CAGGCGGGACCGAAGTCCAGCAAGCCGACCCCGGTGGTCCCCGCTCCCCCGGCCTACAGCAGCGACCTGGACGAGGCCGCGAAGTTCAGCCGCGTCACCGATGACGGCCACGTCTTCGTCCTCGTCGAGGGCGAGGAGTTCCCGGTCGGCCAATACCCGGACGCCACCCCCACCGAAGCGCTCGCCTATTTCGTGCGCAAGCACGACGACGTGGTCAGCCAGTTGCTGCTGCTCGAACAGCGCGTGGCCGCCCACGCCCCCTCCACGGACATGAACAAGACCCTGGACCACCTCCAGCAGCTGGTGACCGAACGGATCATGGTCGGTGACCTGAAGGCGTTGCAGGGCCGGTTGGACGCCGCCCGGCAGGAAGTTGCCGAACGGCAGAAGGCCGAACGCAAGACGCAGGAGGAAAACCGGGCCCGCGAACTGGCCGCCCGGGAGGCGATCGTCGTTGAAGCCGAGGAACTCGCCGCCCAGGATCCGGCCACCGTCCAGTGGAAACAGGGCAGCAACCGGATGAACGAACTGTTCGAGCTGTGGAAGTCGGCCCAGAAGAACGGTCCGCGTCTGGGCCGTTCCACCGAGGACGGCCTCTGGAAGCGGTTCCGTGGGGCCCGGACCACGTTCGACCGCCACCGTCGTGCCTTCTTCTCGCGGCTGGATGCCGATAATTCCGAGGCCAAGCGCGTCAAGGAGGATCTGATCGCGCGGGCCGAGGCCATGTCGGGGTCCACCGAATGGGGGCCGACGGCGGGCGAATACCGCCGGTTGATGGACGAGTGGAAGGCCTCCAAGCGGGCCTCCCGCAAGGACGACGACGCCCTGTGGGCCCGCTTCCGGGCCGCCCAGGACATCTTCTTCAATGCCCGCTCGCGGGCCAACGAGGAACTGGATCAGGAATTCGAGGAGAACCTCGCGGTGAAGGAGAAGATCCTCGCCGAGGCCAGGGCCCTGCTGCCGATCAAGGATCTGGCCGCGGCGAAGAAGGCCTTCGAGCCGATTCGCGACCGCTGGGAGGCTGCAGGGAAGGTGCCCCGCTCGGCCATGCAGCGCATGGAAGGCGGAATGCGCACCGTCGAGGACGCCCTGCGTGGTGCCGAAGACGAGAAGTGGCGTCGCTCCAACCCGGAGACCAAGGCCCGCTCGAACAGCATGCTTACGCAGCTCGAGGACACCATTGCGGAGTTGGAGACCGAACTCGAAACCGCGAAGGCCTCCGGCGACGAACGGCGGATCAAGCAGGCGGAGGAAGCCCTCTCGGCCCGCCGGGCCTGGTTCGAAACCCTCCAGGAGTCCGCCCAGGACTTCGAGTAGGCCTCTGCCGGCTCCTGCTCCCCCGTGACCGGTAACGGTCCGCGGAGCACCCGTGCCCGGCTCTGGAGGGCCGGTCACCAGTATCCACAGGCTGGTGGCCGGCCCTTTTGCCGCGACGCCCCCTTTGCCACAGTGGGTGCATGATGGATCCGATCGAGGCCACCGAGGTCACCGCGCTCCTGCAACCCGGGCGGCCCTTTGCCGCTCCGGAGCTGATGGTGCTGCGTGCCGAGGGGGTCCTGCGCCAGGTGCTGCCCGGGACGTTCGTGTGTTCGGCCGTCGAGGACGGCCCGGCGTTGCGCGCCGCGGCGGTGGCCACGGTGGCCGGCCCCCGGTTGCACGAATCGGCCGTCATCGGACGGCTGGCAGCGGCCTGGGTGCATGGCTTCCACCCGGCACCGGAGGTCCTTGAACTACTGGTTTCGCGGTTCCATCGCATCCCGTTGCAGCGCGGCCCCGTCCGGTTGGCGCTGCATGAATGCGTGCTGGAGCCCAGTGAGGTCCAGGGGCGCTTCGCGATGCCGGTGACGACCCCGGTCCGCACGGGCCTGGACGTCGCCTTCCATGGTGGCCCGGCCGTGGCGCGCCAGGTGCTCAGTCGTCTGACCGGTCCACGCAGCGGTGGGTGCAGCAGGCAGGAGCTGTTGTCCGCGATCGAGGCCACGGGCCGTCGACCGGGTAAACGGGCGGCCTGGGACCTGGTGGCGGGATTGCCGTCGCTGGCGGCCGTCCCCCGATGAGGTCCAGGGCCCCGAAGGCCGCTACGAGCGCCGGCGGCCCTCGGAAGTGCGGTACACGTCGTAGACCCCGTCGATCCGTCGCACCGCGTTCAGGACGTGGTTCAGGTATTTGGGATCGCCCATCTCGAAGGAGAAGCGGGAGGTCGCGACCCGGTCCTTACCGGTGACCACACTGGCCGAGAGGATGTTGACCTGATTGTCCGAGAGCACCTTGGTGACGTCGGAGAGCAGCGATTTGCGGTCCAACGCCTCCGCCTGGATCTCCACCAGGAACACACTGGACTGGGTGGGGGCCCATTGCACCTCGACCAGCCGTTCGGCCTGATCGCCCAGGGCCTGCAGGTTGGCGCAGTCGGCCCGGTGCACCGAGATCCCCGAACCCCGCGTGACGAAGCCGCGGATGGCATCCGGGGGCACCGGGGTGCAGCAGCGCGCCAGTTTGGCCATGACGTCCCCGGCCCCGGCGACGACCACCCCGGCGTCGTGGGTCTGGCGGGAGGTTCCGGGGGTGAAGGAGGGGGTCTCGTCGAAGTCGGCTTCATGCGGGTGGGTCGGGCCCACCAGCGCCTGGAGGTGTTCGATGACGTTCTGGGCGGAGGTGTGTCCGTCACCGACCGCGGCATACATGGCGGCGATATCCGAGTGGCGCAACTGCTGGGCGACGGCGGTGAGCGTATCGTGCGTCATCAGCTTCTGCAGCGGCAGGTTGTTCTTGCGCAGGGCCTTGGTGAGCTGGTCCTTGCCCTTGTCGATGGCCTCTTCGCGACGTTCCTTGGTGAACCACTGGCGGATCTTGTTCCGGGCCCGGGGGCTCTTGACGAACCCCTGCCAGTCCTGGCTGGGGCCGGCACCTTCGGCCTTGGAGGTGAAGACCTCCACCCAGTCCCCGTGGTGGAGTTCGCTGTTCAGCGGGACCAGTTTGCCGTTGACCCGGGCCCCGATGGTGCGGTGGCCGACCTCGGTATGGACCGCATAGGCGAAGTCCACGGGGGTCGACCCGGCGGGCAGGGCCATGACCTCGCCCTTGGGGGTGAAGACGAAGACCTCGGCCGCGTTGATCTCGAAACGCAGCGAATCAAGGAACTCGCCGGGGTCGCGGGTCTCCTGCTGCCAGTCCATGACACTGCGCAGCCAGTTCAGGTCCTGGCCGTCCTGGCCGACGGCCTTGGTCTTAGCCGCACCGGATTTGTACTTCCAGTGCGCGGCGATGCCGTATTCGGCACGCCGGTGCATATCGTGGGTGCGGATCTGGATCTCGACCGGTTTGCCGTCGGGGCCGACCACGGTGGTGTGCAGCGACTGGTACATGTTGTACTTCGGCATCGCGATGTAGTCCTTGAACCGCCCGGGCAGGGGGTTCCAGCGCGCATGCAGGGTCCCCAGGGTCGCATAGCATTCGCGGACGCTGTCCACGAGCACGCGCACGCCCATGAGGTCGTGGATGTCGTCGAATTCCTTCCCGCGCACCACCATCTTCTGGTAGATCGAATAATAGTGTTTGGGCCGGCCGGTGATGGTGGCCCGGATGCGCTGCTGGTGCAGGTCCTCGCCGATGAGGGTCCTGACCGTGGACAGGTATTTTTCGCGTTCGGGGGTCCGGTCCCCCACCATGCGGACGATTTCCTCGTAGACCTTGGGGTGCAGGGCCGCGAAGGAGAGGTCCTCCAGTTCCCATTTGATGGTGTTCATGCCCAGACGGTGGGCCAGCGGCGCGAAGATCTCCAGGGTTTCGCGGGCCTTCTTGGCACTGGATTCCGGGGAAACGTACCGCCAGGTCCTGGCGTTGTGCAGGCGGTCGGCGAGTTTGATCAGCAGGACCCGGATATCGCGGGCCATGGCAATGACCATCTTGCGGACGGTCTCGGCCTGGGCGGCGTCGCCGAACTGGACCTTGTCCAGCTTGGTCACCCCGTCGACGAGCATGGCGACCTCGTCGCCGAATTCCCGGGCGAGGTCCTCGAGCGAATAGTCGGTGTCCTCGACCGTGTCATGCAGCAGCGCCGCGGCCAGCGTGCTTCCGGTCATGCCCATCTCGGCCAGGATGGTCGCCACCGCCACCGGGTGGGTGATGTAGGGATCGCCGCTTTTGCGCTTCTGGTTTTCGTGGCACCGCTCCGCCACGGTGAAGGCGCGGGTGATCAGATCAAGGTCCTCGCGCGGGCTGTTCGCCCTTACGGTGCGCAGCAGCGGTTCGAGGATCGGGGGCTGTCCGGAGGTGCTGCGCCCGGCGAAACGGGCCAGTCGGGACATGGTCCCGCCGCGGCGTCGGGCTGCCGGCGGTGGTGACGCCGGCTTGGCCGGCTGGTCGGCCGCGCCGTTCGCTGCCCGGGCTGTGGGTTCCGCCATGGCAGGTCCTCTCGCTGTACCCGGTTCGCACTACGCTTCCGGGGCCTGGGTGACGGGGAGGCCACGAGCGGCTAACCGCCCGTGGCCCCTCCGTTCCTCAAGGTTATAGCACCCCCGGGGCTCTGCGGTCACTTCCGCTGCCCGGGTGTGACGGCTCAGCCGGCAGTGGCCGCCTGGGAGTGCAGATCGGCCCCGCGCTTGGCTAGGACCTTCTTGTTGTGTTCGCGCACATCGGCCTCGCCGTGGCGCAGCACCGCGTAGAGCGGTGCCTGGATGAAGACGGTGCACAAGGTGCCCACGATGATGCCCACGAACAGGGCCAGCGACAGGTCCTTCAACGTGCCCGCACCCAACAGGTAGGACCCGATGAACAGGATCGAGCCCACCGGAAGCACGGCGACCACCGAGGTGTTGATCGAGCGGACCAGTGTCTGGTTCACGGCCAGGTTGATGTGCTCGATATAGGTCCGATCCGTCTGTTCGAACGTATGGGCCGTGTTCTCGCGGATCTTGTCGAAGACCACCACGGTGTCATAGAGCGAATAGCTCAGGATCGTCAGGAACCCGATGATCGCACTGGGGGTGACTTCGAAACCCGAGAGCGCGTAGATGCCTGCGGTGATGATCACGACCGTGAACAGGCCGATGATCGCTGCCAGCGACATCTTCCAGGTGCGGAAGTAGACGGCCATCAGCAGGGCCACCAACACGACGAACGCGATCAGGCCCAGGAGGGCCTGCTGCGAGACATCCGCGCCCCAGGAGGGACCCACGAAGGAGGAGGTGACCTCGTCGTCGGAGACGCCGTAGGCGTCGGCCAGGGCGTCACCGGCCTTCAGGGTCTGATCGTTGGTCAACCGTTCGGTCTGCACGCGCATGGTGTTGGCCGCGATGTTGGTGACCGTCGGGGCGTGGTCGGGGGCGATGGCCTTGATGGCGTCCTCCCCGACCTTGACGTCGGTGTGCTTGACATCGGAGATGGTGAATTCGGAACCACCACTGAACTCGATGCCCAGGTTGAAGCCGCCCTTGGCGATCGGCAGGATGATCGAGGCCAGGACCAGCACCGCGGCGATGGAGAACCACAGCTTGCGTTTGGCGATGAACGGGTAGGAACGCTTTCCCGTATAGAGCTCGTTGCCCCAGGTGGCGAGATTAGGCATTATCGTCTTCCTTCGTCGCGACCGACTGGGATTCCGCGGACCCTCGTTCGGCTTGTTTGCGTTCGGCGATCGTCTGCCGCCGGGCGGCTTCCTTCGAGGCGCCGGAATGGCGTTTGGAGGTGTCGACCGTCGGGCGGAAGTCGCGGATCCGTCCGGCCCCCTTATAGAGGGGTTCGGCGCCCAACAGCGAGGGGTCCAGCCCCGAGAGGCGGTGGCCTTCGCCGAAGAACCGGGTCTGGGCCAGGATCTGCAGCATGGGGTGGGTGAACAGGAACACGACGATGAGGTCGGCGATCGCCGTCAGCCCCAAGGTGAACGCGAAGCCCTTCACATTGCCCACCGCCACGACGTACAGCACGACGGCGGCCAACAGGTTCACCGCCTTGGAGGCGATGACCGTCTGCTTGGCCCGCTTCCAGCCGGTTTCCACGGCCGAGGGCAGGGATCTCCCGTCACGAAGTTCGTCACGGACCCGTTCGAAGTACACGATGAACGAGTCCGCCGTCAGTCCGATGGCGACGATGATGCCGGCGATGCCGGCCAAGGAGAGCCGATAGTTTTGCGCCCACCCCAGCAACACGATGGCCAGATAGGTCAACACCCCTGCCACCAGCAGCGAGACGATGGTGACCAGGCCGAGCAGCCGGTATTGGAAGAAGGAGTACACGGCGACCAGGGCCAGCCCGATGATGCCGGCGATCATGCCCATGCGCAGCTGATCCGAACCCAGGGTCGCCGAGATCTGTTGGTCCGACTGGATCTCGAAGCTGATCGGCAGGGCGCCGTACTTCAGCTTCTCGGCCAGGGCCTTGGCGGATTCCTCGGTGAAGTTGCCGCTGATCTCCGCCTTGCCGTTGCCGATCTGTGCGTTGGCGGTCGGGGCGGTGAGGACCTTGCCGTCCAGGACGACCGCGAACTGGTGCTGCGGGCCCTGCATGGAGACCAGGCGCTTGGTGACTTCACCGAACTTCTTGGCGCCCTCGGAGTTGAACTCCAAGTTGACGACCCATTTGCCGGTGTTGAATCCCTGGTCCGAGGTCGACATGCCCGAGGTGGCATCGGCGATGTCCGTCCCGGGGATGGCGACGGGGCCCAAGATGTATTTGGCCTGCTGGTTGGGATCGCAGGAGATCATCGGAACGTCGGGATCGCCGTTCTCGATATTGGACTTCGCGCTTTCGTCCGCGCAGTCATAGGCCTCGAACTTCTTCAGCAGCTTGCCGTCGATCCAGTTCTCGTCCGAACCGTTCTTCGGCTTCGCCGTCGGCTTGGGCAGGTCGGCCTTCTTGGTGCGCTCCGCCTTGGGGGTCGCTTCCCAGGTCCCGGCAGCGATGACGGGACGGAACTCCATGTTCGCCGAGGCCTGGATCAGTTCGCGGGTCTTCTCATCCGGGGAACCCGGCATGGAGACCACGACGTTGCGGCCTGACTGGGTGGTGATCTCCGCTTCGGAGACACCGGAACCGTCGACACGCTGGCGGATGATCTTCACCGCTTGTTCCAGCTGTTCCTGGTTGATTTCCTGGTCGCCTTGGACCTTCGGGGACAGGATCATCTGCGTGCCGCCCTCCAGGTCCAGGGCCAGCTTGGGGGCGAAGGTCGATTGCTGGGTTGCGACGCCACTGATCAACACCGCCGAAAGGGCGAGGATCATCACGCCGAGCCACAACAGCGCGCGGCGCGCGTGTTTGATCGGGCCTGTCTTGTTCATTATGGGACTTCCTGCTCAAGACGCCTCTGAAGGACGTCGGAGTACGGCAGAACGCGGCGTGGGGGCGCCCGGGGGGGGCGCCCCCCCCGGGGGGCAGTAGGTGGTAGGGGAGTTGGATGGCACCGGGCGGCCGCCCCGGGCGCCCCCGGGG
>JAKDMV010000118.1 GCA_030452125.1 Micrococcaceae bacterium
AATGGGGCAATCCCCCCACCATAGCCGGGCGGCCGCCCCCCCCCCCCCCCTGCCCGGGGGCCGGGGGGGGCTCGCCCCCCCCCGGGGCCCCTGGTGCAGGCGGGGATCAGGCTCAGGTGCTCAGGTGGCCTTCCTCGATCTCCGCGGGGCTGTCCTTGCCTTCCAGTTCCGGGGTCTCCTCGCGGCCGGTGAAGGTGAACTTGGCGTCCTCGCCCTCGCCTTCGACGTCCACGGTGACCGTCTGGCCGGCCATGATCTCCCCGAAGAGGATCTTCTCGGAGAGCTGGTCCTCGACCTCGCGCTGGATGGTCCGACGCAGTGGACGGGCACCCATCGCCGGGTCGTAGCCCTTCGTGGCCAACAAGTACTTCGCCTCGTCGGTCAGCAGGACGTGCATCCCCTTTTCGACCATGCGGGACTCCAGGCGGGCCACGAACAGATCGACGATCTGCACGATCTCCTCCTGCGACAGCTGCGGGAAGACAAGCGTGTCGTCGACACGGTTCAGGAACTCCGGGCGGAAGTGCTGGCGCAGTTCCTCCTGGACCTTGGCCTGCATCCGGTCGTAGTTGGTCTTCGTGTCGCTGGTCGACTGGAAGCCGGTCATGACGCCCTTGGAGATGTCCCGGGTGCCGAGGTTGGTCGTCATGATGATCACGGTGTTCTTGAAGTCCACCACACGGCCCTGGGAGTCGGTCAATCGGCCGTCCTCCAGGATCTGCAGCAACGAGTTGAACAGATCCGAGTGGGCTTTTTCGACTTCGTCGAACAGCACGACGGAGAACGGGCGACGACGGACCTTTTCGGTCAGCTGTCCGCCCTCCTCGTAACCGACGTAGCCCGGAGGGGCACCGAAGAGCCGGGACACGGTGTGCTTCTCCGAGTACTCGGACATGTCCAGGGTGATCAGTGCGTCTTCCTCGCCGAAGAGGAACTCCGCCAGGGCCTTGGCCAGTTCGGTCTTGCCGACGCCGGTGGGGCCGGCGAAGATGAACGAACCGCCCGGGCGGTTGGGGTCCTTCAGCCCGGCACGGGTCCTGCGGATGGCCTGCGAGATCGACTTGATCGCCTCGTCCTGGCCGATGACCCGCTTATGCAGCTCCGCCTCCATGTTCAGCAGGCGGCCGGATTCCTCCTCGGTCAGCTTGATGACCGGGATGCCCGTGGAGTTCGCCAGTACTTCGGCGATCAGTTCCTCGTCGACTTCGGCGATATCGTCCATATCGCCGTTCTTCCAGGACTTCTCCTTCTCTGCACGCTCCTCCTGGAGCTTCTGCTCGTTGTCGCGCAACGAGGCGGCCCCTTCGAAGTCCTGGGCATCGATCGCGGATTCCTTCTCCCGGCGGACCTTGGCGATCTGCTCGTCCATCTCCTTCAGTGCCGGAGGGGCCGTCAGTCGACGGATACGCAGGCGGGCGCCGGCTTCGTCGATGAGGTCGATGGCCTTATCCGGCAGGAAGCGGTCGGAGACGTAGCGGTGTGACAGCTGAGCGGCAGCGGCCAATGCGCCATCGGTGATGGTCACCCGGTGGTGCGCCTCGTAGCGGTCACGCAGGCCACGCAGGATCTCCGTGGTGTGTTCCACGGAAGGTTCCTTGACCTGGATCGGCTGGAAGCGGCGCTCCAGGGCGGCATCCTTCTCGATGTGCTTGCGGTACTCGTCCAGCGTGGTCGCGCCGATCGTCTGGAGTTCGCCACGAGCCAGCATGGGCTTGAGGATCGACGCTGCATCGATGGCGCCTTCGGCGGCACCGGCGCCGACGAGGGTGTGGATCTCGTCGATGAACAGGATGATGTCACCGCGGGTGCGGATTTCCTTGAGGACCTTCTTCAGGCGTTCCTCGAAGTCGCCGCGGTAGCGGCTGCCGGCCACCAGGGACCCCAGGTCCAGGGTGTAGAGCTGCTTGTCCTTGATGGTCTCGGGGACGTCGCCGCGCACGATGGACAGGGCCAGGCCCTCGACCACTGCGGTCTTGCCGACGCCCGGCTCACCGATCAGCACCGGGTTGTTCTTGGTCCGGCGCGAGAGCACCTGCATCACGCGTTCCTTCTCGAACTCGCGGCCGATGACCGGGTCGAGTTTGCCGTCGCGGGCCGCCTGGGTGAGGTTTCGCCCGAACTGGTCCAGCACGACCGAGCCGGCAGGCTGTCCTTCGGCCTGGCCCTGGCCGACTCCGGCGCCTGCGGTTTCCTTGCCACCCTGATAACCCGAGAGCAGCTGGATGACCTGCTGGCGGACCCTGTTCAGGTCGGCGCCCAACTTGACCAGGACCTGGGCGGCCACTCCTTCGCCCTCACGGATCAGACCGAGCAGGATGTGCTCCGTACCGATGTAGTTGTGGCCGAGCTGGAGTGCCTCACGCAAGGAGAGTTCCAGGACCTTCTTGGCGCGGGGGGTGAAGGGGATGTGTCCGGACGGGGCCTGCTGGCCCTGGCCGATGATCTCCTGCACCTGCTCCCGAACGGCACCGAGGGAGATGTTCAGTGACTCCAGCGCCTTCGCGGCGACACCCTCCCCCTCGTGGATCAGGCCGAGCAGGATGTGCTCGGTTCCGATGTAGTTGTGGTTGAGCATGCGCGCCTCTTCTTGGGCGAGCACGACAACGCGACGGGCACGGTCGGTGAATCTCTCAAACATGCGGCACACTCCTAGCTAACGCGTACTCACGATGCTACGCATCAAATGGCGCCAGATGGCCCGTGTTCGCCGTGGGGATAAAGCAGATTTCCCCACCGTCCCGCCGGCGGGGTGTCCGAGCCGGTCCCCGGGAGGTCCCGGGGGTTGCCGAAGCGGGCTCAGGACTCCGGATGTACTTCGCGGTAGGCGTCGATGACCTCCGAGTGCAGGCGGCCGCGTTCGCTGACCTTGAAGCCGTGGTCGGCAGCCCACGCCCGGATGGCGGGGGCCTCGGACGCGGAGTAGGCGGTGGAACGCCTCGCCCCGGCGACGAAGGGGGCCAGCGCCTCTCGCAGCTTCCCGGCATTGGCCTCGCCGAGGTCGATCTCGTAGTGGCTGCCGTCCAGACCGAAGTGCACGGTCTCGTTCGCCGTCGACCCGTCCAGGTCGTCGATGAGCGTGATTTCGACCTTGCGCGCCACGGGCGGCTCCTCACTTAGAAGGTATCGGGGCTTCCAGGCGGGCCCCGGGGCATCTCGCCCTCGGGGTCCGGGGGTCGAGGTGTGCCTCCGGAGACCATGGTACTGCGGATGGGCCGATCTCGGCGTCCGGGAACCTACTCCCCGGGCCGGTCGGCGCTCCCGGGGTCGGGTTCCTCGGTAGGGGCCGTCCCCTCCCGGTGGGCATCGGCAGCGGATTCCGCCAGCCGCTCATTGCGATCCACCCGGAACAGGGCACGCATCACGAACCAGAAGACCAGTGCCGCGACGATCGTGGGCAGCAGCACCTCGACGTAGGCCATGGTCTAGGCCTCGGGCTTCAGGAGCGGGTAGAGGATGGTCTCGCGGATGCCGGCGTCGGTGAAGAGCATGACCAGCCGGTCGATGCCCAACCCGATGCCGCCCATGGGCGGGGCACCGTACTCCAGCGCCCGCAGGAAGTCCTCGTCCAGTTGCATGGCTTCGTCGTCACCGTCGGCGGCAAGTCGGGATTGTTCGGTGAGGCGTTCTCGCTGGATGACCGGATCGATCAGTTCGGTGAAGGCCGTGCCGCGTTCCATGCCCCCGATGATCAGGTCCCAGGCTTCGATGACCCCGGGTTGGGAGCGGTGCGGTCGGGCCAACGGCTGGGCCGCCGGCGGGTAGTCGTAGACGAAGGTCGGGTCGATCAGGGTCGGTTCGACGATCTCCCCGAACAGTTCGATGACCAGCTTCTCGGCCCCCCATTTCGGGTCGACCTTCACGCGGTGCTTCTCGGCGATCGATTGAAGCAGCCCGGCCGTGGTTTCGGGGGTGATTTCGGTGCCCACCGCTTCGGAGAGGGCGGGATAGACGCTAAGCCAGCGCCATTCGCCGTCGAGGTTGATGGTGCCCTGGGAGGTCTCGATCCGGCGGCCGGCCCCGACGGCGTCGGCGGCCTTGAGGATGATCTCCTGGATCCGTTCGGCCATCACGAACTGGTCGGCGTAGATCTCATAGCATTCCAGCGTCGTGAACTCGGGGGAGTGGGTGGAGTCCACACCTTCGTTCCTGAACAGGCGCCCTACTTCGAAGACGCGGGGAATGCCGCCGACGACGGTGCGCTTGAGGTAGAGCTCGGTGGCGATCCTCAGGGTCATGTCCTGGTCGAAGGCATTCAGATGCGTGTGGAAGGGCCGAGCCGAGGCCCCACCATGGATCAGTTGCAGCATCGGGGTTTCGACTTCCACATACCCGTGGCCGTAGAGGGTGTCCCGTACGGCACGGGTCACGGCGTCACGCTTGTAGATCATCTCGCGGGCCTCGTCGCGGACCATGAGGTCGGCATACCGTTGGCGGACCCGGGTCTCCTCGTTGAGGTCGGCGTGCAGCACCGGCATGGGGCGCAATGCCTTGGAGGCCATCTGCCATTCGGTGACCATGACGGAGAGTTCGCCGCGGCGGGAACTGATGACGGCACCCTTGACGAACACGTGGTCCCCCAGGTCGGTGAGTCGCTTCCAGTCGGCCAGCGACTCCTCGCCGATGTTGGCCAGCGAGAGCATGGCCTGCAGGCGGACGGCCTCGCCCTTCGGGCCCGACTCCTGCAACGTGGCGAAGCACAGTTTTCCGGTATTGCGGGCGAACACGATGCGCCCTGCCACGCCGACGATGTCCTGGGTCTCCTCGCCGGCTTCCAGGTGTCCGTACTTCTCACGGATTTGCAACAGGGTGTGGCTGCGTTCGACGCCGACCGGATACGCCTCGCGGCCGGCTTCGAGCAGCTCGGCGCGTTTGGCCAGACGCACCTGGCGCAGGTCATGCGTGTCGATGGTCTCGGCAGGGGTGGGGGCGGTGGGGGTCTGATCAGCAGTCACAGTACTCGATTCTACGTCCTTCGGCCGCGGCACGGGCACGCTCTTCCATGGGTGTGCCAACGGTCACGGTTTGCTGCACGGAAGCGCTCCACCGCCGTCTCCAGGAGGGGACGCCGGTAGAGCACCGGTCACCAGATGGCAACGCGCTCCTGGGGATCCAGCCACATCCCGTCGCCGGGCTTCGTGTCGAAGGCCCGGTGGAAGGCATCCATGTTCCGCGCCACCTGGTTGCAGCGGAACTCCCCGGGGGAATGGGGATCGGTGGTGATCCGGTTGACCATCGTTTCGGGACGGGTCAGCGACCTCCAGCACTCGGCCCAACTGTGGAAGAAGCGCTGGTCCCCGCTCAGACCGTCGATCTCTTCATCCACCGACAGCCCGCGGGCCTGCAGATCCAGGCGGTAGGCCTGGTAGGCGATGCCCAGGCCACCCAGATCGCCGATGTTCTCCCCCAGGGTGAGTTCGCCGTTGACGTGGTGCTCCGGCGCCTCCTCGGGGACGAGGGCATCATATTGGGCCACCAGCCGGGCCGTGAGTTCTTCGAAGGCCGCACGATCCTCGGCGGTCCACCAGTCGCGTAGTTGGCCCGTCCCGTCGAACTGCGAGCCCTGGTCGTCGAAGCCGTGGCCGATCTCATGGCCGATGACCGCACCTATGGCCCCGTAGTTCGAGGCCGGGTCCCGGTCGGGGTCGAAGAACGGGCTACGCAGGATGGCAGCCGGGAACCCGATTTCATTCAGCAGCGGATGATAGTAGGCGTTGACCGTCTGCGGATACATGAACCACAGGTCCCTGTCCACACCCTCATCGATTTTGGCCAGTTCACGGGAGAACTCGAATTCATTGGCGCTGGAGACATTGCCGATCAGGTCATCCGGGTCCGCCGATACGTCGCTGTAGTCGATCCACTTCACGGGATAACCGATCTTGGGGCGGAACATGGAGAGCTTCTCCTGGGCCTTCACCCGGGTTTCCGCGCTCATCCAACCCAAGGCGTCGATGGACAGCCGATAGGCGGCGATGAGGTTGCCGACCAGGTCCTCCATGAGGTCCTTGCTGCGTTGTCCGAAGTGCCCGTCGACATAGAGTTGTCCGATGTCCTCGCCAACGGCCCCCTCGGTGAAGGCCACCCCGCGCTTCCACCGCGGACGCATTTCGGTCACCCCTGCCAGTTTGGCCGAATAGAACGAGAAGTTCTCCTCCACGAAGGCCGCGGAAAGGAACGAGGCGTTGCTGCGCACGACCTGTACGGCCAGCCAGTCGCGCCACGCCCGGAGCGGCTGGGAGTGCAGCAGCCCCTCGACCCCCTGGAGGTAGCTGGGCTGCCAGACATCGACTTCGTCGTAGTACTTCTCGTCGATGCCCGCGCCCTCCAGCCAGAGGCGGAAGGTCGGCTGGAGGGAGAAGAGCCCCTCCGCTGACATCAGGTTGTAGCGGGCCTGGGCGTCGCGGCATTTGACGGCATCCCAATGATGGGCGGCCAGTGCCTTCTCCAACTCGACCACTCCGGCAGCTGCCTGGTCGGCGTTGGGTACCTCCACCAGGCCGAGCAACCGGCCCAGGTGTTCCTGGTATTCCTGCAACAGTTCAGCAAACTTCTCGTCCCGGTAATAGGATTCGTCCGGCAGTCCGAGGCCGGACTGGATGATGGAGAAGATGTTGCGGTCCGGTTGGCCGGCGTCGGAGTTCGCTCCGGCCTGGTAGAGCCCCGAGACGCCTCGCCGTTGAAGAGCCCCGCTGAGGGTCAGCAACTGTTCGATGCTGGTGCAGGCGTAGACGGATGCCAGATCCTCGCGGATGGGGTCCATGCCGCGGGCTTCGATGGCGTCCTCGTCCATGAAACTGCTGAAGAGCCCGGCGATCCGTTCCTGGCGGGCGTCGGCCACCCCGGCCGGCTCGGCGCTATCGTGCCGTGCTTGTTTGATGATGGCGTGCACGGCCGCTTCCGCCTCGTCGCGCAACTGCATGAACGACCCGTAGCTGCCCTGGTCCCCGGGGATCTGCGCGGTGGCCAGCCATTGGCCGTTGACGTGTCGGTACAGGTCGTCCTGGATCCTCACGTCGTGGTCGCGGTGGTCCTCGCTGGTCGCGGGTTCGGGCATAGTGCGTGAAGCTGGATCTGCAGTCATGGCTCCCCAGGGGTCGGGACGCCAGAAGTTCCCGTGGCGTCGATGGTGGTCTGACCCTCACCCTACTGATCGACTTCGGGCTTTGGCTGTGCGCCGGCCGAAGTTCCCCTGAACGCGAAAACAGGTAGCCGGCGGCCGGAACGCCGGCACGGGGTCCTTAAATGCAGTAAGGCCCCGGACTAAGTCCAGGGCCCTACCAGCAAATAT
>JAKDMV010000119.1 GCA_030452125.1 Micrococcaceae bacterium
TGGGGGCGTGCCCCACATGTGGGGGCCCCGCGGGGCCCCTGGGGGGGGGGCCCCCCACCGGGGGGGGCCCCCGGGCCGTGGGGGGGGGGCCCCCACCGGAGGTAGGCGTGGTGGCGCCCACAGGTGCTACTCGGACTCGTTGCGGTTGACGACCTCGCCGTGGTGCCGGCGCGTCCGCGAGCGGCGGCGGCGTGCCGGACGGGCCGCCTCGTCGCTGGTGGGTCCGGTCTCGGCGGGCTGGCGGTTCGTCTCCCCGGTGGCTTCGCGGTTGGGACGGTCGGAGCGGCCGTGGCCGCGGCCCCGACGCCCGGCGCCGTCCCCACCGGATTCCGAGCCGCGGCTGCGACCGCGTCCGCGGCCCGCGTCGCGGCCCGAGCGGGAACCGGTTCCCCGGCCCTTCTCGCGCTCTGCCGGACGTTTGCCGGTTTCGCCCAGGTCCTCGAGCTTCTCCCCGGACAGTCCCTGGAGCTTGCGTTGGTTGCGCGGCAGCCGTCCCTTGGTCCCGGCCGGGATGCCCAGATCGGTGAACAGGTGCGGTGAGGAGGAATAGGTTTCCACCGGATCGGCCTGGTCCAGTCCCAGGGCCTTGTTGATCAGGCCCCAGCGGGGGACATCGGACCAATCGACGAACGTGATCGCGGTCCCCTTCTTCCCCGCACGGCCGGTGCGGCCGATCCGGTGGAGGTAGGTCTTCTCGTCCTCGGGGCACTGCAGGTTGATCACGTGGGTCACATCCTCCACGTCGATGCCCCGGGCGGCGACCTCGGTGGCGACCAGCACGTCGACCTTGTGGTTGCGGAAGGCGCGCAGTGCCTGCTCGCGGGCGCCCTGGCCGAGGTCCCCGTGGATCGCGCCGGCGGCGAAACCGCGGTCGATCAGTTCCTCGGAGAGCTTGGCGGCGGAGCGCTTGGTCTTGGTGAAGATGATGGTGCGTCCGCGGCCTTCGGACTGCAGGATGCGGGCGACGACTTCGTCCTTGTCCAACTGGTGGGCGCGGTAGACGACCTGGCGGATGTCCTTCTTGGTGATGCCGTCGTCCTCGGGGTCCGCGGCACGGATATGCGTCGGATGGGACATGTAGCGGCGGGCCATCGACACGACGGCGCCGGGCATCGTGGCCGAGAACAGCATGGTCTGGTGCACGGCGGGGATGGCGGCGAGCAGCGTCTCGACGTCGGGCAGGAAGCCCAGGTCGAGCATCTCGTCGGCTTCATCCAGGACCACGATGCGGATGTTCTTCAGGTTCAGGTACTTCTGCTTATGCAGGTCGATCAGACGCCCCGGGGTGCCGACCACCAGTTCGACGCCCGCGGTGAGCTGCTCGATCTGCGGCTCGTAGGCGCGACCACCGTAGATGGTGGCGATGCGGGCATTGCGCTTGGTCGCGGCCTTCTGGATGTCGGCGGAGACCTGGTTGGCCAGTTCACGGGTCGGAGCCACGATGAGGGCCTGAGGTGCGCCGGGGCTGGGCAGCTTGTCGTAATCGGGGTCGTCCCGGCCGATGACCCGCTGCAGGGCGGGAATGCCGAAACCGAAGGTCTTGCCGGTGCCGGTCTTGGCCTGCCCGATGATGTCGTGTCCGGCCAGCGCGACCGGAAGGGTCATCGACTGGATCGGGAACGGGTGGATGATGCCGGCGTCGGCGAGGGATTCGACGATGTCCTCGCGGACGCCGAAGTCTGCGAAGGTCTGTTCGGGCAGCTCATGCGGGGCATCCTCGCTTGCGAGGAGACCGTCGACCGGAAGTTCGATGGTTCCGGTGTCGTCGGTGAGTTGTTGCTCAGTATTCAATGAAATCTCATTCGTTTAGGCGCCGGGGCTCGGTGTGCTCGACGTCCTCTGAAAACGGAGAGCGGAGTCCACCGCAGCAGCGGCGCGTCCAGCGGAGCCGATCGCGGGCTAACCAGCGCGAATGAACGCGCAAAAGGTGCAGGTTCGCTGGGAATTCCTGCCAAGTAAATGCGTCTGGTACGACCGGGCATCCTTGTCTACCCCTCCAGTCTACCGTGCCGCGACATAATCACCGCTTCGACCCGGCGACCGCGCGTGGCGTGCGTTAGGCTGGAACCGAACCACGGGAGCCCGCAGACGGGCTGAGAGGGCGCTGCGCCGCAGATGCGGTACCGAGCGCCGACCGAGACACCTGATCCGGATCATGCCGGCGGAGGGAAGGTAAAACAGTATGCATTGTGCGGTCATCGGCGCCGGCATCGTCGGCTTGTCCATCGGCTGGGAACTGGCCCGCAGCGGATACCGTGTCACCCTGATCGATCCCGAACCCGCCACCGGGGCCACCCATGCCGCGGCGGGGATGCTCGCGGCCGTCACCGAATTCCACTACCAGGAACAGGGCCTGCTGGGACTCTCCGTTCCCGCCGCCGACGCCTGGCCCCGGTGGGCCCGGGAACTGGAAGCAGCCAGTGGCCGACCCACCGGCTTCGAGGCCTGCGGCACGCTGGTGGTTGCCGCCGACGGCGCCGATCGAGCCGATCTCTCGGCGCTGGCCGAGGCCCAACGCACCGTCGGGTTGGGGATCGGGGAGCTGGGCACCGCGGCGGCCCGCGAAGTCGAACCGCTGTTGGCCCCCCGGCTGGCCGGGGCCTTCCGGGCCCCCGGGGACGCACGGACCGACCCGCGCCGCACCGCAGCCGCCTTGCTGGCCGCCCTCGAACTCGAATCCGGTGTGAGCGTGAACCGCCGGCGGGCCACCGGCGTCGTCGCCGGAGCACACGGGCCCGTCGTCCAGACCCTGGGTCCCGACGGGGCCCGGGAAGACCTCGAAGCCGATGAGGTCATCCTGGCCACCGGGACCGGAAGGACCGGAGAGCGCGGGGGAGCGGGGGAGCGGATCAGTGGATTGCCGGCCTCGCTGCGGCTTCCGGTCCGCCCGGTCTTCGGCGATGTGCTCAGGATGCGCCCGACCGCCACGGCCCCGCGTCCGGCCGGCTCCACGGTGCGCGCCCTGGTCTCCGGGCAACGGGTCTACATCCTTCCGCGCCGCGACGGGGAAGTGGTCGTGGGGGCCACCGAACGCGAGGACGACCAGCCCGGCATCAGCGTCGAGGGCGTGCACCGGCTGCTACGTGACGCCCTGCGGGTGATGCCCGCCCTGGCCCACTATGAACTGGTGGACCTGACGGCCCGGGCCCGTCCATCAACCCCCGACCACCTGCCCCTGCTCGGACGCATCGGCCCCGGACTGCTGGCCGCCACCGGATTCCACCGCCACGGGGTGCTGCTCAGTGTGGCCGCGGCAGCCACCATCCGCGGGCTGATTGGCCCGGTGCCCGGGGCCACGCCGCCGAGACCACCCCCGGCCAGCCTCGACCCGACCCGACTGGCACCCTTCGACCCCTGGAGATTCTCATGAACGACACCACGCCCCCACTGATCCTGAACGGACAGGCCGAACCCCACGCCGCCCTGAGCGTGCTGGAGCTGATCCAACGCGAAACGGGCCTGGCGCTGGGCGCCGATGGCCGCACGAGCGAGGGAACGAGCCCCGGGCTGGCCGCCGCGGTCAACGACGAGGTCGTTCCCCGCTCGGCCTGGGCCCGGACCCGGTTGCAGCCGGGGGACCGGATCGAACTGCTCTCGGCGGTGCAAGGTGGGTGAAGGTGCGGGAACCGACGACCTCCTCCTGGACGGAACCCGCTTCGGCTCACGGCTGATCACCGGGACCGGCGGGGCCCCCGGGCAGGACGTGCTCGAAGCCGCCCTGCGTGCTTCCGGAACCGAACTGACCACGGTGTCGATGCGCCGCCACGCAGTGGTCCCGGGCACCGAATCGATCTTCGCGTTGCTGGGACGGCTGGGCATCCGACTGCTGCCGAACACCGCAGGATGCCATACCGCCCGTGAAGCGGTCCTCACCGCCAGGATGGGCCGCGAAGCGGTGGAGACCGACTGGGTCAAACTCGAGGTGATCGCCGACGACGAATCACTGCTGCCCGATATCCCCGAACTCCTCAAAGCCACCGAGGAACTGGTGGCCGACGGGTTCAAGGTCTTCGCCTACACCAACGACGACCCGGTGGCCGCCCAACGACTCGAGGACCTGGGCTGCACGGCGGTCATGCCGCTGGGGGCACCCATCGGCACCGGCCAGGGGATCCTGAACCCGCACAACATCGAATACATCGCCTCCCGGCTGACGGTCCCGGTGGTGCTCGACGCCGGGATCGGCACCGCCTCGGATGCCGCCCTGGCCATGGAACTGGGGTGCGACGCCGTGTTGTTGGCCACCGCCGTCACCCGGGCCCAGGATCCCGCCCTGATGGCCGAGGCCTTCAGGCATGCGGTGCGGGCCGGTCGACTGGCCCAGCGGGGCGGGCGGATCCCGCGTCGGCCCATGGCCCAGGCCTCCTCGAGCATGCAGGGACGGGCGGAGTTCCTGCTGGGCTGAACGGGTGGGGCCGCCGGCCGGTCGTTTAGTCGATCCTGAACAGTACGGTGCGCCGGTCGATATCGGCCTCGATCAGTTCGGCCTGGACGCGTTCGCCGGCTTCGGCCCGGCCCAGGAAGCGGGCGTTGACCGCCGGGTCCAGAAGCTGCAGGCGCCCGCCCGGGGCCTCACCGTTCTCCCGGGCCCTGGCCGCCTGCTCGGCGGTGGTGCCATTGAGGGTGATCGCATCGAATTTCTCCCCGATCCGGTCCGAGAGCAGGGCGGCCTCGACGGTATCGATGGCTGCCCGTTCGGCGGTTCCCGCCACCTGGTTGGAGGACTGCATCAGCTCCGGCAGCAGGACAAGGGCCCGGCGGATTCCCGCAGGAACCTCGGCTCCGCGGACCAGATGCTCGCAGACGACGAGGCTGAACCGGTCCACCAGCCGGCGCAACGGGGCCGTGGTGTGCGCATAGGGGGCAGCGATGGCCGCCTGGATCCGTTCCTCGGGGGCTTCGCCGTCGAACGCGGTATACCCGGCCCCCCGGAAGAGCGAGGTGGCGGCATGCATGATGGCCAGCTGACGGGGCTCGGTGACATCGAGCGAGCGCAGGAACTCCCCGTAGGGGACCCCGTCGCGCCAGGGGGTCCCCAGGGAGGCGGCCTGGCGGCGGAAGGCCGTGGACCCGTGCTCATCGGGGGCGGGCATGGTCCGCAGGATCCCGATCCCGCCCTCGAGCATGATCCGGGCGGCCTCCATCCCGGTCAGCAAGGAGATCTGCGCATTCCAGTCCTCCACCGGCAGGGCCGCCCGGACGGTCAGGCAGGGGACCCCGTCCTCGTCCACCTCGACCTCCTGCTCGGGGATGCGCAGGCTCGCCCCACCGCGCTCGCGTTCGGCCTCGATGCGCTTGAGCCCGACTTCCTTCAACAGTGCCAGCGACTCCGAGGCATGCCCCTCGTCGATCGAGGCCTGGACCCCGGCGTAGTCGAGCTTCTGCCGACTGCACACCGTGGCCCGGAGGAGCCCGGTCCGGCGCACCAGTGCCGCCGCATCCAGGTGGAACGTCCAGACATAGGCGCCACGGCGTTGCCCGGGCAGCAACGAGCCGGCATCCTCGCTGATGATCTCCGGGTGCAGGGGCACCCGGTGGCCCGGCAGATACAGGGTCTGTCCACGGTGCCTGGTCTCGGCGTCGAGGGCGCCGCCCAGCTCGACCAGGGCCGGGACATCGGCGATGGCATAGCGGACCACATAGCCCTCCCCGTCACGGGCGAGGTGGACGGCCTGGTCGAGATCGGTGGAAGCGGCCGGATCGATGGTGACGAACTCGATTTCCGTCAGATCGTGGTCGGGCAGGACCAGGGAATCGATGGCGGTCCTGGCCTCGGCCAACGCCTGCGGGGGATAGTCCCCGGGAAGCTCCAACGCGGACACCACCGAGTCCAATGCCTGGACGAGACGGGTCTGCGCGGCATTGGTCTTCAGCTCAAGGGGTTTGTGCACCACGGATTCAGCCTAACCACAACATGGAAGGAAACCAGCGCCCGGGCCGGGGAGGAACCGTGCCGGAGGTAGGCTGGCCTGCATGACCGAGCTGCCACCGCCGACCCTTGACGACGCGACCCGAGCCCGGGCCGAACTGGCCCTATGCGGGCTGATGGCCTACCGGGAACTGACCGCGTTCGAACGCCTGTCCTCCGATGCCCGCTTCTCACCGACCATCATCGACCGGGTGGCGCTGGCCCGTCTGGCGGTCCACGAGTTCGGGCACTACGAACGGGTCGTGGAGGTCATCACCTCCCGGGGGGCCGAGCCGACGGATTCCATGGAACCGTTCGTGGCCTCCATCGATGCCCTGCACGATCGCACCCGCCCGGGGGACTGGTACGAATCCCTGATGAAGGCCCACGTCATCGACTCGGTCTCGGGGGATTTCTATGTTGCCATCTCCCGGGGCCTGGATCCCGACGTCCGTGGACTCGTCCAGGAGGTGCAGGCGCTGGACGCACAGAACCAATGGCTCCACGAACGCCTCCAGGAAGCCCTGGCGGAAGATCCCCGACTGGCCTCCCGCTTGGCGTTGTGGGGACGGCGGCTGCTCGGCGAGGCCCTCACCCAGGCCCGCAGGATCGCCGATAGCGGCCTGTTCAACGACGCACTGATCACCGAGGCGGATGAGGCCGGGGAGGAACCCCTGGGCGTCTTGTTCGCCCAGCTCGTGGAGAACCATTCACGCAGGATGGCCGCCTTGGGGTTGACTGCCTGAGCCGCTCGCACGAGCATGGGCCCAGGGAGCGAAAGGAGAGATCATGACCGATCCATCCACCGGCCCGGGCGACGGCGTCCTGACCGGTACCCAAATCAATGAGGCCTTGGCCGGGCTGCCGGATTGGCGGCATCGACGAGGTGCCCTGGTGACCGCCTATGCCTTCGAATCCTCGGCCGCGGCCATCGGGTTCATCGCCGCCGTGGGGGCGATCGCCGAGGAACGCAACCACCACCCCGATCTGGACTGGCGCTACGACACCGTGTTCCTGGCGGTGTCCTCCCATGAGGCAGGCAGTCAGGTGACCGGCCAGGACACGGGCTTCGCCGAGGCCGTCTCCCAGGCCGCGACACGGGACGGCGGGAGTGCCGAACCGCAGCGACACCCGGCCGTGCACGAAGGGAACGATGGCGAGAACCCCTGACGGACCGCAGGATTCCTGACCACGGCGACGCCGGGCCACGAAAAACGGCCGGCCCCGACGTCTACCGTCGGGGCCGGCCGTTGCTCGGCATGCGGCCTGCTAGGCCTGGGCGGCGAAGCCCACGCGACGCGGTTCCTCGGCGCCGACCTCGAC
>JAKDMV010000120.1 GCA_030452125.1 Micrococcaceae bacterium
CCCCCCCGCCCCCCCCCCCCCCCGCCTGTCCCCCCCCGCCCCCACCAACCACGGCCCCCCCGCCGCCGGTGGGGCCGCGGGCGTCCAGATCGTTCGGGGTCGACCGTACTACTCCTGGCGGAGGCGCAGCCCCTGCATCCCGCCATCGACGGCCATGGAGGTTCCGGCCACGGAGCCGGAGAGTGGGCTCGCGAGGTAGGCCACGGCACCGGCAACTTCCGATGCGGCAACCAGACGTCCGTGCGGCTGACGGGCGTTGAGGGAGGCCCGCTCGGCTGCGGGGTCTTCGGCGGAGTCCAGCAGGCGTCCGATCCAGGGGGTATCCACCGTTCCGGGGTTGACGCAGTTCACGCGGATGCCTTCGCGGATGTGGTCGGCAGCCATGGCCAGCGTCAAGGAGAGCACGGCGCCCTTCGACGCAGAATACAGCGCACGCTGCGGCAGCCCGGCCGTGGCGGCGATGGAACAGGTGTTCACGATGGCCGCCGAGTCCGACTGGCGCAGATGCGGAAGCGCGGCGCGACTGACCCGAGCGATACCGATCACGTTGATGTTCAACACGCGAGCCCATTCGGCGTCGTCATTGGCAGCGATATCACCCTGGGCACCGATCCCGGCATTGTTGACCACGATATCCAAGCGACCGAACTTGGCTACGACGGCGTCGACGGCGGAGCGCACTGACTCATCATCGGCGACATTGCATTCGACGCCGAAGTACTCGCTGCCTGCGGGGTTCAGATCCAGCACGGCCACCTGCGCTCCACCGGCGACCAGACGATCGGCGACGGCGGCCCCAATACCTGAGGCACCGCCGGTGACGATGGCGACGAGGTTCTCGAATTCGTTGTTCATACTGCTTCCTTAGCTGTTGCGCGGTAGAACTCCTGGCGCTGCCGGCCGAGTCCTTCGATTTCGAGCTCGATGACGTCACCGGGCTGGATGTAGGGGAAGCGTCCGGACAAGGCGACTCCCTGCGGGGTGCCGGTCAACAGGACATCGCCCGGTTCCAGGAGCATGTATTGGCTGACGTGGTGCACCACGGTGGCCAGATCAAAGATGAGATCCTCCGTGCTGGAGTCCTGCCGCGGTTCGCCATTGACCCAGGAGCGCAAACGGAGCTTTTCGCCGTCGAGCTGATCGGCGGGAACCATCCACGGGCCCAGCGGCGTGGATGCTGGCAGGGACTTGCCCTTGGTCCACTGCCCGGCGGCACCGGGGATCTGGTATTCGCGTTCGGACAGGTCGTTGGCCTGAACGAAACCGGCAATGCACGCAGCTGCTTCTTCGACGCCGGAAAGATAGGTTGCTTCCTGGCCGATGACGATCCCCAGCTCCACCTCCCAGTCGTACTTCTGGGCCGACGGAGGAATGGGCGCGGCGTCATAGGGTCCGCAGACGGTGTTGGAGGGCTTGAGGAAGACCACGGGGATCGTCGGCGGCTCCGCACCGGA
The DNA here is from genome assembly GCA_030452125.1 of Micrococcaceae bacterium. Classification (GTDB taxonomy): domain Bacteria; phylum Actinomycetota; class Actinomycetes; order Actinomycetales; family Micrococcaceae; genus Arthrobacter_H. The sequence continues at coordinate 1,455 of JAKDMV010000120.1, forward strand.
CTCCGCCGCATGGGCGACATAGTTCATGCCGATGCAGACCACGGATCCCGGCCGGGCAATCGGTGAGCCGACGCGGACCCCTTCCGACCCGATCTCCGGCAGGCTTCCCGACTCCAGGGCTTCACGGGTGCGGGCCACACCGCCGCCGGCCAAGAACCTTCCGTCGATATCGTTGGTCAGTGACGACACATCGAAGTATTTCTCCTCGCCGTCGGCTTCCTGGGCAATGACCACCGGCTGTTCTTCGCCGGGGGCGCCTAGACGCGCAAATTTCACGTTCATTTTTCCTCCGTCACAGCTCTAACATCCGAACTCTTCATCTATATTATCTGCTAAACCTCACAAAAGAGACTTATTGACAAGAGAAAGATCGGATGTTTGGGTTGAGCGCAGAGTCAGAATCGCCAGAGTGCGGTGTTGCCCGGTTCTCCATCAGGGAAATTTCCAGGGACACCGCGAAACTAGGAGCACCATGAGCGTCATCACCTCGGTGGATGTCTATGACATCCGCTTCCCCACTTCGCTGGAACTCGACGGTTCGGATGCCATGAACCCGGACCCGGACTACTCGGCCGCGTATTTGACGATCGGCACCGATGCGGGCGACGGTTTCGAGGGCCATGGTTTCGTGTTCACCATCGGCCGCGGCAACGAAATCGAAACCGCCGCCATCAAGGCACTGGCCGACCACGTCATGGGTTCCAATGTCGAGGAACTGCTCGGTGACATGGGCACCACCTGGAAGATGCTCAACAACGATTCACAGCTCCGGTGGCTCGGCCCCGAAAAGGGCGTGATGCATATGGCCATCGGTGCCGTCGTGAACGCCCTCTGGGACCTGAAGGCCAAACGGGCCGGGATGCCGCTCTGGGATCTGTTGGCCTCCATGAGCCCCGAGGAACTCGTGGCCCTGGTGGACTTCCGCTACCTCAGCGATGCGCTGACCCCCGAGGAAGCATTCGAGATCCTCCGGCGTGCAGAACCCGGCAAGGCCACGCGCCGTGCCGAGCTGCTGGCCGGGGGCTACCCGGGCTACACGACGACCCCGGGATGGCTGGGCTACAGCGACGAGAAACTGGCCCGGTTGTCCAAGGAAGCCGTCGCCGAGGGGTTCAAACAGATCAAGCTCAAAGTCGGGGCCTCGTTGGACGACGACATCCGCCGCGTGCGCATTGCCCGCGAGGCCGTGGGGCCGGACATCGGGGTCGCCGTGGACGCCAACCAGCGGTGGGACGTCGCCGACGCCATCGACTGGATGTCACATTTGGCCCCCTACGGCATCGCCTGGATCGAGGAGCCCACCAGCCCCGACGACATCCTGGGTCATGCCGCCATCGCCCGCGGCGTTGCACCGATCCCGGTGGCCACCGGCGAACATGTCCAGAACCGCGTGGTCTTCAAGCAGATGCTGCAGGCAGGGTCCCTGCAGGTCCTGCAGATCGACGCCGCCCGGGTGGCCGGGGTGAACGAAAACGTCGCGATCCTGCTGCTGGCCGCCAAATTCGGGGTCCGCGTCTGCCCGCACGCCGGCGGCGTGGGGCTCTGCGAAGCGGTCCAACATCTGTCCATGTTCGACTTCGTGGCCGTTTCCGGTGAGCTGGAAGGCCGGATGATCGAATTCGTCGACCACCTGCACGAGCACTTCATCACCCCCGTGGACGTCCACGGCGGGAACTACTGGCCACCGTCGACCCCCGGCGCGGGAACGGAGATGTTGCAGAAGTCCCTGGCCGACTACAGTTTCCCCGATGGACCCGTCTGGACCGGACAGCCGGTTTCCGCATCATCCGGAAGTGGATCTTTCCCCGAACCAGGAGCCACCGATGCCTGAAACCATTGCCCTGCACACCCAGCTCAAGCCCGGCGCCGAGCAGGACTACGCCGACGCCCACGCGGGGATCCCCGCCGAACTGGTCGCCGCCCTGAAGGAGGCCGGAGTCCGCAACTGGCGCATCTGGCGCAGCGGTCTGGACCTCTTCCACGTCCTGGACGTGGACGATTACCAGGCCATGCGCCATGCGATCGCCGACCATCCAGCCAATGTCCCCTGGCAGGCCCGGATGGCCGAAATGCTGGCCGTCGAAGACGACTACTCGGGCGACGACTCCGGCATTCCGCTGGTGTGGGCGCTGCCATGAGCACCGTCGCACCCGGAGCCGGCGGTGCGCCCGAACTGGGTCGACTGGGTTTCGGCGCCGCGGGCATCGGCAACCTGTACAAGGCGATGCCCGACGACCAGGCAACCGCCATCGTCGAAGCCGCCTGGGACTCGGGCGTCAGGTACTTCGATACGGCCCCGCACTACGGCCTCGGTCTGTCCGAGCGCCGTCTGGGGGCCGTGCTGGCCACCAAGCCACGGGATCAGTTCGTCATCTCCACGAAGGTGGGACGGCTGCTGGCCCCCAACCCGGACGCGTTGCCCGGTGGTTCCAACGCCGGAGCCCGTGACGACGAGGGCTTCGACGTGCCCGCCACCAGCCGCCGTGTCTGGGACTTCTCCGAGGCGGGGATCCGCCGCAGCCTCGAGGAGTCCCTGGAACGACTCGGTCTGGACCGCGTGGACATCGCCTATCTGCACGATCCCGATGTCCATGACCTCCAGGCAGGCATCGACCAGGGTCTTCCTGCCTTGGAGCAGCTGCGCGCCGAGGGACTCATCCGGGCCATCGGGGTCGGCACGAATTCCGCGCAGGCGGCGCTGGAATGCGTTGAAGCCTCCGATCTGGATCTGGTCATGCTGGCCGGACGCTACACCCTGCTGGAGCAGCCCGACGGGCCGCTGCTGGAGCGCTGCCTCGAACGCGGCACCGGTCTGGTGAATGTGGGGGTCTACAACTCCGGGCTACTAGCGCGGGCCGAGGTCAGCGATGATGCCCACTACAACTATGAACAAGCCCCACGCGAAATGGTGCAACGGGCCCGGGAGTTGGCTTCGATCTGCCAGGACTTCGGGGTCGAACTACCGAAGGCTGCCCTGCAATTCAGCCTGCGCCACCCCGCCGTGGTGAACGTGACGGTCGGGGCCAGCTCCTCGTCCCAAATGGTCTCCAACGCTGAGCGGATGGGGCAGGACATCCCCGAGGCACTCTGGGAGGCCCTGACGGAGCGCGGACTCCTCTCATGAGCCGGCCCATTATCGACGCGCACCTGCACCTGTGGGAGCTCGACGACGCCGACACCGCGGCCGGCGGTGGCGATGCGCCGAAGGCCTACGCCTGGTTGGGCCCCCAGCACGGCATCCTCCACCGCAGCCACGGGGCCCGGGAGGCCCACGACGCCCTCGCGGGCGGAGGCGTCGAGAACGCCGTGCTGGTCCAGGCCGACGACACCGCCGCCGATACGGCCGCCATGCTCGCCGTGGCGCAGGAGAGCCCCTGGGTGCTCGGCGTCGTCGGGTGGATCCGGCTCGATGACCCCACCGGCGCCCGCGCCGCCCTGGACCTCCTGGGGGCCGAGACGAAGTTCAAGGGCATCCGCCATCTGGTCCACGACGACCCGCGCCCCGATTTCCTCGAACTTCCTGCAGTGCGCGAATCCCTGGAAGCCGTCGCTGCTTCCGGGCTGGCCTTCGACGTTCCCGACGCCTTTCCGGGCCACCTGGACCAGACCGTGCAGCTGGCCCGCGATCTCGACTCCCTGACGGTGGTCCTGGACCATCTGGGCAAGCCGCCGCGTTCGGACGAGCAGGCGATGCCGAGCTGGCAGCGGGACTTCAGGGCCCTGGCGGAACTTCCCCGGACGGTCGCGAAGATCTCCGGGCTGTTCATCCCGGGACTGCCCTATACGGCGGATGCCCTCCGCCAGGTGTGGGATGAGGCATTGGAGGCCTTCGGACCGGAGCGGCTCATGTTCGGGGGCGATTGGCCCATCAGCCGGCTGGGTGGTTCCTACGGTGAGACCGCTGGCCCGCTGTTCGAGCTGATCTCCACGCTCTCCGACTCCGAGCAGGAGGCCGTGCTGCACGGGACCGCGGCCCGGGTCTACCAACTGGGCGACGACCACTAACTGCGGACCGACCGGAAACCGGCTACATCGCCTCGCGCAACCAGGCTTCCACACCGCTGACGTGCACGGTCAGCAAGGCCCGGGTGAGTTCGGCATCGCCGCGCTCCAGGGCATCGGCAATGGCCTGGTGTTCGGCCAGGGTGCGCGCCACCGCGTGGTCCTGGGTCAGCCCCCGCCAGATCCTCGCCCGTACGGTGCTTCCAGAGAGCGCCTCGACCAGACTGCCCAGGTATTCGTTGCCGGCCGCCTGGCCGATGATGCGGTGGAAATCCAGGTCGTGGGCCACGAGTTCCTCGATGCCGGTGGTCTCGTCGATCCCCTCCATCGTGGCGCGCAGGGCTTGAAGTTCCTCGGCCGACATCCTCGAGGCGGCCATGAAGCCGCTGGCCGGTTCGAGGATGCGCCGGACTTCGAAGAGTTCGAGCACCGACCGGTCCTGGTGCAGCTCCACGATGAAGGCCACCGCCCCGTTGAGCAGGTTCGCATCCAGCGACGTCACGTAGGTTCCGTCACCGCGGCGGACGTCCAGCACCCGAATCAGTTCCAGGGCCTTGACCGCTTCTCGCAGTGAATTGCGCGAAAGTCCGAGCCGTTCGGCCAGCTCCTTCTCCGGGGGAAGCCGGTCCCCCGCCTTGAGCTCCTCGCGCAGCAACATGCCCTTGATCTTGTCGATCGCCTCATCAGTCACAGCCATGGCCACCATCCTACGGTCAATCATCGGACCTTTGCCGGTCAACCGCCCCGGATGGACTGTCCCCACGGCCAGTCAGCGACCGATTGACAACCCCCGGGAGCGGCGGGACAGTGGAATCGACGACGGATTCCCGCCGGCACCGTTCCAGTCAAAAGGACCACGTGAAATGCCCGCAGCTCAACGTCTAGACATCCACGGCATCGATGCGGCCGCCTACCAGCCGATGTTCGCGTTGGAGAAGTACATCCATGGTGGCAACCTCGGAGAAGATCTGCTGGCCCTGGTGAAGATCCGGGCCTCCCAGATCAACGGCTGCGCCTACTGTCTGGAAATGCACGGCCGCGAAGCCCGCGCCGCCGGCGTGGATGACCGACACCTCGACGTCCTCGCCGGATGGCATGAAGCCTCCGGCCTGTATTCGGACCGCGAGGAGGCGGCACTCGCACTGACCGAGGAGATGACCCTGATCAGTCAGGCCGGTGTCTCTGATCAGACGTGGGAACGGGTCGGCAACGAATTCACGGACCAGGACACCGTCACGTTGATCATGGCCATCTGCGCGATTAACACCTGGAACCGGATGGCCATCAGCACCCGCCAGGCGCTGCCGGAGGTCGCTGCACCCACCCCGGGCCCGGCATCATGAGCACCGCCGGCATCCTGTCCGACGCACTCGAACGCGAACACCGCGAGATCGACGGCGGCATCGAGGCCTTCACCGCCGGGGCCACGACAGGGACCTACGACGACGCGGCCCTGTTGCGGGCACTGGCGGCCCTGCGTCGACATATCTATCTGGAGGAGGTCTTCCTCTTCCCGCCCCTGCGTGAGGCCGGGTTGATGATGCCGATCATGGTCATGGAACGAGAGCACGGAGAACTCTGGCAGCTGATGGACACCGTGCAGGCAGCCCACGACGGCGGGGCCGCACCCGCCGAACTGGTCTCCACCTGCCAGGAACTGCTCTCGCTGCTGGACCGGCACAACTCCAAGGAGGAGCCGATCATCTACCCCCAGGCCGATACCGCCTTGGAGGAGCAGGCCCACGCCCAGCTGCAGGAATTCATCGCCTC
>JAKDMV010000023.1 GCA_030452125.1 Micrococcaceae bacterium
CCCGAAGATGCCCGCTGCTGCAAAGAAGCACGATCTTGAGGGAGCAGCGGCATTCACGGAGTACTACTTCGACCTGATCGAATACACCTCAGTGACCAACGAGTCGAAACCAATCAGTAAGGTGTCTTCGCCCGAGTGCCAGCTTTGCCATGCATCGATAATCGACCCAGCCATATCCAACAAAAAATCAGGTGGTTGGAATACCGGCGGTGCCTTCAAGCTTTCTGTTAGTTCCGCTCAAAAGGAAGGGCCCAATGAAGTATGGGTATCTTTCAACTACATTCAAGCGGGAGGACTCGTCTACGATCCTGATAAGACCGTGCGGACCACGCTCGAAAAGACCCCAAAGCCCGTCGTCGGATCCTTTTTCTTAGGGTGGGACGACGGATGGCGAGTCAACTCAGTGGAATTCCCAAAATCATGAGCGACCAAGCATGACTACATTTACTAGTACTCCGAGATTTCGTTTTCTCCGCACCTTACTTTTCGCGCTTACACTGACTCTTTCAATTGGCACGACTGCTGCCATGGGGGCGCCTCTAGCAAAACAGACTACCGACGACGCCGGGGCCATAATCGGCTTCGAAAAGAGGCGTGCTACCGCAGCAAAAGATGCCTCCGAGGGATTTCAGGAAAACCGACAGAACAAGATAGAAAACTCCAAGAAAAGTAGTAGTACTCCGGAGACCCCCGCAGGCAGGGGCACTGCTGGACCCAAAAAAACGTCCCACCAGACAACACCGAAGTCTCCGAAGTACGAAGTTTCCTACTCAACTACCTGTGCCTTTGAACTCGGCGGTAGCGGAACTTGCAGAACTTTCGACGAAGCTCCTTGCCCAGAAGATGAGCCGCTAAAAGTTCGCACAATCCGGACGCCAGCTGGAGCACTCGTATCTCGAGACACTTATTGCTCTACTGAGCCTCCACCCGAGGCCCCCAAAGACTCAGCCGAGAAACCCGCCGATCTACAGCGCGCGGTGCAGGAGCAACGAAGCATCGAGGTCTCGCCTGCAGACTTTCAGAGTTTCCCCATACGTGGTTCGAAGGTTGCTAGTCAGCCTTCGGGGTTCTCGCTGCGAAATGGAAACGCGCACATGTATGCCAAATCTGACCTCCAGACCTTCGACGTTGATATCTACGACGAACCAGTAAGGATCCGGGCGATCCCCCAGACCTATCTCTGGAACTACGGAGATGGTCACAGCAGGAAACTTCAAAAACCCGGGAAACCCATGCCTGGCCACACCTTCGATCAGCCCACCGACACCAGTCACGTCTATACGAAGACCGGCGATTACAGCATCCAGCTGAACACCGCCTATCGCGGCGAATACTCCGTCGACGGCGGTCCGTGGATGCCCATTCCCGGGACCGCAACTGTCCCCAGCGATCCCATGCCCATGAGCGTCTGGCGGACCAAGAAGCTCCTGGTTGACGAGGACTGTGCCGAAAACCCTGGCGGCCCGGCGTGTGACTCACCGTTCCTGAATGGGGAAACCGCATCGAAATAGGCGTCGGTTTCCCCATGCCGGAGGGAGGCGCGCAGCTACCTACAGCAGGTGCTCGCCCTCATGCACCAGGTTCTTCGGCTTCTCCCCAACAGACATGCTGGCCATCTGTTCGTGGACCAGCTGGGCAATACGTGGCGGGAAGGCTTCCGTATTGCCGCCGACATGCGGTGTGATCAGTGCGTTCGGCAACTTCCACAGCGGGTGATCGCTCGGCAGAGGTTCGGGGTCGGTCACGTCCAAGGCGCAGTGCAGTCGCCCCGAGGCTACTTCCGCCGTCAACGCGTCGGTATCGACCACCGGACCGCGGGCCACATTGACGACCACTGAACCGTCGGGCAGCGCCCCCAGCAGGTCCCGTCCCAGCAGATGGTGGGTCGAATCATTCAGCGGGACGATCGCGATGACCGCTTCGAGGCCGGGCGCCAGTTCCATCAGCTCGTCCAGACCATGGACCTGCCCGTGTTCGTCGGTCCGCGCATGGGTTCCGATCCGGACCAGGTCGATCTCAAAGGGATCCAGCCGGCGGCGGATCTCCTCGCCGATGCCGCCGACACCGATCAAACCGATCCGACGGTCCGCCAGCCCCTTCCATCGTGCCGAATCCCAGGTACCGGTCAGCTGGTTCTGCGCCGCCTGGCCGATGCCGCGTAGGGCCGCCAGGAGCAGGCCCACGGTCAGTTCAGCGGTGGCCGCGGCATGGACCCCATGGGCCGACGCAATGGCAATGTCTTCGCCCACGGCATCCACAACGCCGTCGTACCCGGTGGACTGGGTATGAACCAGACGCAGATTGGGGGCCCGACGGACCTGGCCCAATCGTTTCCTTGAGGCCATCGAGTAAGGCAGCACCACGGCGCCGATGTCTTCCAGCTCCACCCCCTGGGGTTCGCCGTCCAGATCCCATACTCCGCAGCGCACCCCGGCGGGTAGTGGCGAGCAGGCATCGAGGAGGTCTTGGTCAGGGACGGTGAAGGTGGTGATCGGTTCCATGTCCACAGCTTAGGATTCATCCCCGGCACAGCCGCCAATCGGAGTCCGGAAACCGGATGGAATGTGACACGGAACGCATTCAGGAAAGCGGTTTTGCACGGTCGGAAAAGTGCTGGTAATGTTTCATCTCGTTGCAAAGCGCGGTCCCGCAAGGAAATCGCAGCCAGCAGCAATGCACCTCTAGCTCAATTGGTAGAGCAACTGACTCTTAATCAGTAGGTTTCGGGTTCGAGTCCCGAGGGGTGCACACACGATGAAGGAGGCCGGCCGAGAGGCCGGCCTCTTTTGTATACCCGGATACCTGGAGGAAGCCCATGACCACCCCATCCCAGCGCCTCGCCGTCGGCGATACAGCTCCCGCCTTCACCCTGACCGCCGCGGACGGCTCCACCGTCTCGCTCTCCGATTACGCCGGCTCCAAGGTCGTCGTCTACTTCTATCCGGCGGCGATGACCCCCGGCTGCACCAAGCAGGCCTGCGACTTCCGCGATTCGCTCTCCTCGCTGGCTTCCGCCGGGTACCAGGTGCTGGGGATCTCCCCCGACGCCCCCGCGAAGCTGGCGAAGTTCACCGACAAGGAATCCCTGACCTTCCCGGTGCTCTCCGATGAGGACCACGCCGTCGCGGCCGCCTACGGCGCCTGGGGCGAGAAGAAGAACTACGGCCGTGTCTACGAGGGCCTGATCCGCTCGACGATCGTGGTCGGCGAGGACGGGAAGATCCAGCTCGCGCAGTACAACGTCAGGGCCACGGGCCACGTCGCCAAGCTGCACCGCGATCTGGGCCTCGACACCGCCTCCTGACCGCACGGGCCAATCCACCGGTCCTGCAATGGGTTCCGTTACACTGGTTGAGGCCTTCCGCGTGCAGGGGGCCTCAGCGAGCGTGGCGGAATTGGTAGACGCGCTGGATTTAGGTTCCAGTGTCTTAGGACGTGGGGGTTCAAGTCCCCCCGCTCGCACCAGGTGATGATGACCGACGAGAAAGAACGACCCATCGGCTCGTCACAGGACCTTCATCGGCCCCGCAGAACCCATCGGGACGCCCCCTAGGCAAGGAGCAAGTCAGCGTGGAGTCCACCAACCGCCCCGGCGACGCTCCGGGGCCTGGTACCTCGCTCCCCGCGGGAGGACGTCCCTCGCGGCGGACGGTACTGGGTATCGGGTCGATCGCCATGGCCGGACTGGTCGGATGCACCAAGGCCACCACACCGGAGGAACTGCCCACCGCTGCCCCGCCATCCAGATCGATCGTGAAGAACCTGGAAATACGGTTCGGCACGCCTGCCTCCCCGGCCATCCTGGATCCGGCCCTGGCCTCGGACAACGAATCCTTCAGGGTCACCCGGCAGATCTTCGAATCGCTGATCAGCGTCGACCCGGATACCGGGGCCCCCACCCCGGGGCTGGCCACCAAGTGGACGACCAGCAAGGACGGGCTCACCTACACCTTCACCCTGCGGGACGGGGTGTCCTTCCACGACGGCACCGAATTCAACGCCGACGCCGTCGTCCACAACTTCGAACGCTGGGCCAACCTGCCGAAGGATCTCGGAGGGCAGGTCGGGCAGGCCTTCGAATCGGTCTTCCACCACAACGATGTGCAACTGGCCCACGACAAGTCCATTGCCCCAGATACCCGGGCGGCCACCCAATCCGCGCTGCGCTCCCCCGACGTCCTGGGCGGGTTGGGCCTGGATAAGGACCCCGGCAAGGAGCCGGCCCCGGAGGACCCGATCAAGACGGTGACTGCCAGCTACTACCAGGGCTGTCGCGCCGAGGGGACCCACACGTTCGTCTTGACGCTCACCAAGCCGATCACGGGTTTGATCGATGCCCTCACCCTTCCGGGTTTCGGGATCGCCTCGCCGTCGGCGCTGCGGAAATACAAGGCCGACGAATCGACGAAGGATTCCTCCGGCGGCATCAGCACCGGTTTCAGCAAGCATCCGGTGGGCACCGGCCCCTATCTCTTCGACGAGGCGGCGGAAGATTCGGTCACCGTCATCGCCAACGAGGACCACTGGCGGCACAGCACCCAGATCGGTCGGGCCACGTTCGCCGTCCTGCGCGATCCCTCCTCGCGTCTGCAGTCCCTGCGGCGGCAGAAGATCGCCGCCTATGACATGGTCACCGTCGGGGAACTGCGCGAGCTCGTCCGTGAAGGCCAACAGGTCCTGCAGCGCGACCCCTTCTCGATCCTGTACATGGGGATGAACCAGTCCAACCCGGTCCTGGCGGACCGGAAGATCCGCCAGGCGGTGGCCCATGCCGTGGACCGGCAGAAGCTCATCGAGGAGTTTTTCATCTCCGGGACCAAGGAGGCACGCAGCTTCGTGCCACCCAGCCTCGGGGTCCCCGACGCCCAGACCTACTTCGGCTATGACCTCCCCAAGGCCAAATCGTTGCTGAAGAGCTCGGACTACGACGGCGAACCGATCCCCTTCACCTATCCGCTGAACGTCACCCGGGCCTATCTGCCGATGCCCGAGCGGATCTATGCCGCGCTCAGCGCCCAGCTGACCGCCGCCGGGTTCAACATCAAGCCCTACCCGGTCGAATGGGAGGACGGCTATCTGGAGGACGTCGTCTCCGGCCACCGCCCCGGCTTCCACCTGTCGGGGTGGAACGGCGGCTACCGGGACCCGGACAATTTCATCGGCACGCTGTTCGGCACCACGTCCCCGGAATTCGACTACGACGCCCCGAAGGTGCGCGCGAAGATCGTCAAGGCCCGCTCCATGCCCAACGGGGACCAGCGGGCGACCACCTACCAGCAGATCGGCGAACAGCTGGCCAAGGATCTTCCCGCCCTGCCGCTGGCCTACCCGATCTCCGCCGTCGCAGCCGACGATACGGTCCTGCATTACCCCACCAGTCCCACCCTGGACGAGCCCTTCGACCGGGTGAGGCTCGCCACCTAGGGCGGCCGAGGGCACCGCTTGATTTCATGGCGGTGATCCGACCGCGCTAACCTTGACTTAAGCCACCAGAGTCGTCGGATGGAGAATCCTGTGCCGAGCCAAACCAGCTCATCGAATGTCGATATCGCCCTGATCGGCGGTGGGGTCATGAGTGCAACGCTGGGAACGCTGCTCAAGCAACTGGAGCCCAGCTGGGATGTCGCCCTGTTCGAGAACCTCGACCAGGCAGGCCAGGAGGCGTCCGACCCCTGGAACAACGCTGGTACCGGCCACTCCGCCCTGTGCGAACTGAACTACTCCCCGCTCGGCGCCGACGGCAAGGTCGACCCGGCCAAGGCCGTGGGCATCAACGAGCAGTGGCAGGTCTCCCGCCAGTTCTACTCCCACCTGGTGGACCAGGGCCGCATCTCCACCCCCAGCTCCTTCATCAACCCGCTACCGCATATGAGCTTCGTCCACGGTTCGGACAGCGCCGACTACCTCCAGACCCGCTTCGAGTCGCTGCGCACCCAGCCGCTCTTCGAAGAGATGGAGCACACCGAGGACCTCTCCACGATCGCCGAATGGGCCCCACTGGTGGCCGAAGGCCGCAACCCCGGCGAGCGGGTCGCCGCTTCCCGCGTCAAGGGTGGCACCGACGTCGACTTCGGGTCGCTGACCCGCCAGCTGATCGCCAACCTCGGTGAGGACGGGGTCGACCTGAACTTCGGCCATAAGGTCACCGGCCTGGAGCGCAACGGTGCCGGCTGGACGCTGACCGTGAAGAACAAGGCCACCGGGGACAAGCACACCGTGAACGCCAAGTTCGTCTTCGTCGGTGCCGGTGGCGGCGCCTTGCATCTGCTCCAGGCCGCCGGCATCCCCGAAGCCCACGGCTTCGGCGGCTTCCCGGTCTCCGGGCAGTTCCTGCGCAGCACCAACGAGGAGGTCATCTCCCGCCACCATGCCAAGGTCTACGGCCAGGCCTCCGTCGGCGCCCCGCCGATGTCGGTGCCCCACCTGGACACCCGCTTCGTCAACGGCAAGCGTTCGCTCATGTTCGGCCCCTACGGCGGTTTCTCTCCCAAGTTCCTCAAATCAGGTTCCTATATGGACCTGGTGGCCTCGGTCCGTCCGGGCAACCTCATCCCGATGCTGGCCGTCGCCAAGGACAACCTGGGCCTGGTGAAGTACCTGGTCACCGAGGTCCTCAAGAGCCGCGAGGCCAAGAACGAGGCCCTGCGCGAGTACTACCCCAACGCCTCGGGCGATGGCTGGGAACTGATCACCGCCGGCCAGCGGGTCCAGGTCATCAAGAAGGACAAGAAACGCGGCGGTGTGCTGCAGTTCGGCACCGAGGTCATCACCAGTGCCGACGGGTCGATCTCGGGTCTGCTCGGCGCTTCGCCCGGCGCTTCGACCGCTGCCCCGATCATGATCGAGGTCCTGCGCCGCTGCTTCCCGCAGAACTTCGCCGGCTGGGAGTCCAAGCTCACCGAGATCGTCCCGAGCTTCGGCGTCAAGCTCAATGAGAATCCCGAGCTGCTTGCCCAGGTCACCGCGGCCACCAACAAGTCCCTCGGACTGAAGTAGCCGGACAGTGCCGGCGACGGTGGGACGGGTACTGCCCGTCCCACCGTTCGTTAACGCCCCGGTCGGCGCCGCCGCCACTCTGCCTCCCCGCACCGCTGGGAATACCGGGGAAACCACCGTGGTTCTTACATGCATACGCATACATTTTCTGGCATACTGAAAGCCGGAGCCACGAAGGAGCACCATGGAAATCGGCGTCTTTTCGGTCAGCGACATCACCGCGGACCCCACCACCGGGCATCTGCCGACCGAGCATGAACGCATCACCGCGATGGTGGCGATCGCGAAGAAGGTCGAAGAGATCGGGATGGACGTCTTCGCCATCGGCGAGCACCACAACCCGCCGTTCTTCTCCTCCTCCCCCACCACCGAGCTGGCCTATATCGCCGCTCTGACCGAACGCATCACCCTCTCCACGGCCACGACCCTGATCACCACGAACGACCCGGTGAAGATCGCCGAGGATTTCGCGATGCTCCAGCATCTGTCGGGCGGCCGGACGGATCTGGTGCTCGGACGCGGGAACACGGCCCCGGTCTACCCCTGGTTCGGCAAGAGCTCGGCGGATGCGGTGGAACTGACCGTGGAGAACTACCATCTGCTGCGCCGCCTCTGGGACGAGGAGAACGTCTCCTGGTCCGGCAAGCACCGTACGGCGCTGCAGAACTTCACCTCCACCCCGCGTCCGCTGGATTCCGTTGCCCCCTTCGTCTGGCACGGTTCCATCCGTACCCCGCAGGTCGCGGAGATCGCCGCCTACTACGGTGACGGGTTCTTCGCCAACAACATCTTCTGGCCCAAGGAGCACTACCAGGAGCTGATCGGCCTCTACCGGCAACGTTTCGAGCACTACGGCCACGGCCGGGCCGACCAGGCCTATGTGGGCCTGGGCGGACAGTTCTACCTGGCCGAAAACTCGCAGGACGCCGTGGCACAATTCCGCCCGTACTTCGACAAGGCCCCGGTCTATGGCCACGGACCCTCGCTGGAGGATTTCACCGCCCAGACGCCCTTGACCGTCGGCAGCCCGCAGCAGATGATCGAGAAGACGCTCACGTTCCAGGAATACTTCGGTGACTACCACCGCCAGCTCTTCCTGGTCGATCACGCCGGTCTGCCCCTGAAGACGGTGTTGAACCAGTTGGATCTGTTCGGCGAGCGGGTCCTGCCCGAGCTGCGGGCCGAATATGCCCGGCGCAAACCCGCGGACCATCCGGAACCCCCGACCCACGCCAACCTGCTGGCAGCGCGGCGGGCAGGCATCAAACCGGCCACCGCCCGCAACGAGGTCCCGCTGCCGGCCACCACCTTCGAGGAGTCCCATGTCTAGGCCCGCCACCCTCCGTGAAACCACGCAGGCCTGGGAAGCGCTTTTCCGGGCCCAGGTGGCCATCATGCGTCGGCTCCAACGCCATCCGGCCTTCAAACGACTCACGATGCGCGAATACGACGTGCTCGTCACCCTGGACCGCTGCCCCGAGGGCGGGATCCGGTTGGGCGAACTCAACGAGGACGTCCTGCTCAGCCAACCCAGCCTCAGCCGGATGGTCGACCGGCTCGAGGCCAAGGGGTACATCACCCGGACCGTGGACCCGGTGGACCAGCGGGCGATGCGGCTACGGCTGACCGAGGACGGGCGCAGGATCCAACGCGAGATCGGCCGCGAGCATGTCCGACACATCCACGAGGTGATGGGATCCGGGCTCTCCGTGGATGAATTCGCCGAATTGACCCGGCTGACCCGCAAACTGGGGGCCTCCGTCCAGGCCAGGGACTGACCCCCGGTCCACCCCCGGGCCGCCGCGTCCCTAGAATGGGTGGATGAGCGCCCATCTCGTGGCCAAGGACCTCGCTGGAGGTCCTGCCCACCGCACCTTGTTTTCCGGTTTGAGCTTCACCGTCGCCCCCGGCGACGTGGTCGGGGTGGTCGGTGCCAACGGGGCCGGTAAATCCACGCTGCTGCGCCTGCTCGCCGGACTGGACTCGCCCCGCTCCGGTTCGGTCACCGCCTCCCCCGACGGGGCCTTCATCGGCTGGCTGCCGCAGGAGCACGAACGCCGCCCCGGGGAGAGCATCGCCGACCATCTGGCCCGTCGGACCGGTTGCGCCCAGGCCACCGTGGCCATGGAAGCCACCGCCGAAGCCCTGGCCACCGGGGCCCGCGGTGCCGAGGACGCCTACTCGGAGGCCTTCGACCACTGGATGGCCTCCGGGGCGGCCGACCTCGAGGACAGGATCGCCCCGGTGCTGGCCGAACTGGGGTTGGAACTGGACCCCTCCACCGTGATGACGGCGCTCTCCGGGGGCCAGGCCGCCCGGGTCGGTCTGGCGGCCCTGCTGCTCTCCCGCTTCGACCTGGTGCTGCTGGACGAGCCGACCAACGACCTGGATCTGGCGGGGCTCCAACGACTGGAAGCCTTCGTACGGGGACTGCGCACCGGCGTCGTGCTGGTCTCCCACGACCGCGAATTCCTCTCCCGGTGCGTCAGTACGATCGTGGAACTGGACCTGCCCCAGCAGCAGGTCTCGGTCTACGACGGCGGATATGACGCCTACCTGGCCGAACGCCAGGTGGCCCGCCGGCATGCCCGGGAGGCCTATGAGGAGTTCGCGGAGAAGAAGTCGGAGCTGGTGTCCCGGGCCCGGACCCAGCGCGAATGGTCCTCCCAGGGGGTGCGCAACGCGATGCGCAAGGCCCCGGACAACGACAAGATCCGTCGTCGGGCCAGCATGGAGTCCACGGAGAAGCAGGCACAGAAGGTCAGGCAGATGGAGTCGCGGATCGCCCGCTTGGACGAGGTGGAGGAGCCGCGCAAGGAATGGGTACTGCAGTTCTCCATCGGCACCGCCCCCCGCTCCTCATCGGTGGTGGCCACGCTCAATGACGTGGTGTTGACCCAGGGCTCATTCACTCTCGGCCCGGTCTCGCTGCAGGTCAACGCCGGCGACCGGATCGGCATCACCGGGCCCAATGGGGCCGGCAAGTCGACCCTGCTGCGGCTGCTCTTGGGCTGGACGGCCCCGGATCAGGGGACGGCGTCCCTGGGGGCCAGCGTGGCCATCGGAGAGATCGACCAGGCCCGGGGGCAACTGGAGGACGGCCTGGCCCTGGGCGAGGCGTTCGCCCGGGTCGTCCCGTCGATGGATCCCGCGGGGATCAGGACGCTGCTGGCCAAATTCGGGTTGAAGGCCGACCAGAGCACCAGCCTGGTCTCGGAGCTTTCCCCGGGCGAGCGGACGCGGGCCTCACTGGCCCTGTTGCAGGCCCGCGGAGTCAATCTGCTGGTGCTCGACGAACCGACCAACCATCTGGATCTGGCGGCGATCGAGCAGCTCGAGGAGGCACTGGAGTCCTATACCGGGGCGTTGCTGCTGGTCAGCCACGACCGCCGGCTGTTGGAGAACGTCCGCCTGGACCACCGGTGGGCCGTGGCGGATGGGCGGGTCGACGTCGCCGCCGCCCGCTAGGGACCCCACCAGTCGGTGGCGGGAACCGCGGGGCCTAGTAGTGGCCGGGGTGGCGGCGCTTGGTCATCCCGATGAGCCCGAAGACGACCATGACCAGGCCGATGATGACGCCGAGCCAGAGCGAGGTGTGCGTCTGGTCCACGAAAGGGTTCTGCACCAGCACTGCGGAGGTGCCGTAGATCGCGATGATCACCAGCCCCAGCACGAACCAGACGATTCCCGTGCGGTCACGACTTTTCGTTGTTGCTTCCTTCGTTGCCATGGCAGGCTCCCTTCCACCGGTGGAAGAGGCGACCGGCTGTTCCGGGGGGTCTCTTCGTCGTGCCATTCCGACCCGTGCCTCGCCTCATGCGCCGAAGACGGCCGGTCCTTTCAATTTACGCCTCCTCGGGCCGTGCGACAACGCGGGCCGGCGCCGTGTCGGTGACTGCCTGGACCGCGGCGACGACGGCGCGGGCCGCGGTGCTCAGTTGCACCTCGGTGGTCTCGGCGGTGAAACTCAGCCGCACCGCGGTGCGGGCGACGTCGGGGTCGAGCCCCAGGCCCAGCAGGACCGGTGAGGGGTCGGTGGATCCAGCGGCGCAGGCCGAGCCCGAGGAGCAGATGACCCCGCGGCGTTCCA
Organism: Micrococcaceae bacterium; assembly: GCA_030452125.1. Classification (GTDB taxonomy): domain Bacteria; phylum Actinomycetota; class Actinomycetes; order Actinomycetales; family Micrococcaceae; genus Arthrobacter_H. Next base: position 11,087 of record JAKDMV010000023.1, read on the forward strand.
GCTCCAACAGGATCGTTTCCCCGTTGGCCCCGGGAAAGACGAAGGACACGATGCCCGGCACCCGCCGCCCGCGGTCCCCGGTGAGCAGTGCCGCTTCCTGCCCGGGGGCCCGTCCGTGGTTGAGCCCGTCCAGGACGGTATCGATCAGCTGTTCGGTCCGGTCCCGGGTCGTCTCGAAGGCTTCCACCTGGGAGGCCGCCAACCGTAGGGCGGTGGCCGTGGAGACGGCTCCTGCGATGTTCTCGGTCCCCGAACGGCGCCCGCGTTCCTGTCCCCCGCCATGGATCCCGGGTTCCAGGGCCAGTTTCCCGCGGATCATGGCCAGCCCGGCCCCCTTCATCCCGCCGAGCTTATGTCCCGAGAGGCTGAGGGCATCCAGGTCCCTGGCCAGTTCGGCGATGGGCAGCCAGCCGGCCGCTTGGACGACGTCGGCATGCATCAACGCCCCCACCGCATGGGTGGCGGCGGAGATCTCCGGCAGGGGCTGGATGGTGCCGATCTCGTTGTTCACTGCCATGACGGTGACCAGCGTCGTGTCCTCCCGCAGCAGGGCGGTGAGTTCCGCGGGGTCCACCAGTCCCCCGGGGCCCACGGGGACGATGTCGATGGTGAACCCGTGGTGGCGCTGCAGGTAGTCGCAGGCCTCCCGGACCGAGGAGTGTTCGATTCCCGAGCGGATGACGTGTCTGCCGCGGGGGTTGGCCAGGGCCAGACCGATGATCGCCAGGTTGTTCGCCTCGGTACCACCGGAGGTGAACACAATGTCCCCGGTGCGCACCCCCAGGGTGCCGGCCGCCGTGGTGCGAGCGTAGTCCAGCGCCCGGGCCGCGGTCTCCCCGATGCCGTGGGTGCTGGAGGGGTTGCCGAAGTCCCGGGCCATCAGCGGCCAGACGAGCTCGAGGATCTGCTGTTTGACCGGGGTGGTGGCGGCGGCGTCGAGATAGATCATGCCCGCACCGTGCCCTGCGCTTGAGGGGCGCCGGCAATCGGGGTGCCGGGGGCCCGGCTGGCGCCGAGGCGCATGTCCAGTCCCACGTCCAGCGCCCGGACCGAATGGGTCAGTGCTCCGGAGGAGATGACGTCGACCCCGGTGGCCGCCAAGGCGGCGACGGTATCCAGGGTGACGTTCCCCGAGGCCTCCACATAGGCGGCCCCGTTGATCCGTCGCACCCCTTCGACGAGGTCTTCGACGGTGAAGTTGTCGAGCATGATCGTATCCACCCCGGCGGCCAGGACAGCTTCGAGCTGGTCGAGCCCGTCGATCTCCACCTCGAAGTGCACGGTGTGTCCGAGCCGGGCGCGGGCGGCACGCAGGGCGGCGGTCAGCTCGGCCCCGGTGCCCAGCAGGGCCAGGTGGTTGTCCTTGGCCATCACGGCCTCGGAGAGGGAGCCACGGTGGTTGTGTCCGCCGCCGCAGCGCACCGCGTAGCGTTCCAGGGCCCGCAGCCCCGGGGTGGTCTTGCGGGTGTCGGCGATCCGCGTGCCGGTGCCGGCGACGGCGTCGACGAAGGCCCGGGTCAGGGTGGCGATCCCGGAGAGGCGTTGGAGCAGGTTCAGTGCCACCCGTTCACCGGCGAGCACCGAACGGGCCGATCCCCTCACGGTGGCCAGCACGTCCCCTGCGGCGAACTCCTGCCCATCGGCGAGCGCGAATTCCACGGTGGTGGTCGGATCGGTCCGGGTCATGGTGGTCGAGAAGATGCCCAGGCCGCTGGCGATGCCCGGTTCCCTGGCGATCACGTCGGCGGTCGCCGTGGCGTGGACGGGCAGCAGGACGTTCCCGGTCAGGTCCCCGGTGGGGTTGTCTTCGGCGAGCGCCGCGTCGACGAGGCTCTCGATGACACGTTGCGGCACGGGCATCGGCTCGGGTGTCTCTACAGCGGCAGAGTGGGCCCCGGTGGTGGGGCCGTGGTGCAGGGTGGTCATTCGTTCCTCAGGGGTTGGGGCTGCCGGTCAGCAGCAGGTCGTTGCTGCCCGTCCCGGCGGAGGTATCAGGTGTGGGTGTCCGGGTGGCCCGGACGAAGCCGGTGCGGACCCGTCGGGGTGCGGCGGTGGGTGGCGGGGCATCGGTGCGGTAGTGGGCGCCGATGGAGGTGGTGCGGGCCAGCGCGGCTTCGGCGATGAGGCGCCCCACGGTGATCAGGTGGCCCAGTTCGGCCTCCTCCCGTGTCCTTGCTCCCGGGCCCGAGGGCGCGGCGGTCAGTGTAGCCACGGCTTTGGCCAGTCCCTCCCCGGTGCGTTCGACCCCCAGCCGGGCGGTGGCCAACTCCTGGAGCCCTTCGAGGCTCAGCGGTGCCGCCGCGGGATCGGTGGCCCCGTCACTGAGTTCGAACACATAATCGATCGCGGTGGGGGTGCAGGCCTCCCCGGCGTCGTCGGCCCCCAGGGAGGAGGCCGCTCCGAAGCCGTGGACGAGTGCTTCGAGCAGCGAGTTGGAGGCCAGCCGGTTGGCCCCGTGGGTTCCGGTGCAGGCCGCCTCCCCTGCCACCCGCAGTCCGGGCACGGTGGTGCGTCCACACCCGTCGGCATGGACCCCGCCCATCCAGTAGTGCTGGGCCTCGGTGACCGGGACCGGTGCGGCGGCCAGGTCCAGGCCCAGGGCGGCCAGACGGGTGGTGATGGAGGGGAACCGGCGGGCCAGATACCCCTGCCCCTTCGCGTCCTCCACGGCCCGGGCGTCCAGGAACACCTGTCCTCCCGTGGCGTGGACGTGGTGGATGGCCCGGGCCACGACGTCGCGGGGCGCCAGTTCGGCCGCCGGGTGCACCCCGGTCATGAAGCGGTGCCCGTCACCGTCGATCAGTATCGCACCCTCCCCCCGGACGGCTTCGGAGACCATGAACCTGCCGGCACGGACCAGGGTCGGATGGAACTGGACGAATTCGGCATCCACCATCAGGGCTCCGGCCCGCCACGCCAGGGCGGCCCCGTCGCCGGTGGCCCCCGCGGGGTTGGTGGTCCATCCGTACAGCGAGCCGATCCCCCCGGTGGCCAGGAGCACGACGTCGGCCTCGAGCCGGATGGCCTCTGCCCCCTGGAGGTACCGCAGGCCGGTGACCACCCCGGCGTCGTCCACCAGGTCGGTGACGAAGGCGTGTTCGAGGATCTCCAGGCGTCCCTGCCCGGCGAGCCGGCGGCAGAGGTCAATGAGCGCCGAGGCGATCACCTTCCCGGTGGAGTCCCCGCCGGCGTGCAGGATGCGGGCGTGGGTGTGGGCGGCTTCGAGCCCCAGGGCCGGATGCTCCCCGGAGGGTTCGGCGTCGAAGTCGGTGCCCAGTGCCATCAGGGCTTCGATATGCCCCCAGGCGGAGGAGCAGAGAGCCCTCACGGCGGCCGGGTCGTTCAGCCGTGCCCCTGCCGTGAGGGTGTCCTCGATATGGCTGGCCACCTGATCCCCGCGGGATGTCCCCCGGGGTCCGACGGCGGCGATCCCGCCCTGGGCGTACCAGCTGTTCGAATCGGCCAGGGCGTCCTTGGTGAGCAGGGTGACCCGGTGGCCGTGTTCGACGGCGGTGATCGCCGCATAGAGCCCGGCGACCCCCGATCCGACGACCGCCAGTTCCAGCGGCTTCCTCACGGTTTAGCCGCCAGCATCCGTTCCAGGGCCACCCGGGCGTTGGCGGCATCGGTTGCGGGGACGGAGATCTGGTTGACCACGCGTCCGGCGACGAGTTCCTCCAGGACCCAGGCGATGTAGCCCGGGTGGATCCGGTACATCGTCGAGCAGGGGCAGATCACCGGGTCCAGGCAGAAGATGGTGTGCTGCGGGTACTGGTCGGCGAGCCGGTTGACCATGTTGATCTCGGTGCCGATCGCGAAGGTGGTCGGCTCGGTGGCGGCGGCGACGGCCTTCTGGATGAAGTCGGTGGATCCTGCCGAGTCGGCGGCGTCGACGACCTCCATGGGGCATTCGGGGTGGACGATGACGTTCACCCCCGGGTATTCGGCACGCGCCTTGTCGATCTGGCCGGTGTTGAACCTGCGGTGCACCGAGCAGAAGCCGTGCCAGAGCAGGACCTTCGCGTTCTGGAGCGCCTCGGGGGTGTTCCCGCCCAACGGCTTGGCCGGGGACCACAGCGGCATCTGCTCCAGGTCGATGCCCAGCGCCTTGGCGGTGTTGCGGCCCAGGTGCTGGTCGGGGAAGAACAGGACCCGCTGGCCGCGTTCGAACGCCCATTCGAGCACGGTCGTGGCATTGGAGGAGGTGCATACGATCCCCCCGTTGCGTCCCACGAAGGCCTTCAGCGCCGCGGAGGAGTTCATGTAGGTCACCGGGATGACGGGGACCCGCCCCTCGGAGTCGGCTTCGGTGCCGTAGATCTCCTCGAGCTGTTCCCAGCATTCCTCCACGGAGGATTCATCGGCCATATCCGCCATGGAGCAGCCGGCGGCCAGGTTGGGCAGGATGACCTTCTGCGCGTCCTTCGAGAGGATGTCGGCGGTCTCGGCCATGAAGTGGACCCCGCAGAACACGATGTATTCGGCTTCTTCGCGGTTCAGCGCCTGGTTGGCCAGCTGGAAGGAGTCCCCGATGAAGTCCGCGTACTGCACGACCTCGTCGCGCTGGTAGAAGTGTCCGAGCACCACCAGCCGCTCGCCCAGGGTCTCCTGGGCCGCACGGATGCGTTCGTCGAGTTCGGCGTCGTCGGCGGTGCGGTATTTCTCGGGGATGACCCCCTGTTGCGGGGTGTCCTCAGGGGCGACGTCATCCATCGAGGAGCCGGGGCCGTAGGAGGGCAGCCCGGTGTCGAGGTCCCAGGGGGATTTCACCAGATCGGAGGTGCAGACCCCCGAGTCCGCGGTGTCCCCGACCGGGGTCAGGGTGAGCTGGGCGATGGTGTTGTTGACACTGGTCATGATCTATCCCGTTGTTCTTCCGTGTTGGTGTTCTCTTGCGGTACCGCGGCGGTGTCCCCCGCGTACCGGTACAGGCGCGGTGGGCGGTGCTTGCCCCCGTGCAGGTATTCGTCGGTGGCCTCGATGCCGGGGGCTCCGCGCAGGTGGCGGCGGAAGTTCGCGGCGTCGAGGCGGCGATCCAGGACGGCCTCGTAGACCTCCTGGACCTGGGCCAGGGTGAAGCGTGGGCCCAGGAAGCGGTGGGCGATGGATCCGTATTCGACCTTGTTCCGCAGCCGCCACAGGGCGTAGCGGACGATCTCGGCGTGGTCGAAGGCCAGGGCCTCGATGACGGCGTCGTCGCGGGCCGGGAACCAGGCCACGTTGGGGTCCTTCAGCAGCCGCTCCCGGTGTGTCGGGGCCCCGCCGGCGTCGGGGGCGGCTTCGGTGCCTTGCTCGTCGTCTTCCCGGACCAGGGCCCAATACACGATCGAGACGACCCGGTGGGCCGGGGACCGGTCCAGCCCGCCGAAGGCGTAGAGCTGTTCGAGGTGGCTGGGGGCCAGACCGGTGGTGGCCCGCAGGTTCGCTGCGGCGGCATCCTGCAACGTCTGCCGGGCCCCCAGCGGACCACCCGGCAGCGCCCATTGACCGCGGTAGGGTTCGCGGGTCCTGCGGATCAGCGGCAGCCAGAGCGTGGGCCTGCCGACCGCCTCGCCGTCGTCGGCCTCGTCCCGCAGGGCGAAGATCACCGTCGAGACAGCCAGTTCCGGGCTCATGGCCTGGCGTTCGGAGACATTGGCGAACTCCATTCCGGCTCCTTCCCGACGCAGTTCCGAGTTATTGTCGAAGTGACAATAAGTCAGCATACGTGGGTGTCCGGGCATTTCCAACACCCATGACGCGGGTTTTGGGCTCCGGTCTCCGCCCTCTACCGGCCGGCCACATCGTCGTCGTCGAGCAGGACCTCTTCGATCCGTACGGTGCGGAAGGGAGAGACGGCCAGCAGCATCATGCCTGCGGCAATGAATCCCGCGGCGACCCACAAGGCAGCACCAACACCCGCCACGGTGGCGATGAACCCGCCCACAGGGGCCCCGAGAACGATCATCCCGCGGTTGGCCGAACGGCGGACCGACGTCATCCGGGCGATCATCGCATCGGGTGTCAGTCCCTGCCAGAAGCCCATCTCCAATGGACTTTCGGCCCCCATGGCCACACCCCAAAGCAGCTGTGCCGCCCCCAGGCACACCAAGAGGGCGACCCGCCCCCCGGAGGCGGGCGACAGTTGCGGCAGTAGCGAGGCGATGAGGGCCAAAGCCACCACGGAGAGGGCCTCGAGACCACGGGCCAGGACGACGACGCGGCCCGTCCCCCACCGTTCTCCACACCGGGCGGAGACGCTGGTACCCACCACTGCTCCGACACCCGCGCAGCTCAGAACCACCCCCAGATCGAGGGGACCCAGCCCGGCAGCCTGCAGGATGAGCACCGGCAGGGCCGTGCCCACTATCGCCGATCCGATGAACCACACATGCGTGCTCCAGGCCAGTGGACCCAAGTAGTGGTGCCCATAGAGCCAACGCACCGATTCGGCCACCCGCGAGCGTAGGCTCGGCCCCTTCCCGCGGTCCTTGGAGACACTGTCATTCCCCGCAGGGCGTCCGGGCAGAGTGGCCACCACGATTCCTGAGAACAGGAAGCTTCCGGCGTCGAGCAGCAGGGCCCAGGGCGCCGTGAGCACGGCGACCAGGCCGCCCGCCACCGCAGCTCCGATGGTCTGGGCCACCGTGCCGCTCTGCTCCAGACGGACGTTGGCCCTGACCAACAACTTCCGCGGCACCAGCTGCGGGATGAAGGATTGGTAGGCGGCATCGCCCACCAGCGACAGAACCCCGAAGCCGAAGACCAACGCAACGACAGCGGGAACGGACAGCCATCCCGACACCCCTCCGAGGCACAGCACCCCCAGCAGGACCGCCCGACCGAGGTCGGCCACCATGAGGGCACTGCGTCGGCTGAAGCGATCCACCCAGATCCCGGCCACGAGCCCGAAGATCAGGTACGGCGCCCACCGGGCGGCACTGACCCACCCCTGGTCCTGCGCGTTTCCACCCAAGGTCACCAGGACCAGGACGGCGAGCGCGACGGAGGTGACGTAGGTGCCGAAGTCCGAGACGGTGGACGCGGCCCAGAATCGGACGAACGGGCCATGCGGGCGCAACCGTCCGGGACTGCGTGGCGCGCTCATGGTGTCGAGGCTACTGCAGCGGCCCCCCGCCGAGGCGGCACCCCGGCCACCACCATCCTGATCCCCGCCCCTGCCTGGGTCATGGGTTCGGTCGTGATGGTGATCGACGGGCCGTCGGCCATCATCACGGTCGCGGTGGACCGGGGTGTCAGCGAGGCGCAACCTGCCATCGCCCTGACGCCGCCCGCTGCCGGGGACATGGGTGCGAGTTCATGTTGGTCTCCGTGGAGACACCGGCCGCGGCGACGCCTGCCCTGCCCCCACGCTAGGGCCCGGCCGGGCGCGGAACCAGCGAGGGGCCCTCTTGCCTTTCGTGGCCGAAACACGTGTTTTCCCCGCACGGATACTCGGATCCCGGCGGCGGGCCGATTAAAAACTCCCCGTCGCAGGGTTGGGTCGTTCAGCCGCCGAACCCGGGCTCGAACTTCCATCCTTCGGCGAAGAAGTGTCGTTCACCCAGGGGATGGTCCGGATGCTTCTCCAGCCATTGCTCCTGCGCGGCGAGCAATTCGGCGGTCGCCTCCCAGGTTTCCCCGGTCGATGGCGGATGCACTCCGGCATCGCGGGCAATGGAACGCAGTTCCTGATCCGTGTACTCGGCCAGCTCCTCGGGCCCGAGGTGCCGATCCCAGAGGAACCGGGCGAGCTTCTTGGCCTTGGTCGCCCGGTTGTTCATCGCCCGCGCCGTGCTGCCGAAGGCATTGGGGTCCTGGCTCATGCCTCTATTCCTCTCACCGTGGACAAGGCCAGCAGCCTACCAAGCGGGGATGGGCGTGTGGGCCATGATCCGAGCCCGGGCTCACCCCCAGAGTGCCGAGTAGCCCCTGATCCAGCCACCGGTGACGCCGAGACCCAACACCACCACCAAAACGGTGAGCACACCGAAAGCCATGATCCAGTCGGTTCGTTCGACCCGGATGGGCTTCCAGACGGTTCTCGGAGCCAACCCCAGGCCGCGGGACTCCATGGATTGGGCCATGCGCTCCCCCCGGCGCAGCGAGACCACCAGCAGTGAGAAGGCAGCGTGGCCGAACTCCCGGATCCCGGGCCGGCGCACCCCCGGGGCCGGCGCGGGGGCCCGCACGGATTGGGCTTGCCGGATGGTCTGCCAGGTGCCGGGCATGTCCTGGAGCATCTGGTACCCGGCGAGGATCGCATGACAGAGCCGTGGGCCCAGCCGGGCCTGCTGATGCAGGCTGTCGGTCAGGGCCACGGCGTCGGTGGAGAAGACGAAACCGATCGACAGCACCCCCAGGACGAAGGTGCGCAACGCCAGGGAGGCACCCAGGGTCACCCCTTCGACGCTGGCCTGCAGGCCCAGGACCGTGAACAGTTCCTCCCCCGGCCGGGTGATGGCGTTGATCATGAGCATCCCGAGGGCGAACCCCAGGAACGGGATATGGGCCAGCAGCAGCATCCGGGGTGAGGGCCGGCCCCAGATCAGCACGGCGGCCAGCGCCAACGGATACAGCAGGGCGGGGGTCAGCGGATCGAAGACGAACAGCAGTGCGAAGGAGACCACGAACAACACGGCGAGCTTCATCGTGGGGTTGCGCCGCCCCAACGGCGTGGCCGTGTTCACCCAGGGCAGGGGGCCCGCGCTCACGACTGCACCTGCATCCCGGGCACCGGGGAGACTTCCCGATCCAGCCCGTCCAGGATGGCCCTGATCGCCTCAGGGCGGTCCTCGACCTCCACCAGCCAGTCCAGCAACGGGGGCAGCACGATCCCGGCCCGGGACAGCACCCCCCGGTCGCCCAGCACCTCGAAGATCGGCCCCTCGGCGATGATTGTGCCCCCGGCGATGACGATCCCCCGATGGGCCAGGGTGGCGACGCTGCGCAGATCATGGCTGGAAAACAGGATCGACTGCCCCTCGGCCGCGGCGTCCCGGAAGGCTGCCATCATCGAGATCGTGGCCTTGCGGTCCAACCCGAAGCCCGGTTCGTCGGCCAGCAGGGTGGCGCGCGAATGGGCGAGCATGGCCGCGACGCTGAGCCGGCGCTTTTCCCCGCCCGAGAGCCGGAAGGGGTTGGCCTCCGCCAGATGGGTCAGCCGGTGTTCGGCCAGCAGGGCCTCGATCCGCTCATCGGCGGGACGACCATTGATGACCGCGGGCAGGCCATGGCCGATCTCCTCGCGGACCGTGGAGGCCACGAACTGGTGTTCGGGGTTCTGGAACACCATCCCGGGGCGGTCCCCCGTCACCGTGCCGGACAGCGGTGCCAGCAGCCCGGCCAGGGACAGCAGCAGGCTGCTCTTGCCCGTCCCGTTGGCGCCCAGCAGGGCCGTGATCTCCCCGGAATGCAGTTCCAGGTCGATGCCTTCCAGCTGGGCGGTGATGGTTTCCGGGTCGCGCCGGCGTTTCCTGGCCGATGCCGGGGCCCGGGTGACCGAGAGTCCCCGCGCGGATAGGACCACCCCGCCGCGGGACGGTGCCGGAACCGTGGGCCGGTCCTGCGCCCACCCGAGCAGTCGGTCCCGGATGATCGGGCAGGCCAGCCCTCCCCCGGTGCCGAAGGCCGCCTGCAGTTCGGTGTCCAGCGGTGTCCAGCACCCCGCAGCCACCAACCGTCTGGACCACTGCTCCAGCACGGTCGGCGTGGGGCCGTCCGCCAGCAGGGTTCCTGCGGCATCGAGCACGATGGCCCGGGCAGGGAGCCCCGCGACGCCGTCGCTTCCCGCGTACTCGTCGATGCGGTGTTCCACCAGCACGACGGCGGGGCCGCGCGTTTCCACGGCCCGGTCGATGGCCCGGCGCACCGAGGAGATGCCCTCGGCGTCGAGCATCGAGGTGGGTTCGTCGAGCAACAGCACCGGGGGCTCCGCGACCAGGCTGGCCGCCAGGGCCACCCGTTGGCCTTCACCGCCGGAGAGCTGCCGGGTGGATCTGCCTCGCAGCCCGGTTCCGTTGATGTGTTCCAGCGCCGCGTCGATCAGGGCGTCGATCCGGGGTGGGGCCACCGCATGGTTTTCCAGCGGAAGGGCGATCTCCCGGTCCACATCGGGCATGCACATCGCCGATTCGGGGTCCTGGGCCAGGACGCCCACGGTCCGGGAGAGCTCGGCAACACTGCTGTGGGCGGTGTCCTGGCCGGCCACGAGGACCCGGCCGGTGGTGCGGGCCGCCACCGAATGCGGGATGACCCCGGTCATCAGCGCCAGCAACGTGGATTTCCCGGCCCCCGAGGGGCCCAGGATGATGACCTGCTCCCCGGCGTCCAGGCCCAGCGACACCTCCTGCAGCACCGGTGCCGCCCGCCGGGGGTAGTGCACCGTGGCCTCCTGAAGCGCGATCACCGCCGCGCCCACCGGTTTCATGCTCCCCCGGTGGTGGGCAGATCGCGTCCGATGGCGTAGTTGTCCACCACGCCGGTCTTCGCCAGGGCGTTGACCGTCCGGCGGGCCAGCAGCCCGCCGAGGATGAGACCGGACAGCAGTTGGACGACGAGCCGGATGACGAAGAAGTCCTGCCCGTACCATCCGAAGCGGAAGGCCGAGACGGCGAAGGCCAGCCCGGCCCCGAGCAGCCCCGAGCAGGCGTACACGCCCCAGCTGAAGGACCGGTAGCGGCGCAGGGCGAAGGGCAGTTCGCTGCCCAGACCCTGAATGGCGGCCACGAGGAAGAGCATCGGCCCCGCCGTTGAACCGAGGAAAACGACTTCCACCCCGCCGGCGATGACCTCGGCCAGGATCCCGGCGCCGGGGCGTCTGATGATGGCGACGGCGATCGGGGCGACGATCAGCCACCCGCCGAAGAGTAGATGCGAGGAGAGGTCCCCGAACGGGCCCATCAGCAGGGTCAGCCCGGCCGATGCCTGGACCAGGGCCCAGTAGAGGAACCCGAAGACGACCCCCAGGACCACGATGAGCACCAGGTCCTTGAGGTCGAAGGAAAAGCGTCCCCGCGCCGGTACTGGCGTGGTGGATGGCGGCGTTGTCGAGTGCACTGTCGTGCCCCTTCCGTTGAGTGAACAGGGCACGGGATTCAGAGTTTTGCCTCCCTGCGCTGGCATGACCCAGATCAGGTTCGACGGTCGAAGCTTGATCAGCTTCCTCTCAGCCCGGCTCACCGGACTCCCGTGTTCAGCACAGACTGTACACGGGGACACGAAGTTGTCGAATCGCCACGTCACGTGTGTAGGCTGTGGTGCAGTGACACGGGGTGCCACGATTTCCTGGCTGAGAGAACACCCGTTGAACCTGATCTAGTTCGAACTAGCGAAGGGATGTTGCAGGTGTTTCTCCACCTAGACCCCCATTTTGGAAGGTCCTGCCGGACCGCTGCCCCACTGCCCGGTACCAGCTTGTCCAGGTTGCGTCCGCCCTGGCGTCCGGCGGCTTGTCGAGGACCCGCCCGGCCAGGCGTTTAGCGTCTGCCCACCAGCTGCACCGCAACCAAGAATCCTGCCCGAAGCCTGCTCTCCGCCGTCGGGCAGGACAGCACGTGAACGATGCTGCCCACAGTGCTTGCCGCGCCATTCCTTACTCTCCCCGGGCGACTCCGCCTCCGGGGCCCCCTCGCCATTTCCACCACCCCCTGCCCTCGGCAGCCATGAAAGTGAGACCAGATGAACCTCTCCGACCAGCTTGTCCTCGTCACCGGAGGCGCCCGCGGTCTGGGCCGTCACATCGTGACGGCCTTCGCCGGGCAAGGCGCCCGCGTCATCATCAACTACCGCCAATCCGCCCAGGCCGCTCAGGAGCTCGCCTCCACCCTGGGGCCCGACCGCGCCCTGGCCGTCCAGGCGGATGTCACCGATCCGGCACAGGTCGCCACCATGCTCGAGACCGCCCAGGCCCATTTCGGTTCCCCCGTGACCACCGTGGTGAACAACGCGTTGGCCGATTTCTCCTTCAACGGCGAGGCCCGCTCCTCGGCCGCAGACATTGGGTGGGAGGAGTTCACCACCCAGTTCTCCGGCAGTGTCCGCGGCGCCCTGAACACCTCCCAGGCCGCCCTGCCGGGGATGCGCGAACACGGCTTCGGGCGGATCATCAACATCGGCACCAACCTCTTCCAAAACCCGGTGGTCCCGTACCACGACTACACCGCCTCCAAGGCCGCCCTGTTGGCGCTGACCCGCACACTCGCCGCCGATCTGGGCCAACACGAGGTCTCGGTGAACATGGTCTCCGGCGGCCTGCTGCGGACCACCGATGCCAGCGCCGCCACCCCCGAGGAGGTCTTCGACTTCATCGCCTCCTCCACCCCGTTGCGCAAGGTGACCACCCCCGCCGAATTCGCCGACGCCATCCTGTTCTTCGCCTCCCCCTGGGCCCGTGCGGTCACCGGACAGAACCTGGTGGTCGACGGCGGACTGGTGATGAACTAGAGATGAGCGCACACACCACCGACACGGCACCACGCCAACTGCATTTCAACGCCTTCCTCAACGCCTGCGGGCACCACCAGGCCGCCTGGCGCCACCCGGGCTCAGCGGTCGAACAGCTGGGGGACATCGACCACTACGAACGCCTGGCCCAAACCGCCGAACGTGGCCTGTTCGACGCGGTGTTCTTCGCCGATGGGCATTCGGCAGGGAATCCGTCAGTGGGTCCACGGTGGTTCTTCGAACCGTTGACGGTCCTGGCCGCCATGGCACGGAACACCAGCCGCATCGGGCTGATCTCCACCGTCTCCACCACCTTCTACACCCCGTACCACGCGGCACGGATGCTCGCGTCGCTGGACCACATCAGCGCCGGGCGCATCGGGTGGAACGTGGTGACCTCGATGTTCGACGCCGAGGCACGCAACCACTCAATGGATGCCATGCCGGCCAGCCCCGAGCGTTATGCCCGGGCGGCCGAGTTCATCGACGTCGCGCTGGGACTATGGGATTCCTGGGCCGACGACGCCGTGTTGGCCGACAGGGAAGGGCTTTTCGCCGATCCCGAGAAAGTCAGACCCATCAACCACGACGGCGAGCATTTCAGCGTCGACGGGCCGCTGAACGTGCCCCGGGGCCCGCAGGGCCGGCCGGTCCTGTTCCAGGCGGGGGCCTCCGAGTCCGGCCGCCAGCTGGCGGCACGCCATGCCGAGGGCATCTATGCGGTGGCCTACGATCTGGCCAGTGGACAGGACTACTACGCGGACCTGAAGCGGCGCATTGCCGCCGAAGGCAGGGACCCGTCCAAGGTCGCGATCATGCCCGGCCTGGTCACCTTCCTGGGGTCCACCGAGGCCGAGGCGCTGGCCGGGCAGGCCGAGGTGGACGCCCTGCTGCCCACCGAACAGTCGCTGGCCCAGCTGGGGATGTTCATCGGGCAGGATTGCCGCGACTGGGACCTCGACGCACCGGTTCCGACCCTGCCACCGGCGAGTGAATTCACCGGCCCGCAGGGCAGGTACGCCACGATCCTGCGCATCGTGGAGGCCGAACGTCCCACGGTGCGGCAACTGCTGGGCCGGTTGGCCGCAGGAGGCGGCCATTGCACGATGGTGGGGACCCCGGAGCAGGTGGCCGACTCCATCGAACGTTGGTTCGTTTCGGGGGCCGCCGATGGCTTCAACCTGATGCCGCCGATGCTGCCTGACTCCCTGGAGGAGTTCGTGGACCGGGTGGTGCCGGTGTTGCAACGTCGGGGGCTCTACCGCACCGAATACTCGACCGACACCCTGCGCGGGCATCTGGGGCTGGAGCGGCCGGTGGCCTAAGCCGCCACCGGCCCCTCAGGGCTCAGCCCCGTTGGGCGGCGGCGCGGGCCAACGGCAGCATGCGTAGGGCGATGGGCGAGTTCAGCACCACCAGCGAGGAACTGCGCAGCACGGTCCGGGTGGCAATGATCGCGTCCAGGACCCGTTGCAGGTCGTCGTTGGACGTGGCCACGATGGTGGCCATCAGGTCGGACTCGCCCGAGACGGTCTGGAGTTCGAGCACCTCGGGGACCTCGGACAGGGCGGCGGCCACACCGTCGTGACCGGCATCCTGGTGGATCACCAGGGAACAGTAGGCGCGCACCGGGTATCCGAGCCCCTCGGCCGAAAGGTGCGGTCCCCAGCCGGTGACCACCTCTTCACGGGTGAGCTTATCCAGCCGCGACTGCACCGTGGCCCGGGCGACCCCCAGGGTCCGGGAGGCCTCCAGGACCGACATCCGTGGGTCCGAGGAGAACTCCTCCAGGATCCTGGCGTCCAATTCGTCGATCTTCACTAACCCCTCCTAGCTATACAATGTGCACAGTTGATCATTCTTAACTATAGACACTCTGCGCAGATTGTTGGTCCAACCATCGGCGTATTGCGCATGAACTTCCGGGTCATTACGGTCGGAGCAAGTCCACCGAACCACACCCCCAGGGAGTCGAACATGACCGATGCACCCCGGCTTGAGCCGCACGCCGACGAGCTCGGCACCGATGAACTACTGAAGCTGTATTCCCTGATGGTGCGCACGCGGCAGCTCGATGTCGCCGCCATCGCCTGGCAGCGACAGGGCATCCTGCCCGGTTACGCCCCGGAACTGGGCCAGGAAGCAGCCCAGGTGGGCAGCGCCTACGCGCTGGACTTCGCCCGCGACTTCGCCTTCCCCACCTACCGCGAAATGGGCGTCGCCCTGGCCGCCGGGGTCGACATGGTCGAGTACATGTCCACCCATAAGGCCTCCTGGCATGGTGGCCTGTGGAACCCCGCCGAAACCCATGTGGCACCCATCCAGGCCGTCGTCGCCGGTTCGGTGCTGCACGCCGTGGGCTGGGCCCACGGACAGACCGTCGATGGCACCGGCAACGTCGCGCTCACCTACTTCGGTGATGGCGCCAGTTCGCAGGGCGACGTCCACGAGGCCATGAACTTCGCCTCGGTCTACAAGGCCCCGGTGGTCTTCTTCACGCAGAACAACGGCTGGGCCATCTCGGTTCCCACCGAACGCCAGGTCGCCGGCGGCTCCGTTGCCGCGCGCGGGGCCGGCTACGCGATCCCCTCGATCCAGGTCGACGGCAACGACGTCGTCGCCGTGGTCCGCGCCGTACGTGCCGCCGTCGAACACGGCAGGGCAGGCAACGGTCCGGCCATGGTGGAGGCCATGACCTACCGCCGCGGACCGCACTCCACCTCCGATGACCCGGGCCGTTACCGCAGCCTGGACGATGAACGTCGTGACGGCGGCGAGGACCCGCTGAACCGCCTCGAAGCGACCCTGCGTGAAGCAGGCGCCCTCGATGACGCGACGGTAGCCGACATCAGCGAGCAGGCCGGCGAATTCGTCGAGCAGGTCCGCCTCGGAGTCGACGCTCTCGACGCCCGCCCGGGCACGGAGATGTTCGACTTCGTCTTCCAGGAACCCACCGAAGCACTAGCAGCCCAGGCCGCGAACTGGCGAGAGGAATCCGAACATGTCTAACCCGGCCACCGCAACCGTGCAGGAGCGTCCGATGGAGAACACCGTCGTCGAAATGTCCATGCAAAAGGCCCTGAACCGCGGCCTGGACGAACTATTGACCGAAGACCCGCGCTCGATGATCTTCGGCGAGGACGTCGGCGGCCTCGGCGGCGTCTTCCGCATCACCGACGGGCTGCAGGCCAAACACGGCAGCACCCGCGTCTATGACACCCCGCTGGCCGAATCCGGCATCCTGGGCATGTCCATCGGGCTGGCCATGGCCGGCTGGCATCCGATCCCCGAAGTACAGTTCGACGGTTTCGCCTACCCGGCGATCAACCAGATCGTCTGCCAGCTGGGCCGGATGAACTACCGTTCCCGCGGGACGTTGCCGATGCCGGTGACCCTGCGCGTGCCCTCCTTCGGCGGCATCCGCGCCCCCGAAATGCATACCGAGTCCCTCGAGTCGCTCTTCGCCCACGTCCCCGGGCTCAAGGTCGTCTCCCCCTCGACCCCGCACCAGGCGTACCACCTGCTGAAGAAGTCGGTCCTCATGCCCGATCCGGTCATGTTCATGGAGCCGAAGTCCCGCTACTGGCAGAAGGGCGAGGTCGACACCGAGAACCCCGGGGACCTGGAGGGCTCGGTCATCGCCCGCGAAGGCCGCCATCTGACCCTCATTGCCTGGGGCGCCATGGTCGCCCGCTGCCTGCAGGTCGCCGAACTGGCCGAAGAGGACGGGATCAGCATCGAGGTGTTGGACCTGCGCTGGCTCAAGCCCATCGACGCCGCCGGTCTGGCCGCCTCGGTCTCCAAGACCAAACGCGCCGTCGTCGTCCATGAGGGCCCGCGGACCGCGGGGCTGGGCGCCGAAGTCGCCCAGCTGGTCTCCGAGTCCTGCTTCGGGGTGCTCAAGGCACCCGTTGAGCGGGTGACCGGTTTCGACGTACCGTATCCCTCAGGTGACCTGGAGGACGAGTACATCCCCAACATCGACCGCATCCTGTTCGGCATTCAACGAGTATTGGAGTACCGCCGTGGCTGAAATTTCCTTCCCGCTGCCCGATCTGGGTGAAGGCCTCATCGACGCGACCGTGCTCGAATGGCTGGTGGCCGTCGGCGACCAGGTCGAGCGCAACCAGCCGCTCGTCGAGGTCGAAACGACCAAGAGCTCGCTGGAGCTGCCGTCCCCGCAGGCCGGCAAGGTGCTGCGCATCCACGGCGAGCCCGGCGACACGATCAACGTCGGCGAGGACCTGATCGTCTTCGAGGTCCCCGACGACACCGCAGGCATCGTGGGCACCGTACCCAAGGAAGCCGCCCCGAAGCGCCGGGTGCGTCTGAGCGCCAACCTGGACGAGGACTGATCGTGGCCCCGGTCGAAAACACCGGCGCGGACCGGCCGGCCACCGCACATCATGAGGCGGAACACCGGGTGGAGGGCACCGAGAATTCCCTGGCCGTGCGGATCTTCTCCGCCGGGGACGACTCGGCCTCCCGCCCGGTCCTGCTCATCCACGGATTCGCCTCCTCCACCGAACTGAACTGGGTCGCCACCGGGTGGATCACCGCCCTGAACGACGCCGGTCGCAAGGTCATTGCCGTGGATCTGCCGGGTCACGGGCTCAGCCCCGCCCCGGATGACCTCGATGCCTACACCCCCAGCCGGATCCGTGCGGAGCTCCTGCAGATCCTGCAGGACCAGCACGTCAGGCCGTTGGCCGACGGGGATCCAGCCTCGGGGGTGGACGTGTTGGGCTACTCGCTGGGCTCACGTCTGGCCTGGGAGTTCGCCGGGACCCAGGACCAACTGGTGCGCCGGGTGGTGCTCGGCGGGCCGGCCAGCAACGACCCGTTGGCGACCTTCGACCTCGACGCGGCCCGGGAGCACCTCGCCGGCGGTTCCGAGATCGGGGACCCCACGACGGCGGAGCTGGTGCGCATGGCCCAGCTGGTGCCCACGAACAACATGTTCTCGATGCTGTCCCTGATCGAGGCCATCAAATCCGAGCCCTTCGACCCCGCGGAGGCCGTGCCCTCGATGCCGGTGTTGCTGGTGGCCGGCGAACGCGACGAACTGGCGGCGACCTTGCCGACGCTCGTTCAGCTGGCCCAGGAGCACCAGGGTCCCGGGGCCGAGGTCCAGGAGCTGATCCTGCCGGTGCGCACCCACGCCAATGCGGTGACCTCGCGTGCGTATAAGCAGGCGGCCGTGGAGTTCATCAACGGCTAACGCCCCACCCCTGAAGGACAGCAAGGCCGCCCGGCTACCGGGCGGCCTTGCGCCGTCTCCAACAGGTTCATTCCACACCCCTGATCCCCTTGACGTGATGTGGTCCACAGGGCATGATAGATCGTATACGATTTCGTACATCACAGGAGGAACCGTGGCGTTGGAGCAGAATCCCGAAGTAGACACCGGCGAGCAGGGCGCAGTTCGGACCGTACCGGTCGACGAGTCCATGATCGACGCCGTCGGGAAGGTGCTGGCCGTCCATCTGAGCTACGCCTCGCGGGCCGCCCAGCGCGGGCGCACCCCGGAGCATCCCTCCTACTTCATGAAGGCCGCCTCCTCGCTGTCGGTCTCCGGAACACCCGTCGAACGGCCCGCGGGCACCGAGGCCCTGGCCTTCGAAGGCGAGATCGCCCTGGTCATCGGCACCACGGCCCGCCGGGTCTCCCCCGATCAGGCCTGGGCCCACGTCGGCGGGGTCACCGCCTCCAACGACCTGGGCGTCTACGACATGAAGTACGCCGATAAGGGCTCCAACGTCCGCTCCAAATCGGGCGACGGCTTCACCCCCATGGGCCCGGCCATGCTGCCGGCCGCCTCCATCGACCCGGCGAAGCTGCGGATCCGCACCTGGGTCAACCAGGAGCTGGTCCAGGACGACACGACCGCCGGGCTGATCTTCGACTTCGCCCGCATCGTCGCCGACCTCTCCCAGCTGATGACCCTGGAACCCGGGGACGTCATCCTCACCGGCACCCCGGCCGGCTCTTCGGTCATCGTCCCCGGGGACACCGTCGAGGTCGAGGTCGACGACCCGGCCTCGGGGCTGAGCACCGGCCGGCTGACCACCCCGGTCATCCAGGGCACGGCGGCAATGGGCAGCTTCGGGAACCAGCCCCGGCTCTCCGAAACGGATCTGATCGACGCCTACGGCTCCCGCGAGGCCGCCTCCGCGGCCGGCGCCCTCTCCCCGGCCGCCGGCTCCGCCGTCGTCCTCACCGAGGATCTGAAGGCGAAGCTGAACGCGGTGGCCACCGCGACGATCTCGGCCACCTTGCGCAAGCACGGACTGAACAACGTCTCGATCGACGGCCTGCACCCGACCAAGACCGGACACAAGGTCATCGGCACCGCCCGGACCCTGCGCTTCGTCCCCAACCGCGAGGACCTCTTCAAGTCCCACGGCGGCGGTTTCAACGCCCAGAAGCGGGCGATCGATTCGGTGAACGAAGGCGAGATCCTCGTCATGGAGGCCCGCGGCGAAACCGGCTCGGGCACCCTGGGCGACATCCTGGGACTGCGCGCCCAGGTCCGTGGGGCGGCGGCCATCATCACCGACGGCGGCGTCCGCGACCTCACCGCGGTCTCCGAACTGGAGATCCCCGCCTACTACAGCGGTTCGCACCCCGCGGTGCTCGGCCGCAAGCACGTCCCATGGGACACCGACCTCACCATCGCCTGCGGCGGCACCACCGTGCAGCCCGGTGACATCATCGTCGCCGACGACGACGGCATCCTGGTCATCCCCCCGGCACTGGCCGAGCAGGTCGCCGAGGAGGCGATGGAGCAGGAACGCAAGGACGAGTTCACCTTCGAACAGGTCCGCCAGGGCCACCAGGTCGAAGGCCTGTTCCCGATGAACGCCGAATGGAAGAGCACCTACGACGCCTGGCTCGCCTCCGGTGCCTCAACCGTCGGCGTCGACCCGAAGTAGGGGCCCCGTGATCGCCACGAGTAAATCGGAGCAGGCCTACACCCTGCTCAGCGACCGGATCGCCTCCGGTGTCCTGGTGCCGGGCTACCGCCTGGTCCTGGGGACCATCGCCGCGGAACTGGGCTGCAGCGTGGTCCCGGTCCGCGAGGCGATCCGCAAACTCGAGGCCGAGGGCCTGGTCCGTTTCGAACGCAACGTCGGGGCCACCGTCGCCTCCCTGGACACCGACCTGTATCTGCACACCATGCAGACCCTGTCGGTGATCGAGGGGGCGGCCACCGCCCTGGCCGCCCCGCTGCTGAGCAGCCAGGACCTGGCCCGGGCCCGGCAGATCAATGAGTCCCTGCGCCGGACACTCACGGATTTCGATCCGCGCCGCTTCACCGAACTGAACAACCAGTTCCATGCGGTGCTGTACGAGAACTGCCCCAATCCGCACATCCTGGATCTGGTCCACCGCGGCTGGGCCCGTCTGGGCGCCATGCGCTCGACGTCGTTCGGCCATATCCCGGGCCGGGCCCGTCATTCGGTGGCCGAACATGACGCCCTGCTCGATCTGCTCGCCACCGGAGCCCCGGCCGAGCAGATCGAAAAGGCGGCCCGCGCCCACCGCACCAACACCCTCAACGCCTATCTCGAAGCCGCCGGCCAACCGCCGTCGACCCTCTGAACCACCCGTC
Source organism: Micrococcaceae bacterium (assembly GCA_030452125.1). Classification (GTDB taxonomy): domain Bacteria; phylum Actinomycetota; class Actinomycetes; order Actinomycetales; family Micrococcaceae; genus Arthrobacter_H. The sequence continues at coordinate 31,125 of JAKDMV010000023.1, forward strand.
CACGGAAGGAACACAGCATGAGCAAGCATTTCGTCCCCGAGAACCTGCCGAAGCACCTGCAGCACTACATCGGCGGCCGCTTCGTCGATTCCGCCGGCGGAGAGACCTTCGAAGTCCTCGACCCCGTCACCAACACCACCTATGCCACCGCCGCTTCCGGCCAGCAGGCCGACATCGATGCCGCCGTCGACGCCGCCCGCGAGGCCTTCAACCACGGCCCCTGGCCGACCATGAAGCCCCGGGCCCGCGCCAAGGTCCTGTACGCGATCGCCGACGCCGTTGTCGCCCAGGAGGACCGTCTGGCCGAGATGGAGACCTTCGATACCGGTCTGCCGATCACCCAGGCCCGCGGCCAGGCCCAACGTGCCGCCGAGAACTTCAGGTTCTTCGCGGACCTGATCGTCGCCCAGCACGACAACGCGCTGAAGGTCCCCGGATCGCAGCTGAACTACGTGAACCGCAAGCCGATCGGCGTCGCCGGGCTCATCACCCCGTGGAACACCCCGTTCATGCTCGAATCCTGGAAGCTGGCCCCCGCAATCGCCTCGGGCTGCACCGTGGTGCTGAAGCCGGCGGAGTTCACTCCCCTCTCGGCCTCGCTCTGGGCGAAGATCTTCGAGGAGGCCGGTCTGCCCGAAGGCGTCTTCAACCTGGTCAACGGCTTCGGCGAATCGGCCGGCGACGCCCTGGTGAAGCACCCCCAGGTCCCGCTGATCTCCTTCACCGGCGAATCCACCACCGGCCAGACGATCTTCCGCAACTGCGCCGAATCGCTCAAGGGCATGTCGATGGAACTCGGTGGCAAGTCCCCCGCCATCGTCTTCGACGACGCCGATTTCGACGCGGCCATCGACTCGACCGTCTTCGGGGTCTTCTCGCTCAACGGCGAGCGCTGCACCGCCGGCTCGCGGATCCTGGTCCAGCGCGGCATCTACGACAAGTTCGTCGAGGCCTACGCCGCCCGGGCGAAGAACATCGTGGTGGGCGACCCCCACGACCCCGCCACCGAGGTCGGGGCCCTGGTGCACCCCGAGCACTACGACAAGGTCATGTCCTACGTCGAGATCGGCAAAACCGAAGGCCGGCTCGTCGCCGGCGGCGGCCGCCCCGAGCAGCTGCCCGCAGGCCAGGAGAACGGCTCCTACGTCGCCCCGACGGTCTTCGTGGACGTGGCCCCCGACGCCCGGATCTTCCAGGAGGAGATCTTCGGACCCGTGGTGGCGATCACCCCCTTCGACACCGAGGAGGAGGCCCTGGAACTGGCGAACAACACCAAATACGGGCTCGCCGCCTATGTGTGGACCAACGACCTCAAGCGCAGCCACAACTTCGCCCAGGCGGTCGAGGCCGGCATGGTGTGGCTGAACAGCCACAACGTCCGTGACCTGCGTTCGCCCTTCGGCGGGGTGAAGTCCTCGGGCCTGGGCCATGAGGGCGGCTACCGTTCGATCGATTTCTACACGGACCAGCAGGCCGTGCACATCACGCTCGGCGAGGTCCACACGCCCAAGTTCGGCGCCTGAAAGACAGCAATGACGCTGCCGGGCATCCCACACCCTAAGGAATCATCATGAGCACCAAAACCGTCACCTCTTCGCTTCCGGCCCCCGATATCGTGCGCTGTGCGTACATGGAGATCGTGGTCACCGATCTGGCCAGGTCCCGCCAGTTCTATGTGGACCTGCTGGGGCTGCACGTCACCTACGAGGACGAGCACGCCATCTACCTGCGCTCCTTCGAGGAGTTCATCCACCACAACCTGGTGCTGACCCTGGGCCCGGTGGCCGCGGTGGCCGCCTTCGCCTACCGGGTGAGGTCCCCGGAGGAGGTCGACGCTGCGGAAGCCTACTTCAAGGAACTGGGCTGCCGTACCGAACGCCGCAAGGACGGGTTCGTCCGGGGGATCGGTGACTCGGTCCGGGTGGAGGACCCGTTGGGTTTCCCCTACGAGTTCTTCTACGCCGTCGAGCACGTCGAACGCCTGCACCAGCGCTACGATCTCTACTCCGCCGGCGAGCTGGTCCGTCTGGACCACTTCAACCAGGTCACCCCCGATGTCCCGCGGGGCCGCGAATACCTCGAAGGTCTGGGTTTCCGCGTCTCGGAGGACATCCAGGACTCCGACGGGGTCACCTACGCGGCCTGGATGCACCGCAAGCAGACCGTGCATGACACGGCCCTGACCGGTGGTGACGGGCCGCGGATGCACCACGTCGCCTTCGCCACCCACGAGAAGCACAACATCATCCAGATCTGCGACAAGATGGGCGCCCTGCGCATCTCCGACCGGATCGAGCGCGGCCCCGGCCGCCATGGGGTGTCCAATGCCTTCTACCTGTACATCCTGGATCCGGATGACCACCGGATCGAGATCTACACGCAGGACTACTACACCGGCGATCCGGACAACCCCACGATCACCTGGGATGTGCATGACAACCAGCGTCGTGACTGGTGGGGCAACGCGGTGGTCCCCTCCTGGTACACCGAAGCCTCCCTGGTCCTGGATCTGGACGGGAACCCGCAGCCGGTCACCGTCCGCGAGGACAAGTCCGAGATGGCGGTGACCGTCGGGGCCGACGGCTTCTCCTACACCCGTTCTCCCGGGGACGGAAAGACCGACGAGCCCGGCGAGGACGTCGGGTTCAAGATGGGCCACCAGCTCTAGGAGCGACCGGTCCCGCGGCGGGGGGGGGGGGGGGGGGGGCCCCCCCCCCCCCGGCGGGGGGGGCGCCCC